>JABSOL010000010.1:26096-30678 GCA_013215985.1 Campylobacteraceae bacterium
TTGGTGCTCTTAACAAGCAGCAACTAGCAAGGGAATTAAACGGAAAATTAACAGTTGGCGTTTAAGGAGTAGATTCACATGCCTCATGTAGAAATTAAATATTCTGATAATCTAGACATAGATCTAAATAAAGTCTTTGATGCAATTGAGAGAATTATCAATAAAAATGATATAAGCGCAGGTGAATGCAAATCAAGAGCTTATCCTTGCTCTAAGTATAAATACTCTCATATTCTAGTTACTGTATCTTTATTAACAAAGCCTCATAGGAATAAAGTGTTTACCCAGAATTTAAGTATTGAAATTGAAAAAGCTATAAAAGTTCATCTTAAACAAAGTTTATACTTTTCCTTAAATATTGAATATAGTCTGGATTACTATACTACAAATATTCATTATGTAGAAGGGGATAAACTACAGGGTATGACTAATAGAAGTTAAAAGCTTAAGTATGAATTATTTATTAAATAGTATTTAAATTAAGGATATAAAATGGAAAATCTATTTTCATATGGAACATTACAACTTGAATCTGTACAAAAAGAAACTTTTGGACGTAAACTAATAGGTAAAAAAGACATACTAATTGCTTATGTTCTTTCTACTGTTAGAATTAAAGATGCTTCTGTAATAAAATTAAGTGGAATGGATATACACCCAATACTTAAATATACAGGTAAAAACTCAGATAAAGTTGAGGGAACTGTTTACGAAGTCACATCTTTAGAATTAGAACAAGCTGATGAATATGAAGTGGAAGATTATGTAAGAGTAGAAGGTAATTTCACTTCAGGCAAAATTGCATGGATATATGCAGCTGCTAAGAAATAAGACATTCTTATACTAATTACTTCTCTATAAAGTAATTTTGAAGAGTAAAGCTTACAAATTGAAATGGCTTAATAGATAATTGTTTCATTCTCTTGTTTAGGCTTTGATGTTCAAATCTTTATGATAAGAAAAATATAATAATGTAAAAGTTAAAATAGGAATGAACATGTTAACAGATAATCCATATAAAGTATTTTTAAAATATATTATTCCATCAATCCTTGGACTTCTAGCAATATCCTCAGCTAGCATAATAGATGGTTATTTTGTAGGAAATTATGTAGGTTCAATAGGGCTTGCATCAATAAATATTGTTTATCCTATTTTCTCTATTCTTTTTGGAGTAGGGCTTATGTTTGCTGTTGGTTCTAGTGTAATGGTTTCAAAACTTCTTGGAGAGAATAAAAAAGAAGAAGCATTAAATATATTTTCTAAAACTACTATCTCTGTTATAGTTTTTAGTATAATCTCTTGTTCTTTAGTTTATATAAATATTGATAATATCTTTTATTTTTTAAATATAGAGGATGAGTTAAAAAACACTACTCAACTGTATCTACCAATTATAGTGATGTTTTTACCATTTATTATGATAGGTATTGTAATAGATTATTTTGTAAGAGTAGATGAAAACCCAAATTTATCTTTTTTTGCACTGATTTCTAGTGCAATTATAAATATTGTATTGGATTATATCTTTATTGTAAAATTAGATTATGGAATAGAAGGAGCTGCTTGGGCTACTGGATTTTCATATGTTATTATCATATTTATTTTACTTCCTCATTTTTTTACAAAAAAAGCTAATCTAAAATTTATTAAACCATCTGGAAGTTTTAAAGTCGTATTAACAGCACTTAAAAATGGTGTTTCTGAATTTATTAATGAATCCTCAGCTGGAATAACAGTGATGATATTCAACTTTATGATGATAAAGTATTTAGGAAGTAATGGCGTTGCAGCTTATACTATTGTGACTTATTTTATAATGTTAAGTATTATGATTAGTTTTGCAATAAGTGATGGTCTACAACCAATCGTTGCTAAAAATTTTGGAGCAAAAGAGTTCATACGAATTAAAACTTTTTTAAAACTTGGGTTTATGACTATTTTAGTATTTTCTTCAATTTTAGTGATTTTTGTTTTAACAAGTTCTCATGTACTTGTAGATATCTTTTTAGATAATAATAGTATTCAAACAAAAGAGATAACAATAGAGTTTTTAAAATACACTTGGGTCGCATTTTTATTTTTAGGATTAAATATTCTTATTACTTCATATCTTACTTCTATACACCAATCTTTAGCATCTGCTAGTATATCAATTATTAGAAGTTTAATATTCCCTATTTTTTTTGTTAGTATTTTATCTTTTTATTATGGAATAGTAGGTGTTTATATGGCCTTGTCTTTTAGTGAACTGTTTACTTTTTTTATTGCAGTTTATTTTTTTAGGAAGTTTTCTTTATTTAAGTAAGTCCTTTTATCTTTCTATTCTATGATTTAATATAACATGACTTATTAAACAAATGAAAGATATTAAGTCTGGCAATATTTGTATTTTTTACTCTTTTACTTGAATTTAAAAATTCCTTTAAACACTTATTCATAACTAGAGCTAATGAGCTTAAAAGAATATTTAATATTAAGCAGATCTTTTCTTTTTTTAATCTAAACATCATTGAATATGAACATATTTATAGTTTCTAAATTTCTTTTGTATCTAATTGATACTTATGTATATTATTACAAAAACTAAAAATTACAAATTAAGTAGCATATACTGTAAAATTTCGAAACATTAAAGCTTCACTTCGATAAAATTCAAGCAAAATCTATAAATTAATCACAAGAGGATATGATAATGACAACAACAGCAGAACAAAATGCATTAATTCAAGAATTTGAAAGTATAGTAGGTGCTAATAAAGTTCTAACTAAAGAGAGTAAAACATCTTATTATAGAAGTGGGTTTCGTTCAGGTATTGGTACAGCTTTAGCAGTTGTTTTTCCAAGTACACTTTTAGAACAGTGGAAACTAATTGAAGCTTGTGTAAAAAACAATGCCATTATTATTATGCAAGCTGCAAAAACAGGACTTACTGAAGGTTCTGCTCCTAGTGGAAATGACTATGATAGAGATGTTGTGGTTATTAGTACTTTAGCTATTAATGATATATTTTTAATAAATGAAGGAAAACAAGCTGTTAGTTTATCAGGAGCTACATTACACTCACTTGAAGAGTCTTTACTTAAAGTAAATCGTAGTCCACATTCTGTTATTGGTTCTTCTCAATTAGGGGCTACTGTAATAGGTGGTATTGCAAATAATTCTGGTGGTGCTTTAGTAAAAAGAGGTCCTGCTTATACTGAGTTTGCTATATATGCACAAGTAGATGAGAAAGGTGAATTACATTTAGTAAATAATCTTGGTATTGCGGGACTTGGGTCTACACCTGAAGAGATATTAAAAAACTTACAAGAAGGTAACTTTGATGCATCTTTAATTAATTATGATTCAGGTATTGCTTCTGATCATGAATATGAAGAACGTGTTCGTGATGTAACATCAGCTATTCCAGCTCGTTTTAATGCAGATGAACGTAGATTATTTGAATCTAGTGGTTGTGCTGGTAAATTAGGAGTATTTGCTGTTAGAACTGATACTTTTGCAATTCCTAAAAGAGAACAAGTATTTTATTTAGGAACTAATAATCCTGATAAACTTTCAAAACTAAGAGTTGATATTCTAAGTACGTTTAAAAACCTTCCTGAAATGGGAGAGTATATGCACCGTACAATCTTTAATATCACAGAAGAGTATGGAAAAGATACTTTCGTGGCTATTAGATACTTAGGAACTAAAAGAATGCCTCTTTTATATGAAATAAAATCAAAGGCTGAGAACTTTTTAAAAGGTTTTTCATTTTTACCTAAAGATATTCCAAATAAAGTAATGCAATATACTAGTAAACTATTTCCAAACCAAATACCAGAACGTTTACTTAAAGTAAGAGATAAGTATGAACATCATCTTATTCTTAGTATGAGTGATGACGGAATAGAAGAAGCTAAAGCTTATTTAGAAGAAAACTGGTCTGAAGATAAAGAAGATTCTGATGGCGGATATATAATATGTACTAAAGAAGAAGCTGATAAAGCAATACTTCATAGATTTGCAGCAGGTGGAGCTGCTGGACGTTATACTGTTATGAATAATGATAATATTGCTGGTATTTTACCGTTAGATATTGCATTAAGACGTAATGATACAATTTGGGTTGAAACTTTACCTCAAGAAGTACAAGATAATATTGAAATTACATTACACTATGGACATTTTATGTGTAATGTATTCCATCAAAATTATATTTTTAAAAAAGGTACAGATATAGCTAGAATGAAAGAAATAATGCTTGAGTTCTTAGATGCAAAAGGTGCTAAGTATCCTGCTGAACATAATGTTGGTCATATGTATAAAGCAGAAAGTACTCTGCAAAAGTTTTATGCTAAGTTAGATCCTACGAATACATTTAATCCAGGAATTGGAAAATTAAGTAAGTATAAACAATCTTGTAATTGTTGTTAACCTTAAATACTTAGACTTAATATATAAGAAGTATGAAGATATCTTTATCTTCATACTTTTACATAAAGCATACAGTAAACTTGTTATATTTATTTTAATCTTTTAAAGATTTTGTATATACAGAATGTTATATTGAGTTATTTGATGATATCTTTTTAAAAT
>JABSOL010000118.1 GCA_013215985.1 Campylobacteraceae bacterium
TAACAATTAAAATTTAATTATTACTATTATTAATATTTTGACGTTGGAAGTGGCACTTTCTTTGAAATTTTTTGTCACTGACTTATAAAATATGGTATTTGATTCGTCAAAATGAAAATTAACTTACTTTGACAGGTAAACTGTCACATATTTCATTTTTTCTAATGTATTTATAGCACAATTGCATGACGTAATAAATTTGATATACTGTATATATTGGTTAAGAATCATGCACTATTTTCATATAGCCTGACATGATGGCTTAGTTGTAAAGCGTCTAACTTCTATACGATAGATAGCGGGTTCGAGTCCCGCCCAGGGCCACTTTTTTTGAAAACGAAAAGAAAAAATCTTGTAGCATATGGACTTTCTTTAAATTCCACTTAATTTTTAAAGGTTGTTTCATTTTGGATTAAATGGTTGTATAAATCGGTGTTTTTATAATATTCCTTAATTTTCTTTAATATTTATTTCAAAATGAACATCTTCTGATTTAAAATCATTATTTATACTATCAAAATAAAGATTTTTAGCTCTAATAATATTACTGTAGTATATACCATTATATTTTTTTGTATTTGTAATAATACCATTTTTAGCATTATAAAAAAGTTCATCAGAGTACAAAGATATAAAATCTGATCTTTTAAAAGAAGCATTATTTAAAAAAGAGTAGTTTTTACCTTTTTTTATCATAATATCTGCTTTAATTTCATCATCAATATTTTTATCTTCATTTGCTAATAAAATCCTAGCATTGTGCATTACATCTTTATTTTTATATCTAAGTACAGTCTGAGCGTTTACAATTCTATTTACTTTTTCTTCACTTAGGCTATACATAGTAGCATCTTTAAAAGATAACATTACCTCATTTGAAACAATGCTTTTATCTTTTTTATCTTCAACATCACCCATTAAAAAGAATATTGAAATAAATAAAATTGAATATACAAAAACTTTTAATACCATGCGTTTAAAAAATCCTCTTCTTGATTATTTTCTTTACAAATATGCTCAATCATTTCACGCCCTGCTCCGAAGCCACCATTTGATTTACAAACAACTTTAACAAGATCTCTAATCTCTTTTACTGCATCATTAGGACAAAATGATAGTTTTGCTTTTTTAAGCATTCTATAATCATTTAAATCATCACCAATACAAGCTACATTATCCCAAGTAATATTTTCTTCTTTTAATATTTTTTCGATAATTTCATCTTTATTATGAACACCTTGATATAAATGATCAATTTGCAAATCTTTTGCTCTTCTTTCAACTATTTTAGAAGTTCTCCCTGTAATAATAGCAACTTTTTTCCCAAGTTTTTTAGTCCAAGTTGCAATAGCTAAACCATCTTTTACATCAAATGATTTTATTTCGTCACCATTATTAGTATAAGTAATTTTTCCATCTGTTAATGTTCCATCAATATCAAAAACTATTAATTCAATCATAAAATTCCTTTAGTACTAGGAATTCCTAGTCTTTCATTTTTTACAAGTGCTCTTCTTAAAGCAACTGCAAAACTTTTAAATGTAGCTTCTAAAATATGATGTTTATTTCTTCCTCTATCACAAATTAAATGAGTAGTTATTCCTGCATTCATAACAAGTGCATGAAAAAACTCTTCTGCTAATTCAACATCAAATTCTCCAACTTTACCAAGAAGTTTATTCTCATAAACTAAAAAAGGTCTATTAGATAAATCTAATGCGCATGTACAGGCAGCTTCATCCATTACTACAGTTGCATTTCCATATCTCTCAACTGCTTTAATTGGAAAAATTTCTTTTTTTAAAGCTTTTCCTAAAACAATTCCACAGTCTTCAACAGTATGATGAGCATCAATATGCAAATCACCCTTACAACTTAATTCTAAATCTATTCCTGAGTGTTTTGAGAAAGCTTCTAACATATGATCAAAGAATCCAACACCAGTATTAATTTTAGATTTTCCTGTTCCATTAATATCAATTATACACTTAATATTTGTTTCTTTTGTTTGCCTAGATAATTCAGTCATTTTATTTCCTATTGCGCAATAATTACAGATGACTTAAGATCATTATTCATTTTAAAATCTTCTGCTTCTTCTAAAGATTTAAAACCTTTAATCCAAACTCTATTAATATTAGAAGATCTTTTTATTATAGCTTGATAATTGTTTTCTAAAATTAAATTGAATTTTCTTTTAACATTCAAAGCACCTTCATATTTTGAAAATGCTCCAACTTGTAAGAAAAAGTTTTCACTTCTAATTATTTGTTCTTTTTGCGATTTTGTATTAGCAATTTTTGCATTAAAACCTAAAATTATAACTTTTACTCTTGCCGTTCCTTTTTTTACCATATCAACTTTATATGCAGCTTTGTTAGATAAGTCAATAATACGCCCTTTTACAAAAGGTCCTCTATCATTTACTCTAACTATTACACTTTTATTATTTTCTAAATTAATAACTTTTACAATTGTATTCATAGGTAAAGTTTTATGAGCTGCTGTTAAGGCATACATATTATAGACTTCGCCATTAGATGTTTTTCTTGCATGGAAATTAGGACCATACCAAGAAGCAATACCATTTAAAACATCTCCAACACGCGCAAGTGAAGGATGATACCATTTACCAGCAATTTTATATGGTCTCATAGTAGCTCTATGCATAGCTTTTGAGTTTCTTATTTTTTCTTTTGGTATTCTTTTATATCTTACATTTTTCTTATTGTTTTTATAAGACTTTTTAGAACTATTTGTTGAATGAGAATATGATTCATTGTAAGAATAAGACTGTAAATTTTTTGGAGCACAGGCAGTAAATACAAGAGCACAAAATGAAACACAAATAAGATTCTTTATATTTTTATTTATTAATAACAAGTCTATCTCCAATATTTATTTTAGATGTTTTAAGTTTATTATCTTTTTTTAATTTATAAACAGAAATATTATATAGTCTTGATATATGAGATAAAGTATCACCATTTTTTACTTTATAAGTATTTTTTACATAATATCTTTTAGATCTTTTATATGACTTTTTAGAATATTTTCTTACATCACTAGCTAATACAGGAATAATAAGTTTTTGTCTTAAAGATAATCTGTTATTATTTAAATTATTTTGTTTTACAATTAATCTATATGGAATATCATATTTTCTAGATATTGCGTATAAACTATCTCCTCTTTTTACAATATGAATTGCAAATCTAGTATTTTTTATATTACCTTTATTAGCATTATATCTTGAAAGAATATTATAAGGAATATAAATATTATAAGATTTATAATAAGGAGGTACAATTTTTCTTATTATATGTTTATTTAAATCAACTAATTCTTTTTCACTCATTCCAATTGCTTTGGCAATATTCTTTAAGTGTAATCCACCTTTTACTTGAACAGTTGCAACTGTATTTGAAATACCCATATTAAGTAAGTGTGCATTATCTTCATTTGTAATAAAAGAATTATTATTCATCATAGCTAAGGCTATTATTTTTCTAATATAGTTTCTTGATTCTTTTGGTAAATATTGTCTAGAAATATTTCTTTGAGATACTAATAATTCATAAATACTAGGTTTAACATCCCATTTTAAAACTTTTCTATAAATTCTATTTATATCTTTGAATCTAGCTCTTTTTCTAACATATGCAGAAATAGTAGATCTATATTTTCTTATATCTTTTGAGTATTTATTATGTTTACCATGTTTTTTAACATACATATCAATAGTAGCTCTAGTAATTGCTTCAATTACTCTACCCTCTCCACAGTTATATGCAATAGCTGCTAAATACCATTTACCAAATCTCTTTTTTAAATGTTTTAAATATTTACTTGCGGCATAAGTAGATTTAACTAAATCCATTCTTTCATCAAGATAAATATCATTTTTTAAAGAAAATCTTTTTGCAGTTGGTTTCATAAACTGCCATATACCTCTAGCATTAACATTAGATTTAGCATCAATTGTAAAGTTTGACTCAGCCATAGCTAAATAAATAAAGATAGAAGGAAGACCTTCTTGTCTAAGTATTTCTTTTATCTTTGGCACAAATAATGATGCATTATTTAGTTTTCGTACGTATCTTTTTTGATTATGTTTCGCTAAAAGAGAATTATATTGTTTTTGTAGTAAGTAGTCAGTAATAAACGATTGATCAATGTCCAAATCTTCTAGTACATCAAAATCTCTTGTTTCAACATTTGTCCCAATTAATGATGCAAATATTGTGCTATGAATAAGTAAGCAGAAAAATATTATGTTTTTCAAATAAAGCCCTATTTTTAAAATAAGGCTTAGTATATCTAATTTATGTTTTTAAACTCTTTAAACAAAGTTTTAGCATTAGAAGTGCTTAAATTGTGAACTTCTTCAATACTTAAGTCTAAAATCTCAGCCATTTTTTGCGCAATTTGAACAGTATAAACAGGTTCATTTCTTTGACCTCTAAATGGATGAGGAGTTAAATAAGGTCCATCAGTTTCAATTAATAATTTATCTTTAGGTATTTTTGGAAGTATGTCTACTAGTTTTTTTGCATTTTTAAATGTTAAAACTCCACCTATTCCATAATAAAATCCATGATCAGCTAAAGGTAATAAGTGTTCACTTGCATTAAAACAATGTAAAACTCCACCTACTTCTTTTGCATTATATTCTTCTAATATCATACGAGAGTCATTTGAGGCATCTCTTACATGTACAATTAATGGTTTTTTAACTTTTTTAGCAAATTCTATTTGAGCGATAAATACTTTTTTTTGTAAAGCTATTTCTGCTTTTTTCTCTTCTTCATCATCTGGCAGTCTAAAATAATCTAAACCGCACTCACCTACAGCTATACATTTTGGATGAGAAATATATTTTTCTAATACTTTTTCATCATACATGTTTATATCATAAGGGTGAATTCCAACAGCAAAAAAAACTTCTTCATATTTTTCACTTAAAGCTATTGCTCGAGGTAAAGATTCAAAATCAGCTCCAGGAATTAAAAAAGATTTAACTCCTGCTTTTATTGCTCTTTCAATAACTTCATCTACATCTTCTATATATTTAAAATTGTCTAAATGACAGTGTGTATCTATTATTATGATAAAAACCTTTTTTCAAGTAATGTAATTAAACCATTAAGCTCAGAAATTTGATCTTTTTGAATCCATGAGTCGATTCCAAAGTTTTTGAATGCATCATAATCACTTTCATCTTCAATAATTGCAATTGATACAAATTTTTCTTTACAAGCACCATGTTTGTTTTCTTCAAAATCAAAAATTGTATTAATATCTAAAATAGCAATATCAGCATTCCCTGACATACCACTTTCATAATATTCAACTGAATGTTTATTATCAATTAAATTATCATCTACTACACAAAAAGTTACTAAATTCATTTTAACTCCTAAATTTTTATTTAATATATTATCACAATGAAAATAAATCTACAATATATATCTTGACATATCTTCATTTTCTACAATTTCACCTAGTTTTTCTTCAACTAGTTCTTTTGTAATTGTTATTGTTTCGCCCGCGTGTTCATCTGCATCAAAAGAGATATCTTCAAGTACTTTTTCAATTACAGTATGTAACCTTCTTGCACCTATATCTTCTGTTTTTTCATTAGCTCTTAATGAAAAAGAAGCAAATGCTCTAATGGCTTCATCTGAAAATTCTATTTTTAAATCTTCTACACTTAATAATGCCTGATATTGTCTTAATAAAGAATTTTTCGTATTTGTTAAGATCTTATATAAAGCTTCTTCATTTAATGATTCTAATTCTACTCTTAAAGGAAATCTTCCTTGCAGTTCTGGTAATAAATCACTTGGTTTTGAAACATGGAAAGCACCAGCTGCAATAAATAAAATATGATCAGTTGAGATTGTTCCATATTTTGTTTGAACATCAGACCCTTCAACTATTGGTAATAAATCTCTTTGAACACCCTCTTTTGAAGGATCTTGGTTTTGAGAAGATTTGCTTGATGCAATTTTATCAATTTCATCTAAAAATATAATTCCACCATTTTTAGCTCTTTTTAAAGCTTCAACTTTTATTGCGTCTTGATCTAATAATTTATCACTAGCAGAAGATCTTAATAAATTTCTTGCGTCTTTTATTGAAACTTCTTTTTTGATTTTATCTTTATTCATTCCGCCTAAAAGTTTATTAATACCTTCTTGCATTGAAGACATATCAATTGGAAAACCAGTATCAATTACTTCTACATGAGTTCTTTTATCAAATTCAATTTCAATAATTTTATCATCTAAAGCCCCAGATAAAAGTTTTTCTTCCATTTTATTATATGCTTTAATAAATGACTCTTTTGTTGCTTCACTAGCACCAGAAGGAAGAGCTGGAATTAATTTTTCAATTATAATTTTATTAATTTCATGATCAATATTATCTTTAATATTATCTTCATACTCTTTTGTAACTAAAGAGAAAGATGCATGAACTAAATCTCTAATCATAGATTCAACATCTCGTCCTACAAAACCTACTTCAGTATACTTACTAGCTTCAACTTTTACAAAAGGTAAAGACATCATTTTAGCCATTCTTCTTGCTATTTCAGTTTTACCAACACCAGTACTACCAATCATAAGAATATTTTTTGGCATAATTTCTTCTTGAAGTTCATCACTTAATTGTAATCTTCTATATCTATTTCTTAAAGCAATTGCAATTGTTTTTTTAGCATCATTTTGACCAATAATATAATCATCTAAATAAGCTACAATTTGTTTTGGAGTTAAATTCATTTAATCCTCAATTTTTAATATTTTAATATTTTGATTTGTATAAATACATAATTCGCCTGCAATCATTAAAGATTCACGAACTAATTCTTCTGGATCTAAGGTTGTATGTTTTTCTAAAGCCCTAGCTGCAGAAATTGCATAATTACCACCAGATCCAATTGAACAAATTTTTCCATCTTCTGGTTCTACTACATCACCAGTTCCTGTTAAAATAAAAATATGTTTTTTATTTAAAACAATCATCATCGCTTCTAAACGTCTTAAAAGTTTATCTTTCCTCCACTCTTTTGAGAAATTAATAACGGCTTTTAATAAATCACCCTTAGAAGTTTCTAAATGAGCTTCGAACATATCAAATAAATTAAAAGCATCAGCAGTAGATCCTGCAAAACCAGCTAAAATCTGATTTTTATATAATGTTCTAATTTTTGTAGCATTACCTTTTAATACAGTATCTCCAAAACTAACTTGACCATCTCCACCTATTACAGCTTTTTTATCTGTTTTATAAGCAAGAATTGTAGTTGCATGAAACATAATATTTACTCAGCTATTACGTCAATTTTGATAGTACCATGAATTCCATGACCTAATTTACAATCAACTTCAAAAATTCCAACAGTTTTGATTTTTGATTTTAATGTAATTTGTTTTTTATCAATTTTTAAAGAAGCTTGAGCTAATAAAATTTCAGATATTTCTTTATTTGTAACAGAACCAATTAAATGTCCATTTGCTCCAACTT
Organism: Campylobacteraceae bacterium; assembly: GCA_013215985.1. Classification (GTDB taxonomy): domain Bacteria; phylum Campylobacterota; class Campylobacteria; order Campylobacterales; family Arcobacteraceae; genus NORP36. The sequence continues at coordinate 7,534 of JABSOL010000118.1, forward strand.
TATGTTTAATAGTGAATTTTTGAGAATCTAAATTTTCTTTAATATCATTTGCAATTTTAATTTCTGCATCTGTTTTATCTTTTTTGATTTTTTCATCTTCTGCCCATTTAGCTAAAACTTCAGTAGTTGCCATTAATGCAAAACCTTTACCAACTAAAAAGTTTTTTCCATAACCATCTTTAACATCTTTAACTTCACCAGCTTTACCAGTTCCTTGAACATCTTTAATTAATAATACTTTCATAATCTCTCCATATTTATTAAAACATAAAATAATTTTATGTATATAATTTAAATTTGCATGTATTCTACAATATTTTTGTTAATTAGTCCTAAATATAAGTAAATAAGAATATAAAATTTTATTATATTCTTATATTTTTTTTTGGATTATTTATTTAGTTAGCTATTTCAACAGAATTTTCTTGTACTTTTTCTCTAATTGATCTCTTTTTAACATAGTTATTTAAGCCAATATGATTTGAATATCCTAATATTTTAGATATTTTTCGTACTGACAAACCTAAAGCTAATAATTCTTCGATTTTATCTCTTTGTTTATCAAACTTAGATTTTTGTATTGTACCTTTTGGTTTACCTAAACTTATGCCTTGTTCTTTTTTAAGATTTAAAGCTTCTTTTGTTCTTAAACTCATTAAATCTTTTTCTAAAGCAATTGTCATAGAAACTACACCTAAAATCATTTTTGTTAGCATATCATTACTATCAATCAAGTCAAGATTTTGTTTAATTACAATTATTCTAATTTGATTATCTAAGAAAAAATTTACTATTTCTAATATACGTTCAATAGTTCTTCCAAAAACATTTAAATCATAAACAATAATAATATTGTCTTTTGAACATTTTTCTAATAATTGAAGTAAATTTTTTTCATCTTTTGATGAATTGATTTCAATTTCAATTTCATTTAAAAGTATAATTTTATTTTCTTCAATATATTTATTTATATATATTTTCTGACTTTGAGTATAGTTTTCATTATTTGATATTTTTCTTACAAAAGAGATAACTTTAGACATGATT
>JABSOL010000119.1 GCA_013215985.1 Campylobacteraceae bacterium
GCCTTCTATAAATAAAACTTCGTCATACTTCTGATTTAAAGCTCTAATTCCACATAAAAGACTTTCATTACTTCCTAAAGCAAAATTCTTATTATAAATTAAATTAATACTAAGATTTTTATAATTATTATTTATATATTCTGTTAAATCATCATATTTATATCCACCAACTATATAAATATCATTTATATGATATGCACAATAGTCTAATAAAATATCAAGAATTGATTGATACTCTTCTTCTTTATATATAGCTTTTAAAACATCTTTCCCCAAACTTTGTCTAAATCTAGATGATAGTCCAGCTAGTGTAATAATAACAGCTCTATTCATTCTTATTCTTTATTTTAAGTGATATATCTAAACCTTCATCTAGCGAAATTGTATCCATCCACGAAGTTCTTTTTTTGATCTTATCACAGTTAATTAATCTTCGGATAGGATCATTTTCTCTAAATCCTTCATAATTAATTTCTAAATCTTTAATATTCATTTTATGAGCTATCTTTTTAACTAAATCAATCATAGATATTTCTTCTTTAGTACCAACATTATATACTGAACCATCTAGTGCTTCATATTCTTTTAATAAACATAAAATTGAAGAACAAGAATCTATATTATGTAAAAAAGTTCTTTTATTAACTTTTGAATTATTTAATAAAGTAATTTTATTACTTTTCTGTAAAGATGAAATAATGTGTGGAATGATATGATCAGGATATAATTCATCACTACTATAAACATTTGCAAATCTTAATGAACAACCTTTAATCTTATTTTTAATTACTGCATCTCTTAAAAAAAACTCTGTTAGTAATTTTCCTGTTGCATAAGAAGTTCTTTGAGAGTTTTCAGCTGTTGCTAAAACAACTGCATCTTCTTCTTTCATTCCATCTTCACTCCAAGACTCCATTGAATAAACTTCTGATGTACTACAGTTTATATATGATTTTGCATTTAGAGATATTGCCATATCTAAAAAACTTTTCATACCAAGAACATTAGTAGTAAAAGTATCATCAACTTCATAAAAATGTTTTGTATGTACAACTGCTGCACAGTTAATAAACTCTATTTCAAAAGATTCAAATTTATTATTTATAAATTCTTTTAATAAACTCATATCTTTTAATGAATTTATATCATATTCAAAAAAATATAAATTTTTATTTGATTTTATATCTTTAATTGATTCAATACTTGATGCAAAAAAATTATCAAAAGCAACTATTTTATAGTCATCTTTTAATAATTGTTTTCCAAGTTCACTTCCTGTCATTCCTGTAAAACCAGATATTACTGCCAACTTATTCATTATTTATACCTTTATATTTAAATGATGTTTTTTCTATATTTGGTATAATTGAATACATAATATTTTGATTACTTAGATATTTACTATATATTTCTTTATCGTATGAACTTGCAAATATAAATATTGCATCTACTTTATTTTTGTTTACAAAATTTTCCATATTAGAAGCGTTAATAATTTTAATTTTACCTTCTGGAGTATACAATCCGTCAAAATTTGTATTTTCATCAAAAATACAAAGTATTTCTTTATTACTTAGATTTAACATACTAATTAATGTCAATGATCTCTGTCCTGCACCATATATTACTGGATGTTTGAATTTTAATATAAACTCTAGAAATTTTGATTTAAATGAAGTAAAATCACCTTTAAAATCATTAAAATCATTTTCATTAAAAGTATCAATTAAAAGCTTGTCATTTTTTTTCTTACTAGTATAAATAAGAATTGAACCTCCTTCAGGATTTGCAAATTCATAATCATTTATATAAAAGCCATACTTATTAAGAAGTATTGATAATGATTCAATTGAAAAATAAGATAAATGTTCAAAAAAGAAACCATAGTATTGTTTTTCTTTAAGAATATTACCTAAATAAGGAACTTCAATTATTAACTTAGTACTATCTTTACTAACTTTTAGAATATTTAAAAAAAAGTTTTCAAAATCATCTATATGTTCTAAAACATGACGAATAACAATAAAATCATAGTCAGAATTAAGTTCAGAAATTAAACCATCTCCAAAATATGAATTAAATGTTTTTACTCCTATTTTTATTGATTCTTTACTTAAATGTTCACTAGGTTCAACACCCGTAAAATCTATTCCTTTTTCTTTAAAAGCTAAACATAAAGAACCTTCTCCTGAACCAATTTCTAAACCTTTATAAGTAGAATTAATAGGAAATTTTTTTATTACTTTTGAAGTAAAGTTATTTAAATAATCTTTCACATCTTTACTTACCTGAGGAGTATATAAATAATCATCATAATAAGTATCATTTAATTGATTATCTATAAATAAATAATTACACTTTATACATCTATTTATTCTTAAGTCTTTTACTGTTGATTTAAAATTTTCATTCTTTGCTTCAGATGAAATAGGAATATTCTTTAAAAATAAAAACGCTTCCTCGTTTGTTCTATTCTTACAAATTCTACATACTTCCATTTAAATTCCTTTTGTTAATCGATTTTTATAAAAATCATCTACTTCATATTTATCATATATTTTTTGTTCTTTTTTAATATCATAAAATACCTTACAAAACTTTATTTCAAGAGTTACTGTATCAAAAATAACATATTGAGATTGAGAAGAATGATTCCTAGGTTGTCCTACCGAACCAGGATTTATAAATATTGTTCGTTTTTTATCTCTATATTCTATATCATTCACTGAAAAAAACTCTTCAATATAATGTGGTTTATGTGAATGCCCTGAAAATATAATGTCATAACTTTTATATATTTCATTTTTACAATTATCTTTATCTAAAGTACCCCAAAATATATCTTCTAAATTACCATGAACAAAAAGATATTTTTTACCATCAATTATTTTTGATATAAAAGTTTTAGAAAAATTTGTATTAATAAAATCATAATTTTCTTTTGAAAGAAGTTTTTTTGTTAAATCTAATATATCTTTTCCTCTTTTAGACGAAAACCTATTATCTTCAAAACCAAATAAAGCCATTTCATGATTACCACAAATCATTACATCTATATCTTTAGACATTTTTCTTATAATCTCAATAGTCTCATTTGGTCTAAGACCATAATTTATGACATCTCCTAAAATACAGATTTTATAATCTTTAAAAGAATTTTGTTTTATATCTTCGTATACACTTTTTAATGCTTCTAAATTTGCATGGATATCTGATAATATAATTAGTTTCATTTGAAAATATTAACTCTTACTGTTTCTATAGGAGGTCTTGGAGTTTCAACATCTGTACTACATTTAATATAAAGAAAATTTAAGCCAATTTTATCACTTAGATTATTAATAACTTTAGTAAAATCATCTATATTTTCAATAGGAGTATTATGGGCAAGAATTCCTGAATTCTTAACAATATTAATATAATTCAAGTGTTTTTGATAGGTATTTTGTCCACCTGTACTTTTATTACATTCATTATCAAATAAAATATAAGTTAAGTTTATATCATCTCGATACCTACCTGCTGTTGTTAATCCACCCATATGCATGACAAATTCTGCATCACCACCACATACAATAACTCTTTTTCCACCCATTGAAGCACCAAGTCCTAAACTTAAGGCACCTCCCATATTTCCAGCCATATAAAAGTTATTTGTATCTGGCATAAAACTATACATCTCACGAGCGGTATTACCAGTAGTTCCAATAAATAAGGTGTTTTTGTCTTTATTTATAGAATTTAATCTTTTCAAATATTCACTTCTTGGAATAAAAGAAGATAAATCTAATTTATGTTCTTCTTTTAATTCTATTTTAGAAAAAGAATCTTTTGGCAGAAGACAAATTGTATTAGTATCATTGCAATTATTAAGTTGAGATATTGCAGTATCAATATTAGTATTATCTAAAATACAATGTTCATAACCATATGCGTGAACTAATCTTGGTAATTCTGTAGCTAAGTGTTGATGTTGTATTTCACTATCACCTTCTTTATAAGTTCTCCACGAAACCATCATTGGAAAAGTGATTCCATAAGGTTTTAATAAACTTGTAATACAAGATCCCATATTTGTTAGACCTGATGATTGAACTATTACAATTGGGCTTTTTCCTGACATTTTGAGACCAGCAGCAATTGAACAAGCAACAGCTTCACTTGCTGCTGGAACATATTCAATATTTGTATTATTAATAACTGAATTAATTAAATTCTTAGCAAAAGAACAAGGTACTACACATAAATGTGTATAACCATTTGAAATTAGTTCTTCTACAAAGTTATTTGTATCTAACATTATTTAGTACCAGGTATTAAATTTAAAATCTTTTTAATTGACATACAATCTGGTTCTGCTTCTAATGATCTTTTATTTTTTAATATTGACTGTGCAACATTCATCATTCCAGGATATGCTGCTCTTAACATATGATTAGCATAAATAACTACATTAACACCAATTTTAGCAAACTCATCAGTAGTAACAGAATTAAAAGATGTAGGAACAACAACTACCGGAGTAGTTTTATCTTCTATTCTGAATTTATTTACAAATTCAATAATTTCACTAGGATCTTTAAGTCGGGAGTGAATCATTACTCCATCTGCTCCAGCTTCAACATAAGCGAAAGCTCTTTTTAGTGCATCATCCATTCCTGCTTCTAAAATTAAACTTTCAATTCTAGCAATAATCATAAAATCTTTTGTAATTTGTGCAGCTTTACCACTTTTGATTTTATGGCAAAAACCTTCAATTGTATCTTGTGTTTGTGACACATCATTTCCAAATAATGAATTCTTTTTTAATCCAGTTTTATCTTCAATAATAACAGCACTTACTCCAGTTCTTTCTAAACTTCTAACTGTAAATTCAAAGTGTTCAGGTTTACCACCTGTATCTGCATCATAAATTAAAGGTTTTGTAGTAACTTCAAATATTTCATTTACTGTTGTAAGTCTTGCTGTTGTATCAACAGCTTCAATATCTGGTTTACCTTTTGAAGTAGAATCTGTTAATGAACTTGACCACATTCCATCAAAAGTAACATTTTCACCATCAATAGTAGTTTCACTTGCATTTTCTGCAATTAATCCACACAATGCATTGTGAACTTCAAGTATTTTAAGTGTAATCCCTGATTTTAATAATGTTCTTAACCTTGATTGTCTAGCAGTTGTTGATATTCCTTGTTTTGCAATTTGTTCTTTTATATTTTCATTATTTATATCTTGACTATATTCAATCTCAACTAATTCACCATCATTATTTTTATAATAATTAATAATTTCATTTCTATATTTTTTTTGAAAATTATACTTCCAGTCATCTCCATGAACAACATAATCTGGATTTATTTTTTTAAGACTTTCCAAATAACTAGCTTCATTTTGTTCTATAACTTCATCAACTAAAGATAAAACTTCTAAAACTTCTTTTCTTTTATCATAATCTAAATAAGGAATATCATTTAGCTCTCCACAAGCTTTCAAACTTAAAAGACCAACAGTTACCTTACCTAAAGAAGCGGCTTTCTTCAGTACTTTTATATGCCCTGCATGTAATAAATCAGCTATTAAACTTACATATACTCTTTTCATATTATTCCTTTTGACTTAAATTCTTTAGTTCGTCTTTATGGATTAAATTTAAATAATTAGATTTTGACCATTTTTCAACTGGTTCAATCCACTTCTCTCCATACATTGCACTTAAATATTTTTCAGCTTGAAAAGGTATTCTTAATTTCATATTTTTATATGTATAAAATCTTTCACCATCAACAAGATCTTTTAATAAATAAAAATACTCATCATCAAAATCGACAACATAATAATTTTCATAAGAAGTAAATTTATTAATATCTATTATAATAGGCTCACTCTCTACAACATTACAATTTGATTTAATTATAATTTTCTGAATCTCACCTCTTTTTGACAATAATTTATCTTCTTTATATAATACAAGACTTAAATTATATTCTTTAAGTGATTCTTCTTTTTCTAAGGATTCCCAAAGCTTTTTAATCTCTTTTTTATCCAATAAAATAATATCTACATCTGATACAACAGATAATTCTTGTTCTCTAAAAAGTGTAATTAAAGATGAACCATCAATAATATATTTAATCTTTTTATTTTCTAAAATTTTATGTATTATATTAAGTACATTATTTGTTTTTTCACTTCTTGAAGAAGAATAAAATTTAATTAATGAGTCTTTTACTTCCCATAATCTATTTTCATTTATTCCAAAATCTAATAGTTGTTTTTTAATTTCATTAGCCCAGATTCCACCAAAAGCGATTTTATCAAAATTTATATCTTTTATATAATCTAAAGAATAGATCATATGACCATTATAATTTTGGCCATGTAAAGAATTATTATTTTCTATAAAACCCTTAATACAATAATTATCCTCGTTTAAAAGTCTAAATATTGCTCTTCCAGCCAATCCAGTTGTAAATATTAAAATATTTTTAAGCATACAAATCCTACATTTCTTAAGTTTAGATTATTTTATTAAAATTAATCTTTATTGTCTATTAACACATCATCAAAACTTAAAGCTTTTGCAAATTCCAAATCTTTTTTAGCTTTTTTTCCTATTATTTCATTCAAATATTTTGGATGTAAACCATAACCTGGTCTAACACTTTTAATATTATCATGACTTAAGATTTCACCTTTTTTAATATCTTTACATACATAAAGACTTCTTGAATATTCTCTACTTTTTAGTTTTTTCTTATTTAAAGAATAATCAACTTTTCCAATGATTTTTTCTGTCTTTCTAACTTCTTGAATCATTAGTGAGAACTCAATTTTATCTAAAGAGAAATCTTTATCAGCCCCTCCAACACTTTTATCAAGAATAAAATGTTTTTCAATTATTTTAGCACCCATTGCTGTTGCTATTATAGGTGCAGCAATACCTAAAGTATGATCAGAAAAACCTGAAATAACACCAAAATCATTTGCTATACTTGATATCATTTTTAAGTTTGAATCTTCAATTGCTGCTGGGTAAGCAGAAGTACATTTTAATAATATAATATCATTATTACCAACTTCTTTACAAATATTTACTACATCATTAATTTCATCTTTTGTAGCAATTCCTGTCGAAATAATAATAGGTTTACCTTTTTTTGCTGTATATCTTACAAGTTCATAATCAGTTATTTCAAAAGATGCAATTTTGTATGCACTAGGATTAAATTGTTCTAAAAAATCTACTGCACTTTTATCAAATGGTGAGGAAAAGATATCTATTCCAATCTCTCTTGCATAAGAAAAAAGTTTTTCATGCCATTCCCATGGTGTATATGCTTCTTCGTACAATTCATATAAAGATTTACCATCCCAAAGTGTTCCACCTTTTATCATAAAATCATCTTTATTTGAATTTAAAGTTATTGTATCAGCTCTATATGTTTGAATTTTTATAGCATTTGCGCCAATTTCTTTTGCAGCTTTTATAGTATCAAGTGCAATTTGAAGTGAACCATTATGATTAGCACTAAGCTCTGCAATAATATAAACACCATCTTTATTTAAATCAAAATTACCTATTTTCATTATTTATTACCTTTATTTTATGTAAAATACTAAGAATCTATATTATTTTTACTCTATAAAATTATATTTATATCCAAGTATTGCTTTTCCTTTTGTTTTAATATCAATTTTATATAAATTATTTTTAGAAAGAGTTATATCTTTTATCCACCACATAAGATCATTAAAACCATAATTATCTCTGATAAAGATTGTACTTGATAATCTTGGGTTAATTTCGAATATAAAGAATTTATTTCCTACTTTCCTACTTTGAATATTTATGCTTCCTTTTAAATTAAATGACTTTGCTATTAATTTACAATAATCAACTAATACTTCTTCTTCAACAATTTCTGCAAAAGATGTCATTCCACCTGTTAGTTTTCTTTTAAATGTAATAACTTCACTTATATCTCCATTAGAATAAACAGCACTTGTATATTCTTCATTTATGCTACCTACGTATTCCTGAATAATAAAGTTCTTTTTATCTTTTATTGTTTTTAATAAATAATCAAGTTCTTCTTTATTATTTATTTCATATATTTTTTTAGATAAAAGTGAATACTTACTTTTTATAATTATTGGGAAATCAATTTCATTATTATATTTATCTAAAGAATATGTTTTTGGACATAAAATAGAAAGTTTTGTTAATTCTATACTTGTCTCTAATTTATTCAGAAAAGTTTTTATAATACACAAATATGGCAAAAAACGGTAAAAAAGTTAAATCTGATATTGGGACAATATATTTTTTTAATGATGAAATAGTATCAGATACAATTCCATTTGAAGAATTTTCAATAGGAATCACACCAAATTTAGCTTTTTTAGTACTTACTTCTCTAAATACACCTTTTATTGAAGCAATAGAAACATAAGAACTCATAGCCCCAAATCTAGCTTCTGCTGCTTGATGAG
>JABSOL010000120.1 GCA_013215985.1 Campylobacteraceae bacterium
TGGTACTCCCAGCACGATTCGAACGTGCGACCTACGCCTTAGAAGGGCGTTGCTCTATCCAGCTGAGCTATGGAAGCATTAATTTTTTTAGTTCTAGACTAAAAAAGCTCTATGAAAACGATGTAAACATCATTTACATAAAGCTTTGTATGGTGCGGATGAAAGGACTTGAACCTTCACGCCGTAAAGCACTAGATCCTAAGTCTAGCGTGTATACCAATTTCACCACATCCGCATGTATAAGTGGTACTCCCAGCACGATTCGAACGTGCGACCTACGCCTTAGAAGGGCGTTGCTCTATCCAGCTGAGCTATGGAAGCATTAATTTTTTTAGTTCTAGACTAAAAAAGCTCTATGAAAACGATGTAAACATCATTTACATAAAGCTTTGTATGGTGCGGATGAAAGGACTTGAACCTTCACGCCGTAAAGCACTAGATCCTAAGTCTAGCGTGTATACCAATTTCACCACATCCGCATGTATAAGTGGTACTCCCAGCACGATTCGAACGTGCGACCTACGCCTTAGAAGGGCGTTGCTCTATCCAGCTGAGCTATGGAAGCATTAAATGTATTTAAAAATGGGGTAAGTAACCGGGTTCGAACCGGCGACCCTCGGTACCACAAACCGATGCTCTAACCAACTGAGCTATACCTACCAACAAATTTTAAAAATGGTCGGGGCGAGAGGATTCGAACCTCCGGCCCCCTGGTCCCAAACCAGGTGCGCTAACCAGACTGCGCTACGCCCCGACAATGAAAACTAGGAAAATGAAACTAAACATTTGTCTTGTTTTGTGAGTGGGATTATAATAAAAAAACCAGCAGAAGTCAAGTGTATTCCGTTAAAATTACTAAATTCTTTAAAAATACAGGTATTTATTCATTAATATTGATATATATATAATTAAAACTTATAATATAACTAATATTATTACTTTTTAAAGAAATATATCTATTATTTAACATTCTTATAAATATACTCTTTATATTCTTTTGATGCCTTTTTAACTTTAAAAGATATTATTTCTGGTAGATCATAAGAATGTATTTTTTTAATAATACTTTTTATCTTTTTAAAATTAGATCTTTTTGTTTTAATAGTTAAAACAAACTCTTTCTCATTTTCTATCTTTTTTTTCCACATATACAAAGATTCTACTTTTGATATTTGTATACAGGCTGCTAGTTCATCTTTTATTAAAACAGAAGCAATATATTTTGCTTCTGTTTTACACTTTGTACTTGTTTGTATTATTATCATAATTTTTTTACCTCATCAATTATATCTTGTGGACTTAAAGAATAATTATTTTTTTTATATTTACTAGCTGCAATAGCATGAGCTAGAGAAGCTATATAAGCTGATTCAAAAGAAGAATAGCTCTGTGCTAATAAAGAAGCTATTAAACCACTTAAGACATCACCACTGCCTCCTTTACTCATAGCAGGAGTACCAAATCTATTAATTAGTATTTTTCCATCTTTTGAAATTAAAGTATTTGAACCTTTTAATAATATAGTTACTTTAGGATATGCTTTTGAGAACTCATATATATATTTAAATCTGTTCTCTTGTAATTCATTTATATTAATATCATACATCTTAGTTAATTTTAGTAATGATACAAATTCTTTTGGATGTGGCGTTAATACTACATCATCTTTTAAAACATTTAAAATCATTTCATCATAAAACATATCTGCATCAATTATTTTTTTTACTTTTTTACTTAATATATTTTTTATTTCATTTCTTTCAAAATTACCTAAACCCATTCCTAAAACAATAGCTGTTGTATTTAATGGAAGTTTATGACTTTGCATTAAATGATTAGGTAAAGATAGTTCTTTATGAGTAATTACAGACACTAATCCAGCTCCAAATGAAAATGCAGCATTACCAGCAATTATTCCTGCACCTTCTTTTTCACCTACAATTACACTCAAATGCCCAAATAATCCCTTATGAGTATTATTCTTTTTTCTGAAAGGTAATTTCATATCTTTTTTTTCTAATAAAAATATATTGTTATCTTCAATTTCATACATTTCTCTTTGTATACCTAAGTTAGAAACTATAACTTTCCCAACATAATCTTTAGCAGCATCTGAATAAAGTGAAGATTTTAAAGCTCCCATTGTAATTGTAATATCAGCAATAAAAGCTTTTGATTTTATTTGTCCTTTTATATTTATTCCACTTGGAATATCACAGGCAATTTTAAAAGCCTTTAATCTATTTAATTTATCGATTAAGGTCTTTCTTGTATCATCTAATGGTTTATTTAAACCTGTACCAAATAAACAATCAACAAGAATATCACAAGATGACGCATAAGACACTATTTTAAGTCCTAAGGCTTTAACTCTTTTTTCTTGAAGTATAGCCATTGAAGATTTTAGCTCATAAGGAATATAAAGTTTTACATCATATTTTGTATATAACATACGAGCAAGGGCTAAACCATCAGCTGCATTATTACCCGTTCCACATACAATTAATATTGTTTTATTCTTTTTGAATTTTTTATTTATATATGAGTACATAGAAGAGGCTGCTTGCTCCATAAGTAAATCTTCACTTAAAAAGAATTTATCATAACACCTTTTATCTAATGTATTAACTTCTTCATAAACCTTTAGCATTCTATATCCTTATAATTATTTAAACTTCCAACCCTCTTTTGTAAGAACATCTATAATTTTAGCTTTCACATCACCTTGGAACTCAAACCATTCTTCTTTAATGGCGCCTCCACAAGCTAGTTTTTTCTTTAAAAGTTTTAATAAATCTTTTTTTTCTTTTTCATTTATATATAGTCTTCCTAAAAGTGTAACAGGTTTTCCTTTTCTTTTTTCAAAAGTAAAAACTAATTGATGTTGATTCTTAGGAATAATTTGATTTATAGACTTTTTCTTTTTATCATCTTTTTTTGTTTCATATACATCGCCATCTAAAGAAGCTCCCATTTTAAACATTATGAAAAATCCTTTAATCTTGATTGTATATCTATTTCATTTATTTTAATAAAATCATTATTCTTATATTGTTCAATAGCAACACGACCAATCATAGCTGCATTATCTGAACAATATTCTAAAGATGATAAATGAAGTTTTGTTTTATATTTTGCACATAATTTTTCTAAGTTTTCTCTTAGATATATATTAGCAGATGCTCCACCAACAATAGCAAAATCTTTTGGTGCTGATATTGAAAATAGTTTTTTTGTTTTTTGCATAATATGTGCTATAGCTGCTTTTTGAAAACAGGCGCAAATATCTGCTCTATCTTTTTCATTATCTTTATCAATAGTCTCAATTGCTAATCTAACAGCATTTTTTAAACCAGAATAAGAAAAAGCAATCTTAGGGTTTTGTCTTAAAGGAACAGGAAAATCGAATCTTTCATTATCACCTTTTAAAGCATAGTTTTGAACAACAGGACCGCCTGGATATCCAAGTCCTAACATTTTAGATACTTTATCAAAACTCTCCCCAAAACTGTCATCCATAGTAGAAGCTATAATATTCATATCATTTAATGATTTAGCTTCTATAATTTGCGTATGCCCACCTGATACTAATAAAATAGTAATAGGCATAATTTCTTCTTTTTCAATAAAGAGTGAATAGATATGCCCTTTTAAATGATTTACAGCTATTAAAGGAAGGTCTAAAGATAAAGATAATGCTTTTGCCATCATTACGCCTTCCATTAATGTAACAGCAAGTCCTGGTGCATTTGTAACTGCAATTGCTTTAAGATCTGGGAAATATTCTTTACACTCTAGTAAAATCTTAGGTAGTGCTTCTACGTGAAGTCTTGCTGCTAATTCTGGAACTACTCCTCCATATACGCTATGTTGCAGTTCTTGTGATATTTTTTTGTGATATACAAGTTCTTTTGTATCTATATTTGTAATAGATATAGAACTATCATCACATGATGATTCAATACTTAAAATCATTTATTATTCTTCCTTTTGTTATTATTATTCTTTTGTTATAAATTCATATGCTAGGTCTAATTTACCATAACCAGAATCTGCATTTATATGTCCTGCATTATCTAAAATATGAATAGGCACATTTAGTTCATTTTGTAAAATATTTGCTTCTTCAACATTTAAATAAGGATCATTTGTAGATGCTATTATTAATGTTTTTTTTGCTTTTAATTCATTAGTATATTTATAAGGAAAAAAACTCTTTAATTCTTCTATTTCACAATTTGTTCTTACAGGTGCAACTAAAAGAAGTTTTTCTACGCTTAAATGTAAAGTATGTGATATATGAAACCATAAAATATTTCCTAATGAATGACAAACAACAATATCAGGTTTAAAATGTTCTAATTCTTTTTTTAAATATTTAATCCATTCATCTAATTTAGGATGATCTTTAGAAGGCAAAGAAGGGAAAGAGATTGTATAATTATCTTTTATTAAATCAACTGCTAATTGTGCCTGCCAGTGAGGATAAGAACTTCCTCCCCATCCATGTAATATTAATACTTTTTTTCTCATAATCTTAGTTCATTGAAGAAACACATCTTACTAATTTCTTTTTGTTTCTATTATCATAATAAGGTGTTCCTGATATAAAGTTCATATAATCAGCATAAAACCAGAATGTTCTAAAATGAGCTTTTATAGCCCAATATCCTGTCGCTTTGTTATATCTAAATACTTTTTTAATATATGTTTTATAATTCTTTTTATTAACTATTGTTTTAAACTCTTTTAATGTAGGAAGTCTCCAATTTGAATAACCTGCATATATTAGTTTTTCACAATAAGGCTCTGCTTTTTTATGCGATAAATAATTATTTATAACAGATTTATTATCCATCCATATTAATTTATTTAAATTATCTTTGACAATATTTGAATCACCTAATCTATATAAGTCTTTTGAGAATAAAAAACTTGATATACATAGAATAATTAATAAAACTTTCATTACATTTCCTTAATATTTATCTTACTTATATTTAGTATATCCATTTCTTTTTTATCAAATACTTCAAGTTCATACTTGTAGTTCTGTTTATATAATAAACCAATTAAAACTTTTGGATCATTTTCTTTTGGACTTTGATCACTATGTATTTTCCATTCTTCAAATTTTTCTTCATATATTGAAACAATATCTTTTTCAAAAATAGTTCTAGAATAAATTAAATATACAACTAAAGCTAATAAAATCCCAAAAGGAATTAATAAATCAAGACCCACAGTAATTCCTTACTTCTTTATCAATTAAAAATACATCATCAATATTTTTAGCATGAGCATTTGAAAATTTATCTAAAGCATTCATTGATATTTGAGCTATATCTAAAAATCCAATTTCTGAATCTAAAAACTTAGCTACTGCTACTTCATTAGCTGCATTTAAAACAACACCTAAATGAGCATTTTCTAAGATATGGTTTTTAATTTCCCATATTGGATATCTATCTTTTTTAATTTCTTTAAAATCTAGCGAAGCTACTTCTAATAAATTAACATGAGGTAAAATTTGATCATTTACTTCTTTTTTTAAAGCATAAGCAATAGGTAATTGCATATTTGCATTTGCAAAATGTGCAGTTGTACTACCATCTTTAAAATTAACAAGCGCGTGAATTAAAGATTTACTTTCAATTATTGCATCAACTTTTGTAGTATTAAATAACCACCTAGCTTCTAATAATTCATATATTTTATTAGTCATAGTTGCAGAATCAATAGTGATTTTATTTCCCATAGACCAATTTGGATGATTTAAAGCTTCTTTGATACTTACATTTTTTAAAGATTCAAGTGGATAATCTCTAAATGACCCTCCTGAAGCTGTAATAAGAAGAGAATCAATTTGTTTATCTTGTTTTAAATACCATAGTCCAAAATGCTCAGAATCAATTGGCATTAAATTATCTTGATTAACAAATTCTCCAGCAACAACAAGTGATTCTTTATTTGCTAAAGATAATTGTTTTCCACACTCAATTGTTTTTAAAGATGGTTTTAAACCAATAAAACCCACTAAGGCATTAAGAACAATATCAGATTCACCTTCTTCTATTACTCTTAAAATAGCTTCTTCTCCTGCTTGCACATTTGAATGATTTACTTTTGAAATATCACAAGAATTTGCAATAACAACAAATATAGGATTAAACTCTTTTATTTGCTCATTTAATAATTTAATGTTTCTTCCTGCAACTAAAGCTTCAACTGTAATGTTAAATCTTCTTGCAATATTTAATGCATTAACACCAATTGAGCCAGTTGATCCTAATAGAATCAAACTAGAGCTCTTAAAATTACTAACATAACGATTCCACCAAACAAGTATCCATCAGTTCTATCTAAAATTCCACCATGACCTGGTAGCATGTCACCTGAGTCTTTTAGACCAGCTTCTCTTTTTAAATATGATTCAAATAAATCACCAAATACAGAAGCAGCTGCTACGAATAATGAAACAATAAAACCTGTCAGTAAAGATAAAGGCTCAATTGCAAAAATTGTACCTAAAATAGCAGCTACAACAATTCCACCAGCAACACCTTCTAAAGTCTTATTTGGACTAGTTTCTGAGAACTTAGTTTTACCAAATGATTTACCAACAAAGTATGCTCCAATATCAGCACCTGCAACAATTACAAGTAACCATAATAATGAATCCATTCCAAACTGTGCATAAAGTGATAATAAAAATAAGAATGATGCAGTTGGATATAATAATGGAAGTAATAAATTTTTATCTAAGTTTCTTTTATATGCTAAAATAGATCCATAAACTACTAATAATACAAAAATTAAATCTTGAGCATTTGGATAAAAATATGCTGCACACCATAAAGCACCTGTATAATAATAAATTTCTGTGCTTTTCATTTTAAATAATTTCATTGATTCTTGAAGTGAAACTGTTAATAGTCCACCAAAAAATAACCACATCACAAAATATGAATCTATATATCCTATTATTAACATCGCTAATAATAAAACTAATCCTGTTTTAATCCTAGTCGAGCTATCTTTTATTATATTTTCCATTATAAGCCTTATTTTTCTTTTTTATTTGATATTATCCCAAATTCTCCATTAGAACTTAATGAAGTGTTTAATTTGGACCTATTTTATGTATTTACTACTGTAGTTGTATATGGATTATATAAAACATTAGCACCTGATTGAATATTTACATTTCTTCTTTGAGTATAATCTACTTCATATCTACCTTCATAGTCTAAAGAAAACTTAGCACATAAAATTGCAGCTTTTTCAATAACATCCTCAGGTATAGTTTTTTTGCTATTTTGAACAATAACATGAGCAGATGGTCTATCTTTTAAATGGAACCAAAAGTCACTAGCTTTTGAGTTTTGTAATAAAAATATATTTTCTCTCTCACTTCGTCCTAACATTATTTTAAAACCATTAAAGAAAAAAGATTCATATGGTTGTTCTTTTTTTGTTCTTTTTTGATTCTTCTCTTTTTTAGGCATTAAAAATTCACACTCATCAATATTTTTAGCAGACTTAATATTTACTATCATTCTTTTTAGAAATGACAGTTTTTCTTCAAGATTGTTTTTTTCAATAGAAATTGATAAAGCTTTTCTTTTTGTTTTTTTAGCTAATTTAAAAAGTTTATTTCCGTAAACTGAAGGTGAGCTTTCATTATTATCCATAATAAGAGTAACTAATTCACCCTCATTATTATAAACTTCAATTTCTTTTTGATAAGCTTTAATTAAATATAAATTATTTAATATTAAATTACCTTTTTCATAAAGGTCCTTTGCTTCGTCATTAAGCTCTTCTTCTTTAGGTAAAACTGTTAAAAGTTTTTCTATTTTTCTTAAGTTTTTTTCTAAGTTAGTTAGTTTAACTTTTTTTAAAATCTCTAAACTTTGATTTTCTTTTTTAGCATAAGTCTCATAAAGTAGAGTTTCTAGGTCTTCTATCTCTTCTATTTTAGGAACAAACGTTTGCTTTGGTACTTCTTCTAATAACTCACCTACCATTACAACTCTTGATGATGAGAATTCATCAATATGTCTTAGAGCTTCTAAAACTATTAATTTATCATCTGTAATAACAATATTTGTATGTTTTCCTGTAAATTCTAATTGCAAAATACTAATCTCTTCTTTATATGAAGATTTAGTTCTTAGGTAAAACCTAATAATTTTATCGTCATTATGTAAAGTAATATTTTCTATTTTTGCATTATGAAATCTTTTTTTTAATAAAGTATCAAATGGTGCAGAAAAATCTTTTTTAGAATAAGCTTCATCATTTTTTTTATAAACTAATGAATTTCCTTTTGATAAATCAAAATAAATAGTATTTCTATTATTAAAATCAATTAATATAGTATAGGATTAAAGAATTACGAAGAGTAGGCTTTCTTGTGAAAGTGGGTAGTTCTTATAACTAAAAATTTAATTATATAATATTTAGTTAGGTTTTTATATTAAA
>JABSOL010000121.1 GCA_013215985.1 Campylobacteraceae bacterium
GTGAATTTGCACCAACTAGAACATTTAAGGGCCATAAAGGTTCTGTTCAGAAGAAGGTAGGTTAATATGAGTATATTACAACACAAAAAAGCAAAAAAATTAACTAAAACTGAAAGAAAAGCTGCTGGTATCAATAAAAGCCACACAGCTACGTTAAAGTTTATCAGAATTGCACCTCTTAAAGCTAGATTAATAGCAAGAGAAGTTCAAGGTATGAATTGTGAATTTGCAATTGCATCATTACAATTTACTCCTAATAAAGCTGCTGGAATCATTTCTAAAGTTATCGCATCTGCTGTTGCAAATGCTGGTTTAGAACCTGAAGACGCAATTGTAGTTTCTGCTAGAGTTGATAGAGCTCCTGTTCTTAAGAGATTTACTCCAAGAGCTAGAGGTAGTGCTTCTCCAAAGCATAAACCAACTGCACATATCTTTATTGAAGTTGCTGCAGCACCAAAAGGAGACAAGTAATGGGTCAAAAAGTTAATCCAATAGGTTTAAGACTTGGTATTAATAGAAACTGGGATTCTAGATGGTTCCCTTCATTCAAAAAAATGCCTGCTAATGTTTCTGAAGATGACAAAATTAGAAAATTCATTAAAAAAGAATTATACTATGCTGGAATCGCTCAAACTATTATCGAAAGAACTGCTAAAAAAGTTAGAGTTACTATCGTTGCTGCTAGACCTGGTATTGTTATCGGGAAAAAAGGTGCTGACGTAGAAAAACTTAAAGCTAAACTAGCTGCACTTACTGGTAAAGAAATTGCTGTTAACATTAAAGAAGAAAGAAAACCACAATTATCTGGTCAACTTGCTGCTGAAAATGTTGCTCAACAATTAGAAAGACGAGTTGCATTCAGAAGAGCTATGAAAAGAGTTATGCAAAATGCAATCAAATCTGGAGCTAAGGGTATTAAAGTACAAGTAGCTGGTAGACTTGGTGGAGCTGAAATGGCTAGAACTGAATGGTATTTAGAGGGAAGAGTTCCTTTACATACATTAAGAGCTAGAATCGATTACGGTTTTGCTGAAGGTCATACTACTTATGGTTGTGTTGGTATTAAAGTTTGGATATTCAAAGGTGAGGTTCTTGCAAAAGGCGTTCCTGTTGAAAAAGCTGAAGATACTTCTAAACCTAAAAGAAGACCATCTAAGAAAAGAGGTAACTAATTATGTTAATGCCTAAAAGAACTAAATTCAGAAAAATGATGAAGGGACGAAATCGTGGTAAAGCGACAAGAGGATTCTCTTTAGCATACGGTGATATCGGACTTAAAGCTACTGAACATGGTAGAATAGATTCTAGACAAATTGAAGCGGCAAGAGTTTCTATGACTAGAAAAGTAAAAAGACAAGCTAAAGTTTGGATTATGGTATTCCCTGACAAACCTTTAACTGCTAAACCATTAGAAACAAGAATGGGTAAAGGTAAAGGTGCTGTTGATAAATGGGTTATGAATATTAAGCCAGGAAGAATTCTTTTTGAGATGGCTGGTGTTAGTGATGAGTTAGCAAGAGAAGCTTTAACTTTAGCTAGACATAAGTTACCATTCAAAAGTAAAATAATTACAAGAGACAGTGAAAATGATTTATTCTAATCTAAAAGACAAAAGTTTAGTTGAACTAAACGGTTTATTAAAAGAAAAAAAGGTGCTACTTTTTGAATTAAAAGCTAAGCTAAAAACTATGCAGTTAACTAATACTTCTGAATTAAGAGTAGCTAAAAAAGATTTAGCTAGAATTCAAACAGCAATCACTGCAGTAAAAGCTAACTAAGGATCTATGACATGGCAATTAAAAAAGAGATTCAAGGTTTAGTGGTAAAAATTTCTGGAGACAAAACTGCATCTGTACTAGTTACAAGATCTGTTATGCACCCAAGATATCACAAAACTGTAAAAAGATTTAAAAAATATTTAATTCATGATGAAAAAAATGAATTAGCAATTGGTGATACTGTAACTGCGTTAGAGTGTAGACCATTATCTAAAAGTAAATCTTATAGATTAAATACTATCCTTAAAAGAGGAGTTAAGTAATGATTCAAAGTTTTACAAGACTAAATGTAGCTGATAATTCAGGTGCTAAAGAGATCATGTGTATTAAAGTTCTTGGTGGTTCTAAGAGAAGATATGCATCTGTTGGTGACGTTATCGTTGCTTCAGTTAAAAAAGCTATTCCAAATGGAAAAGTTAAAAAAGGTCAAGTAGTTAAAGCAGTAGTTGTTAGAACTCATAAAGAGATCCAAAGAGAAAATGGTTCTTTAATCAGATTCGATGACAATGCTGGTGTAATTATTGATGCTAAAAAAGATCCAATTGGAACAAGAATTTTTGGACCAGTTGCGAGAGAAGTTAGATATAAAAACTTCATGAAAATAGTTTCACTTGCTCCGGAGGTACTATAGTATGGCGAATAAATTAAAAATCAAAAAAGGTGATATCGTTGAGATTATCGCTGGAGATGATAAAGGTAAAACTGGTGAAGTTTTAGTAGCAATGCCTGCAACAAAACAAGTAATTGTTAAAGATTGTAAAGTTGCTAAAAAAACTGTTAAACCAGATCAAGAAAAAAATCCTAATGGTGGATTTATTAACAAAGAGATGCCAATTAACATCTCTAATGTTAAAAAAGTAGAAGGTAAATAATATGGCATCTAGATTATTAGAAAGATATAAGTCAGAAATTAAAGCTACTTTAGAAAAAGAATTTCCAAAGAATAAAACTCTTACTGCTAAAGTAGACAAAGTTGTTATTTCTGTGGGTGCTGGTGAAGCAATGAAAGATTCTAAATTAATGCAAAATATTCAAGATACTATCTCTTTAATTGCTGGTCAAAAAGCAGTTAAAGTTATTGCTAAAAAATCAGTTGCTGGTTTTAAAGTAAGAGAAGGTTATCCTGTAGGTGTTAAAGTTACTTTAAGAGGCGAACAAATGTACGCATTCTTAGACAAACTTTGCTCTGTTGCATTACCAAGAGTTAAGGATTTTAGAGGTCTTAACAAAAATGGTTTTGATGGTTATGGTAACTTCAACTTTGGATTACAAGAACAATTAATGTTCCCAGAAGTTGTTTATGATGACATTATTAAAACTCATGGTATGAATATTTCTATATCTACTTCTGCTGATAATGATGCTGAAGCATTTAGATTATTAGAATTAGTAGGTGTACCATTTACTAAAGGAAGAGTGTAGTATGGCAAAAAAATCTTTAATCGCTAAACAACAGAGAACTCCAAAGTTCGCTGTTAGAGCATATACAAGATGTTCAGTTTGTGGTAGACCACATTCAGTATACAGAGATTTCGGTCTTTGCAGAATTTGTTTAAGAAAAATGGCTAACGAAGGTTTATTACCTGGTGTTAGAAAAGCTAGTTGGTAAGGAAATAAGCTATGATGAATGATATGATCGCAGATGCTATTACTAGACTAAGAAATGCAGCATTAAGAAAGTTAGAAGTAACTACTTTATTGCATTCTGGTACAGTTATTGGTGTTTTAACAGTGTTAGAAAGTAAAGGTTACATAACTTCTTTTAAAGTTATTGACGGTGAAAATAATAAGAAAACTATTAAAGTTACATTAAAATATGATGAAAATGAAAAATCAGTTATTAATGAAATTACAAGAGTTTCTAAACCAGGTAGAAGAGTTTATAAAGCTGCTTCTGAATTAAAACATTTTAAAAATGGATATGGTACAATCATTGTTTCTTCAAACAAGGGTGTTGTTGCTAACGACGAAGCATTTGCTTCTAACGTTGGTGGTGAAGTACTGTGTACAGTTTGGTAGGGGTATAGTATGTCAAGAATTGGTAAAAAAACTATCGCAATTCCATCAGGGTTAGAAGTAACTATTGATGGATCTATCGTAACTGTTAAAAAAGGAAACAAAGTTTCTACAGTTGAAACTCATAATAGAGTTACATTAGCTGTTGAAAACAATGAAATTTCTTTAGGAAGAGTTGGTGAAACTAAAGAATCATCAGCATTCTGGGGAACTTACAGAGCTTTAATTAACAATGCTGTAATTGGTTTATCTACAGGTTTTTCAAAATCTTTAGAAATCAATGGTGTTGGTTATAGAGCAGCTGTTAAAGGTAATGTATTAGAAATGCAATTAGGGTTTTCACATCCTATTCTTTTTGATATTCAAGAGGGTCTAGATATTTCTGTAGAGAAAAACTTAATCCATGTTAAGGGTGCTGACAAACAACAAGTTGGTCAAGCTGCTGCAATTATTAGAGGCTACAGAAAACCAGAACCGTATAAAGGTAAAGGTGTTAAGTATACTGACGAGGTTATCGTTAGAAAAGCCGGAAAAACTGCGAAGTAAGGGTAAATAATGAGTAGAGCAAAAAACATAGCAAAAAAGAATTCTTTAAGATTAAGAAGAAAAAGAAGAGTTAGAGGTTCAATCTCTGGTTCGGCTGTAATTCCAAGAGTTACAATCTTCAAATCTAATAAATATTTAAGTGCGCAAGCAATTGATGACGTTACTGGTACTACACTAGCTTCAGTTCATTCAAAAACTTTAGACTTAAGAGTTAATAGAGAAAATGCAGTTAAAGTTGGAGCGGAATTCGCTAAAACTTTAAAAGCTGCAAAGATTGATACAGTTGTATTTGACAGAAATGGTTACCTTTATCACGGTGTAGTTGCAGCTTTTGCAGACGCATTAAGAGATAACGGTATCAAAATTTAAGGGTTCATGATGGCAATTAATAAAGATGATTTCGAAGAAGCAATTGTTAATATTGGTAGAGTTACAAAAGTTGTAAAGGGTGGTAGACGTTTTAGATTTACTGCTTTAGTTGTAGTTGGAGATAAAAAAGGTACTATCGGTTTCGGAACTGGTAAAGCTAAAGAAGTTCCTGACGCTATTAAAAAAGCTTTAGATGACGCGTTCAAAAGTTTAGTAACTATTTCTTTAAAAGGTACTACTATTGCACACGATATCGAGCATAAATATAATGCATCAAGAATTTTATTAAAACCAGCTTCTAAAGGTACAGGACTAATCGCAGGTGGTGCGGCTAGACCAGTTCTTGAGCTTGCAGGTGTTAAAGACATTATTGCTAAATCTTTAGGTTCTAATAACCCTAATAACCTTGTACAAGCTACTGTTGAAGCATTAGCAAGAATTAAAGGATAGATGATGGCATTAAATAATTTACAACCAGCTGCTGGTAGTACTAAAAATACTAAAAGAGTAGGTAGAGGTCAAGGTTCAGGAATGGGTAAGACTTCTACAAGAGGACATAAAGGTCAAAAAGCTAGATCAGGTTACTCAATGAAAAGACATTTTGAAGGTGGTCAAATGCCTCTTCAAAAAAGAACTCCAAAAATTGGATTCTTCTCTAGAGTAGTTAAACCTTATTCTATCAACGTTGAAAAAGTAACTCAAGTTGCAAACTTAAGTGAAATTACAATGACTACAATCAGAACTGTTTACAAGTTATCTAAAACAGTAACAAAAGTTAAATTAGTTGGAGCATCTGCAAAAGATTTAGCTTCAAAAATTAAAGACGAAAACGTTACTACAACTGGTAAATAGTGATGAATAAAGATCTAATAAATAAGATTCTTATTACATTAGGTTTCATACTTCTATATAGGTTACTGGCATACGTGCCAGTACCTGGAGTAAATATTGACGTAGTAAAAGAATTCTTTGATGCAAATTCAAATAATGCTTTAGGTTTAGTTAATATGTTCAGTGGTAATGCAGTAGAGAGATTAAGTATTATTTCACTTGGTATTATGCCTTATATTACAGCTTCAATTATAATGGAACTTTTAGCTGCTACTTTTCCTGCTTTAGGAAAAATGAAAAAAGAACGTGATGGTATGCAAAAATATATGCAAATTATCAGATACACTACTATTGTAATTACTTTAATTCAATCTGTTGGTGTTTCAATGGGTCTTAATTCTTTAACTGGAGCATCAGGTCAAAGTGCAATCTCAATTGATATGGATACATTCATTGCAGTTTCTGCAATCTCAATGTTAACTGGAACTATGCTTCTTATGTGGATTGGTGAACAAATCACACAAAAAGGTATAGGTAATGGTATTTCATTAATCATCTTTGCTGGTATTGTTTCGGCAATTCCTTCTGCTATTGGTGGTACAATTGATTTAGTTAATAACGGTCAAATGAATTTTCTAACAGTTATTGCTATTGTTGTTATTATTTTAGCAACAGTTGGCGCTATTATTTTTGTAGAACTTGGTGAAAGAAGAGTACCAGTTTCTTATTCTAGAAAAGTTATGATGGCAAGTCAAAACAAGAGAATAATGAACTATATTCCTATTAAAGTAAACTTAGCTGGTGTAATACCTGCAATTTTTGCTTCGGCAATTTTAATGTTCCCTGCAACTATTTTGCAAGGAAGTCAAAATGAAATTTTATTAACTATTGCTGATTATCTAAGTCCTGCGTCGTATACATTCAATTTATTTATGTTCTTATTTGTAGTATTCTTTGCATTCTTTTATGCATCTATTACATTTAATGCAAAAGATATTGCTGACAATTTAAAGAAACAAGGTGGATTCATTCCTGGGGTAAGACCTGGAACTTCTACTGCTGAATTTTTAAATGATGTAGCTGGTAAATTAACTGTTTGGGGAGCTGTGTATTTAGGATTAATTTCTACACTACCTTGGTTAATTGTTAAAGCTATGGGAGTACCATTCTACTTTGGTGGTGTTGCCGTTCTTATTGTTGTACAAGTTGCAATTGATACAATGAGAAAAATCGAAGCTCAACAATATTCAAATAAATATGAAACTCTTAGTGCGGTTGGATTATAATCATGTCAATTGAATTAAGAAAACCACATGAAATAGAAAAACTGAGAACAGCCTCTAAGGCTGTTGCTCAAACTTTAGAATATTTAGCTCAGAATGTAAAAGCTGGTATGACTTTAAAAGAAATTGATGCTATGGGTGATAAATTCTTAGCTGATCGTGGGATTCGTCCTTCTTTTAAAGGTTTATACGGTTTTCCTGCTGCTGTTTGTACCTCACTTAATGAAGTTATAATACACGGTATTCCTAGTGATACTGTTGTTAAAGAAGGGGATATCCTTGGACTTGACATTGGAACTGAAATTGATGGATGGTATGGAGATGCTGCTATTACTATGCCTATTGGAAAAATATCAAAAGCTGATGAAGAATTAATTGCCTGCGCAAAAGATTCTTTATACCATGCAATTGATATTATAAGAGAAGGTATGAGATTTAAAGAACTATCTAAAGCAATAGAAGATTTTATTAGAGGTAGAGGTTATGTGCCATTAGTTCGTTTTTGTGGACATGGTATTGGTAGACAACCTCATACTGACCCAGAGATTCCTAATTATTTAGAATCAGGAAAAGCTAAGTCAGGTCCTAAAATAAAAAATGGTATGGTATTTTGTTTAGAACCTATGGTATGTCAAAAATTACAAGAACCAGTTATTTTAGATAATGATTGGGATGTTGTATCAGAAGATGGATTAAGAGCTTCACATTATGAACATACAGTTGCTGTTATTAACGGTAGAGCTGAAATCTTAAGTAAAGTATAAAAAAGGAAAAAAATGTCAAAAGATGATGTTATAGTAATAGATGGAAAAGTAATTGAAGCTTTACCTAATGCAATGTTTAAAGTTGAATTAGATAATTCTCATGTAGTATTATGTCATATCTCAGGTAAAATGAGAATGCATTATATTAAAATCTTACCATCTGATAAAGTTAGAGTTGAGATTACTCCTTATTCATTGGATAAGGGTAGAATTACTCACAGATATAAATAAAAGGAAGTTTTTACTTCCTTTTATCCCCTCAAAATAAAACTCATTCAAACTACTTTTTAACAAATGATATATTATCATCTGATAATTAAATATTATTAAATTAATATTTCTTTTTATTATGTTATAATTTTAAAACTATAAAATGGAAACGTATGAATGAAATACTAAATATTGTAAAACATACTTTAGGTGTATTACAAAAATCAAAAACTCCAGCTACTCCTTTATCTTATGAAAAAGAGTTTATGCGTCAGTCTCAAAAATTCAAAGATATTCCCGAAATTATTAAACTAAAAGAAAGAATAAAAAAATTATCTAATGATGAAAAAGACCTAATTTCATCAAATGATATTAATACTTCACATGATCTTGTTAATATTTTAAGTTCAAGAGTTTCAGATGATGACCTAAGTAGATTTATTAATCATTTAAAAGAAATAATGGAACCTTCTTTAGATCAAACAATAATATTAACTATTGATAAAGTAATAAATGAAATTTCATTAAACCCAAAATTAATTACAAACGAAAAATTTATTAATAAATTAAAAGAATTATGTAAAAATATAATTATCTTAGATAGAAAT
>JABSOL010000122.1 GCA_013215985.1 Campylobacteraceae bacterium
TGAAATACAATTATAAATATCATTTATGTCTAATACAATTGATGATTTTATAAACTTTTATAAACCTAATAAAGATAATTTTTTTTTCTGTAATAAAAGCATTTGAAAGCTCGTACAAAATAGTTAAAAGTCAATTTGAAAGTAGTAACACTAAGTTAAAGTTCAATAATAACGATATTCAAATTAATACTTTTGAAAATGAATTCTAGTAAGTAATTGTAAATATTCCAAATAATTCTCTTGATATTCCGCAAATATATTAAATATAAATTTTTTTACTTCTTTAATTAAAATTAACATTTTAGAATTAAATAATAAAATCATGCTTAAAATTGAAAATAATTAGGGAAGAGAAAGTAAAGAGGATTTAAGCTGTAGGTTCGAAGCTTACTTTAGTACAAAGTTCATAGATAAAGATAGTGGTATGGCTTTATATATGTGTAAAATAATTATTGAGTAGAATTTGGATGGCAGTATTTCATCAGTAAATATTATAATTGGATTAAAATTTATCATAATACTACCTATTTAGTCATTAATTTGATATAATGTAGAAATAATAAGAAAAAATAATGGAGTTAGTTATGAATGATTATAAAACTAGAGTTTTATTGGTTGAGGATGAAGAACTTGCGAGAAAAACTCTATCTTTTTATTTAAATACTATCTTTGATGAAGTTTTAGTTGCATGTGATGGACAAGAAGGAATTGATCTTTTTAAAGAACAAAGTTTTGATTTAGTTTTAACAGATATTAGAATGCCAAACAAAGATGGTTTGACTATGATAGATGAAATGCTAGAGATAAATACTGATCAAAGATTTATTATAGTGTCTGCACATAAAAATGAAGAAGATCTATTAAAATTAATTAATTTAAGAGTGTTAGGTTATTTTGTTAAACCTCTTAATATTGATGATATGATGGATATGCTTCAAAAAGCTAGAACTGAACTTTTAGCTGATAAAGCAGGTCAAGAGACAAAAGATAGTGATGAAGTTGTTAAATTAAATAAAACATATTCATATAAAAAGGGTAGAAATATCTTGTATAGAAATGGTGAAAGTGTTAAACTTTCAAATAAAGAAAGTCAAATCTTAAATGTTTTAATTTCAGATATTGGTGAAGTTATTTCAGTTGACTCTTTTAAAATTAAAGTTTGGGATGATATTACTACATCTGATTCTGCTTTTAGAACAGTAATGAAAAGATTAAAAGATAAAATTAAAGATTGTGATTTTATTGTATCTCACAAGGGATATGGTTATATCATCGATTTACCTTTATAATATCAAAAGCTAAAGAGTTTACTCTTTAGCTTTTTCATTTTAAAAAACCTATATCTTTAAAATACTTTTTAGCACCTCTGTGTAAAGGTAAAGATAAACCTTCTAATAATGATTCTTTTGTAATATCTTTATAAATTGGATGTTGTTTCTTGAACTCATCAAAATTTTCTAAAATTGCTTTTACTATTGTATATACTATTTTTTCACTAACATTAGATGATGTTACTAAAATTGCTTTAACACCAAATGTATGTATATCTTGATTTTGTTTATTGTACGTATTAGCTTTTATAATTCCGCTTGTAAAGTATGGATATTTATCAATTAAATCTTTTGTACTTTTTGTATCTATAGATAAAATATTCAGATCTATATTATTGGATAAGTTTTTTATATTATTTGAGGGATGACCTGTCATAGAAAAATATGCATCAATTTTATTATTTTGTAAATATTGGGAAGCTTCTCTTATATTTAAGTGCTCAATAGAGGTGAAGTCAGATTTTTTTAATTTATTTATCTCTAATAGTTTATGTATTGTATATAAGTTATCTGAACCTTTATTTCCTAAATTAACTTTTTTATTTTTAATAGAAAAAAGTGATTTGAAATTTGAATTTTCTCTTGTAATTAATGTTAATAGTTCGGGATAAATTGCTATAACTGATTTTAATTTATAATATGCTTTACCTTCAAATTTTCCTTTTCCTTTTAAAGCATTATATGCAATATCTGCTTGTACAATTCCAAAATCAAATTCTGAACTTTTTATTGCATTTATATTATAAATTGATCCAGCTGTTGATTCTACATACAATCTTATTCCTGTTTCACTCTTAATTTTATTTACATAGGATGAAATTATATTTCCAGTTAAATAATAAGTTCCTTTTATTCCACCAGTTCCAATAGTTGCAAATTCTGCAAGATTATCATATTTATAAGTTATTTTATTTGCAGTATCGTCTTTTGTTTTATTTATTGTTAAATATGTTATCGCTGATATCAATATTGTTATCAAAAGTAAAAAAAAGACTATTAGTTTTTTATTCATTATCACAATCCTATAAATTAAACAATTAAGTATAGCATAAAAGTTATGATTATACTTTATTCGTAATATTTATATGAAACTAAGTAAATAACTTTAAAATTTATTTATTTGCTATGTAAATGCTATATTTTAAATATATACTGAAGTTATAGATTAGTTTAACATTATAAATTAATAAAAATCAAAAGGACAAATAATGAATATTTTAAAAACGGCTTCAATAAGTATAGTAAGTTTAGCACTTCTTGCTAGTGTGTCAAATGCAGGTACTTTAGAAAAAGTTATGAAAAAAGGTGTTTTAAATTGTGGGGTATCAACTGGTATACCTGGTTTCTCTACTACTGATTCAAAAGGAGTTTGGAAAGGTCTAGATGTTGATTTTTGTAAAAGTGTAGCTGCCGCTGTTTTAGGTGATGCTTCAAAAGTTAAATATATTCCTTTAACTGCAAAAGAAAGATTTGTAGCTTTAGCTTCAGGTGAAATTGATGTATTAGCAAGAGCTTCTACTTGGACTGCTACTCGAGATACTTCTTTAGGTGTTACTTTTGCTGGAGTAAATTATTATGATGGACAAGGTTTTTTAGTTAATAATAAACTAGGTGTTTCAAAAGCTAGTGAATTAGATGGTGCAACATTTTGTATTCAAGCAGGTACAACAACTGAACTTAATTTAACAGATTATTTTAGAGCAAATAATATGGAATATAAAGCGGTTACTTATGATACTTCAGGACAAACTTCTGATGGATTTAAAAAAGGTAGATGTGATGCTATTACATCTGATGCTTCTCAATTAGCAGGAATTAGATCAAAAATGTCAAATCCTTCTGGATACACTATTTTAGGTGATATTATTTCTAAAGAACCATTAGGACCTGTTGTTAGACAAGGTGATGATAAATGGTTTAATGTTATTAAATGGACTATGTTTGCAACTATAGAAGCTGAAGAATCAGGAGTTACTAAAGAAAATGTTGATAAACAATTAAAATCAAATAACCCAAGTATCCAAAGATTATTAGGTGTTTCTGGTAAAGCTGGAGAAAACTTAGGTTTAAAAAACAACTGGGCTTATAATATTGTTAAACAAGTTGGAAATTATGGTCAATCATATAAAAAGAATGTAGGTGCTGATTCTGCACTTAATATTCCTAGAGGGTTAAATAAATTATGGAACAAAGGGGGCTTAATGTACCCAATGCCAATTAGATAATAAAAATAATAAAGAGGTCTAGGCCTCTTTATCTCTAAGGAATAAAATGAAAAATAGAAATAAAACTTCTCTCTTTTCTAAGGGATTCTTTAATAATCCAGAAAATAGAGCAGTTCTTTATCAAATAATTACATTAGCACTAGTTGTTTTTACTTTTATGTATTTTATAGGGAATATGTTTGAGAATGTTGAAAAAAGAGGAATCACTACAGGTTTTGCATTTTTAAATGAAGTTGCAGGGTTTGGTGTATCTCAAAGTTTAATTGAATATGATGATGTATCTTCTTCATATGGGAAAGTATTTGTTGTAGGTATTTTAAATACTTTATTAGTTTCTGTTATTGCATTAGTATTTACTACTATTATTGGATTAGCAATTGGAATTGGAAGATTATCAACTAACTGGTTGATTTCAAAACTATGCATGGTATACGTTGAAATATTTAGAAATATTCCTATTTTATTACAAATTCTATTTTGGTATAACATTGTATTAGCAGCACTTCCAAGTCCTAGACAAAGTATAGTTTATTTTGATTCATTTTTTATTAATAATAGAGGGTTTATTTTACCTAAACCAATTCTTGAATCAAACTTCATTTTTGTTTTTGCAGCTATTTTAATTGCTATTGTTTCAGTAATTTATTTAGTTCGTTGGTCTAATAAAAGACATGATGAAACAGGTGAAGAATTTCCAATTGTAAAAGTTTCATTAACAATTCTAATATTATCACCATTATTTGTTTATTTTATTGCAGGGGAACCTGTAAATGCAGATTATCCTTATTTAAAAGGTTTTAACTTTAAAGGTGGATTTACAATTATTCCAGAGTTACTTGCTTTAGCATTTGCTTTAAGTATTTATACCGCAACATATATTGCAGAAGCGGTACGTGCTGGAATTGAATCAGTTCCAAAAGGACAAAAAGAAGCGGCTAAATCTTTAGGTTTAAAAGATCATATCATTTTACAAAAAGTAGTATTGCCACAGGCTTTAAGAGTTATTATTCCACCTGTTATTAATCAATATTTGAATTTAGTTAAAAATTCATCACTTGCAACTGCAATTGGTTATCCAGAGATTGTTACTTTGTTTTCAGGAACAACATTAAATCAAGTAGGTCAAGCTATTGAAATTATTTTAATGACTATGGCTGTGTATTTAACTTTTTCAATTATTATTTCACTTACATTAAATTATGTAAATGCAAAAATTCAAATAAAGGAGAGATAAAATGGCTATATTTGAACAAAAACTAACAAGAGAAGCACCTTCTGGAACGAAGGGTCCAATTCATTGGATGAAAGAAAAACTATTTTCAAGTATTCCTAATACAGTATTAACTTTTTTAGGATTTTATTTATTATACATCATTATTCCTCCTGCTTTAGATTGGCTGATATTTGATGCTACTTGGTCTGGTACAAAAGAAGAAATTACAAAAGATGGTGCTAGATGGATTTTTATTATTGAAAAATTTGACCAGTTTATGTATGGATTTTATCCAGAAAGTGAACACTGGCGTCCTAATTCAGTTATTTTTATAACGATTGCAGCTGTTATTGTATTTAAAATGAATATATCTTTTAAAATGAGATTATTAATTTTAAGTTTATATCCTGTTATTTGTTTTATTCTTATATCTGGTGGAGTATTTGGACTTGAACATATAGAAACTCACAAATGGGGTGGACTTATGTTAACTATTTTAGTGGCTGCCGTCGGAATTATTGCATCTTTTCCAATTGGTGTGGCTTTAGCTTTAGGAAGACAAAGTTCAATGCCTTTAATTCGTACTTTATGTATTGGATTTATTGAGTTTATTCGTGGTGTTCCTTTAATTACGCTTTTATTTATGGCATCAGTTGTATTACCAATGTTTTTTCATGAAGGTATAGAGTTTGATAAATTATTAAGAGCATTAATTGGTATTACATTATTCCAATCAGCTTATATAGCAGAAGTTATTAGAGGTGGTTTACAGGCAATTCCAAGAGGTCAATATGAAGCTGCAAATGCTTTAGGTTTAACTTATTGGCAAGCTATGTTTTTAGTTATCTTACCTCAGGCTTTAAAAATATCTATTCCAAATATTGTTGGTTCTTTTATTGCTTTATTTAAAGATACAACACTAATTTTAATTATTGGTTTATTTGATATTTTGGCAATGGTTACTTTAACAAACTCAGATACGCAGTGGTTAGGTTTTGAATTAGAAGGTTACGTTTTTGTAACTATTATCTATTGGGCAATTTGTTTTTCAATGTCTCAATATTCAAAATCAATAGAAAGAAAATTTAATACAGATAATAAATAAGAATTAGCATTAAGCTTATTTCTAAATAAGGAAATATTATGAGTGAAGTTGAATATATGATAAAAATGGAAAATGTGAATAAGTGGTATGGTGATTTCCATGTATTAAAAGATATTAATTTAAATATTAAAAAAGGTGAAAAATTAGTTATTTGTGGACCTTCTGGGTCTGGTAAATCAACTACAATTAGATGTATGAATCATTTAGAACATTTTCAAGAAGGTAAAATTTTTATAAATGGAACTGATTTAATTGATGATGTAAAAGTTGTAAGACATATACGATCACATATTGGTATGGTTTTCCAACATTTTAATCTTTTCCCACATTTGTCAATTTTAGAGAATTTAATTTTAGCACCAACTTGGGTTTATAAAAAACCAAGAAAAGAAGCGATTGAAACTGCTATGCATTTTTTAGAACGAGTACAAATTGCAGATCAGGCTCATAAATATCCTAATCAGTTATCAGGTGGGCAGCAACAAAGAGTTGCAATTGCTAGATGTTTATGTAAAAATCCTGAAATTATGTTATTTGATGAGCCAACATCTGCTCTTGATCCTGAAATGGTATCAGAAGTTTTAGATGTAATTGTAGGACTTGCCGATGAAGGAATTACAATGGTTTGTGTAACTCATGAAATGGGATTTGCTAAAAAAGTTGCAGATAGGGTGATTTTTATGGATCAAGGCCAAATTGTTGAAGAAAATAATCCTCATGACTTTTTTGATAATCCTCAGTCTCCTAGGCTTCAACAGTTCTTAGAACAGATTTTAGACCATTAATTTTAAATTTGAAGTTTTTATGACTTCAAATTTATACTCTTTATGTATAATCACAAAAACATTTTTAAGGAAGACTATGAAATCTAGCATCTTTGATATTTTTAAAATTGGAATTGGACCTTCAAGTTCTCATACCGTGGGACCAATGATTATTTCAAATAATTTTATTAATTTACTAAAAGAAAAAGATTTATTAAAAAAAATAAATAGAATTGAAATCATTTTATATGGTTCATTAGCAGCAACAGGTTTAGGACATGCAAGTGATAAAGCTGTACTTTTAGGTTTATCAGGTAAATCACCACAAAATATTGATACTAATTCTATGGATATAGAAGTAGAAAATATTAAAAAGAATAAAAGAATTAATTTAATTGATGATATTCAAATAGATTTTGATTATGATAAAGATTTAGTATTAAAAATGGAGTTTTTACCTTACCATTCTAATGCAATTAAATTTTTTGTTTATGATGATGAAAACAATGAAATTTTCAATAAAACTTTTTATTCAATTGGTGGAGGATTTGTTTTAAGCGAAGATGAAATAAATGTAGATGTAATTGAAGATGATTTTAAAGTTCCTTATGAATTTAAGAATGCAAAAGAATTAATTGACTTATGTAAAAAGCACTCTTTAAAAGTTTCTGAACTTATTATGGAAAATGAAAAAACATATAGAAGTGAAAAAGAAATAAAAGATAAATTAAAAGAGATCTGGTTAGTTATGGAAAATTGTGTTACTGAAGGTTGTAAACACGAAGGTTTAATGCCTGGACGACTTAAAGTTCCTAGACGGGCTAAAAAACTTTATGATAAATTATCTAACAAAGCAAACTTCTCAATGGTTGATCCTTTAGAAGTTATGGATTGGATTGATTTATATGCTTTAGCTGTAAATGAAGAGAATGCCTGTGGTGGAAGAGTTGTAACTGCTCCTACAAACGGTGCTGCTGGAATTATTCCTGCTGTTTTACATTATATGAATAGATTTTTGAATAAGAATCTAAGTGCATATAACATGGACGATATTAATTCTTTTTTATTAACTGCAGGTGCAATTGGAATGTTATATCAAAAAAATGCTTCTATCTCAGGTGCTGATGTTGGTTGTCAAGGTGAAGTTGGAGTTGCTTGTTCTATGGCAGCTGGCGCACTGGCAGAACTAATGGGTGGTTGTGTTGATCAAGTTGAAAATGCTGCTGAAATTGGTATGGAGCATAATCTTGGACTTACTTGTGATCCAATTGGTGGTTATGTACAAATTCCTTGTATTGAAAGAAATGCAATGGCTTCAATGAAAGCTGTTAATGCTGCTAGAATGGCAATTAATGGTGATGGAAAACATCATGTATCTCTAGATTCTGTAATTAAAACTATGTTTGAAACAGGAAAAGACATGATGAATAAATATAAAGAAACATCATTAGGTGGACTTGCTGTTAATGCAGTTGAATGTTAAATCCTTCAAAGGAGAAAAGACTTTGGTCTTTTCTTCTTAATTAATATCTTTTATAAATACAATTTAAATAATCAATAAAATACCTATACTATCAATACTTTAAGGCCTTAAAAAATAGATTATAATGATAAAAACATTGAATTTCACAATTTAAGCTATATTTATGTTTGAGCCCTTGACATCCAAAGCACTTTACCCTATAATTCCCATCCAAATCAAGTGTGACACACACGAAG
>JABSOL010000123.1 GCA_013215985.1 Campylobacteraceae bacterium
TATTTCATTTACAATATTCTTATATTTTAATAAATAATCTTTGTGAATATTTTTATGTTTGGTTTTTTTAGCGAATAGTATTTGTTTTTTAATCTTACTAATATAAAAAAGGTTTTGTTCTATAAATTGTATGTTTTGTTTTATATCTTTATTTACATCATTTGATACATAATCAAGATATTTTTCATGTATTGAAATAAAGTGTGATTGAACCATATTCATTCCTGCAAATAGTATGATACTTAGAGCAAAAGTTAGACTAGCAGCTTGTAAAGCCAAGATTTTTTTATTAATTGTATTAAAATAATTTATCATTAATTTTCTTTGTTTTTATGGATTTTAGCATTAATTAAAAGCTAAATTCAATTTTATACTTCTTCTGTATGCAAATGTACTAAATTTAGTACATTTGCAGTATTCTTATTTTATTTCATCACTAACTAATAAAGCACCTAAGTTTTCAGCAACTGAATATGTTCCCGTTGAATTTGAATATGGAAAAAATAACATAACCTCAGAACTAGCTTCTAAATAAGTTGAAGAAACTAAATAGTTTTCAACACCATATTCATTTTTAGATAAAAAATTAGGAAAAACTGTAATATTTAAGGCAGGTTTTACGCAAGCGTTTTCTGCTAAAGAATATAATTCTTTAATATTTGGTAATCTCCACTTTGTAATACCTGTATTATTTTCATCACTCATATTATAGTCTTGAATATTTGTTAAAGTACTAGCCCAGTTAAACGCAGTATTTTCACCTTCACAAGTTTTTTTATCTTTATTCCATTTTTTACCCATAACGCATCTATTCCAAATAAGACCTGTTTGAAGATCTTTTGAAGTACCATTGATATCGTCATTCACAAATCTAACATTTGGAGCTGTTTTTGTAAGAGTATCTTTACACTCTTGCAGTACTGCTGCAAAAGAGAAAGAAATAAGAGTTAAAACTAATAATAAAATTTTTTTCATTTACTGTCCTTTATTTTCTGTAACTAATTTTAAATGTAAGAATGTTGGATAATCACAATCTTCATCATTTTTTTGGCACGTTGAAGATGAATATATTGTTCCAATAGTAGAAGAAATAAATGGTACAGTTACATGTCCTACAGCATAGTCTTGATTATAAAAAGATGAAGACCAATATAACATTTCATACATATCATTTGATAAATCATTTATTTCATCAGATGTTTTATACATATCTTTAAATAAATTTTTATCTAAACCATAATAGTATTTACTATCATCGCCAGTATCTAAAATAAACTCTTTTCTAGAAAAATCAATTAGATTAAATTGTTCTTGAGCTGTTGGTAATCTCCAATCACTTTTTCCACAATATGATATTTTATTTATATATTTAATATAAGTTGAACTTCTGCAATCACTTAAATCTTTACCTTCACCTTGATTACAACTTGTTGCAGCTAATTCTGCATCATGTGGATCTGAGTGAATACCTACATCTGCCGTAAATGTACTAAACTTATATCTAGGACTAGTTTTTTCATCTTCTTTAATTTCCCAAATGATATTTGTTCTTTCATCTAATACACAAGAATATTCTTCTGCATCATTTGATAATATTAAACCTTTTGAATCAAGTTTCTTAAATTTAAAACCACCATCTGTTTTATCAAAACCAAATGCTGCATCTTGACCTTTAAATGAAGCTGCCGGTTCTTCTTCAACCATAGTAGTTCCATCAAAGAATAATTTAACACCAGTATCATTTAAAGATTTTGATTTTGTTGTTTTTGCATTAGATACTATAGATGAAGCATTAAATTCTTCTTTTGTAAAGTCTTCATTTAGCATACTTGAAGAAACTGTTGCTAAAATAGAGAAATCTTTTGTTTCTTTTAAAGTAGTCAAAATATTTTTATTAAAAACATTAGCATTCAAAGTATCAACTTTTAAGTCTTTGTAAATTTTATTTATTTTTTCTTCTGCTTTAGCATCACTTAAACCAGAATGAACTAAGGAGGCTTTTAAAGTTGATTTAATACTTACTTCTACTTTTTTATTCTCACCTTTTGATTTCGCAACAAAAGTAATTTCACCATCATTTAAAACAGCCAATAAATTTGAATTTTGTAATTTTGTATCTTTACTTACAAAAGTATATATATCACTTACAGCTCTTGAAGTAGAAGTTTTTAATGTGTCTAATTCATTTTTTTCACAAGTATAACTTCCATTTAAATCAGGACAAACAGTATAATTTCCTAAATTAGAAATATTTTCAGATAAACTCATTGATGTTGTATAACTCAAATCTGTATTTGAATTATTTGAACCTCCATCTCCACTACCACAAGCTATAAAAACAAGCGATGTTAAACTAACTAAACAAGTACTCAGTATTTTCATATTTTTTTCCTTTTTTTATTTGATTGAATGTTTGTTAATTACAAACATATTTTAGAATTTTAACTAGTCCATATCTATATAAAACAGTTTTATTATCTAAACCACGATTTTCAATATTTAAGTACCATCCTCCTGTGGCATTAGTATTTATTAGATTTTTTAATAATTTGTTATTTTTAAAAGAAAAAACTTTTTTAATATTTGAACTTAAATAATCTTCTTTTGAAAGTAAGTTAAATTTCTTTTTATTAGGGCTTATTAATTCAATTTTTACTTGGCTTAAATCTTCACTTGAAAGTTCTAAAATAAATGCAAAGTTTTCTG
Organism: Campylobacteraceae bacterium; assembly: GCA_013215985.1. Classification (GTDB taxonomy): domain Bacteria; phylum Campylobacterota; class Campylobacteria; order Campylobacterales; family Arcobacteraceae; genus NORP36. The sequence continues at coordinate 2,707 of JABSOL010000123.1, forward strand.
AAATCAATTCATCTTTTGTAAATCTTTGACTAAAAAGCATAGGTACTACAGAAAGAGGATTAAAAGGATTTGAACTCTTTTTAGCGTTTGGTATATTAGTATTTACAATAAGTGGCATTGAATTAAATATTGGTAAACCATATCTTAGAGTTTTTGTATTTATATTCTTTTCAAGTCTTTGATTATCAAGATTTAAAGAATTAGTGATATTTATTTTAATTTCATCTGAACATTGTAAGTTTTCATCTAAAGTAAATTGAAGTTCTGATTGTTTTGTAGAACTAATTTCTAAAATATCATTTGAATATGTTTTATTTTTAATATTCATTTCATCTGAACTTAGATTAACACTTAGATTATTTAAGTTCTCAAAATATTTATTTGTATAAGTAAAGTTAAGTTTTGTATATTTATTTATATAATCATTATTTAAAACATAAGTCAACTTATCTTGTATAATATTATGTTTTTTAAAGTTATTTAAAAATAGTTCAGAATATCTTTTATTTGGATATAAATTTTCTGCTGTTTTTACAATATTTTCTGCCATTTGAAGCATTTTAATTCCATATCCTATACCTGAAAAACTCTCAAGTAAAATCACATTTACCTCATCGTACGCATCATTATTATATAAAACAATAGAATCTTTTAATGTTGAGAAAAGCGGTGTTGACCATAATTCATCAGCACTTTGTCCATTAACTTTTACATGAGCAGAATATACAGCAAAAGGTGAATATTTAGCATCTTTGTTATTTAAACTTCTTGTTGTTTTATTTAGTCCATATAATCCATCAAAATTAAAAACTATGTCTTTTTGAAATACTTCTAACTTATCTTTTTGTTCAAATAAACTGTAGTATCCAGCCCAATAATCTGCAAAACCTTCACTCATGGCACCTGTATCACCTGAATTAAAATCACTAGATATTTCAAAATTTATAGCATGTGCGAATTCATGTCTAATAACATCAGCATCAGAAGCATCAGGTGCTCCGCCTATTCCATAAGTTAAAAGTTTAAGATCAGTTTTATACATTGATTTATTTCCAGCATAAACCTGTGAATCAAACTTTAGTGCTTCTTTAAAAATAGTATTTTCATTTTTATATCCTAAGTCTTCAAGATATTTAATAGAAGAATCTAAATGATAAAAAGCCATTTGATCTAAAAATTGTTTTTCAAAAAAAACTTTTGTAAAATTATTTTCAGTAAAAAAAACTCCTTGTTGATTTTGCTGCTGTATAAAAGGTCCATCAAGTACTTCTTGCGTAGATTTAAAATCAACTGCTCTTACTCTTTCATTTGCAAGATAAATCTTATTACCTACTTTTAAAGCATCTACATCTTTTATAATATATGTAGAATCTGGAACTTTAATATCATCAATAGATACTGTTATTTCTAAATCACCATCTGAATCTGTTAAAGGATCAATATTAAATATTTTTACAGGTACTTTTATAAGAGTACCTGCATCTAAACTTGGTGGTTCTTCTAAATTTAAAGCTCTTTTTTTAGGGATATACCCTTCTGCTCTTTTACATATTGAAAAATCTTTAATTTTATATATGTAAGTTTTAAATACTTTATTATCTTTATCAATAGTAATATTAATACTAGAACCACACTCTCTAGCTTTAATATTATCTTGAACAAATTTATAAGAAGTATAATTTATTACTTTTTTAATAAAAGGATTATTCTTTAATTTTAAAGAATAAGTACTTTCTAAATACTCTTTCATTTCAGTAACATTATTCAAATATTTTTCTTTTGGAAACTCTAAATATCCATTAACAATATCGTCTTTTGAAATACTTCCAAATATAGATTTTTTTTCAATATTATTATTTGAAAATATTTTCTCATATGAAATATTTTTACTATTAGTTTTATTATCATTCTTTGATGAATCCGAACCACAAGAAATAAATATAAATGGAATGATTAATAATAAATATTTTTTCATCTAAAACTCCATTTTGAAGTTGGCATTAAAATATCTATTTTCTCTAGCATGAAAATCTTTTCCAGAGTCTATAGTTCCTTTTGCATCTTGATATTTAATGTATTGTTTATTAAATATATTAAATACTGCTATATTAAAAGTATAAGTATCATTAGGAGTATAAGTAATACCAGCATCAACTGTTGACCATCCATCTGTACTTGCACATTTTGAAGTATTATTAAATTGATCAGTACAAGTAGGAACCCTATTCATTGAAGAAGCAAAATTAGCTCGTGTAAACATATCAAATTCCTTATATTTTTGTTCTATTTTAAAAGTACCTTCTAAAGGTGTTAGATTTGTTATCTTTTCTTTTTCGTCATTTTCACCATCAACTAAACCTAAACTAGTAGTAAAAGTTGTATTTTTGATTTTATGAGAAAGAGTAGTTTCAAAACCATATATTTTTACATTAGAAGTATTTACATATTTTTTAATATTTGGGATATTACTTGCATCAACAGTAATTGGTTCTATAAAACCATTATATTTTGAATAAAATAAACCTAGGTGAAAATATGTGTTTTCATTTTTAAACTTTAAGCCAAGTTCAATATTATCACTTGTTTCTTTTTCTAAATCTAAATTTGGTTTTAGAATAAAAGGTATAAAAGAATTATCATGAGGAACATAACCATATACTTTATCAGCAGATGGAGCTTTTGTTCCAAATGAATAAGAAGTGTAAATATTTAATTCATCACTTATATCATATCTTATAGATAAAGCTGGTGATATTATATTTACTCTTAGTTCATCAATTTTTACACCTGGATTTAATATCTTATTACTTCCTGCTTTAATGTCATCACCTGTCATTCTACTATGTTCATATCTAATAGAAGAAGAAATAACAAAATCATTTATTGTGTATTTATCTAAAATATATGTAGAAAATTCTAAAGTTTTTGCTTTAGCAAAAGGTTGTTTTTCTTCTTCTTTTGTTGATCCATTTTGACTTACTGATTTTGTTACAGGTCTATCATGTAAACTATTTTTAAAAGTAAAACCATATTTAATTTCATGATCTTCAATCTCATTACTTACATTAAGATTAAGCCCATGAGCTCTGTTTTGAAAAATTCTATTATCTTTTGTAAGTTTTTTCTCTATCATATTATTATTATATCTTTCTAAAAATATATCAGTATTTTTAGTATTTACAGTATTTCTATAATAAGCTTTTACATCTACTTCTTGCATAAGATCAGAATTTGTTGAAAAGTAAAAATTACTAGAAAACTCTTTATTTAAAGTATTTTTCTTTTCTAGAAAACTTCTTGTCATCCATTTACCATCATCTTGAATAGGCGCATTACCTTCAAGTCTATTCGCTTGTTCTTCAAATTGTTCATAAGTGTTAGTCCAGTATAAATCCTCAAAAGAATAAGCTTGCATTAAAGTAAAAGTACCAGACTTAATATCTCTTTTATAAACTTCTCCAGTGTAATTATTAGTAGATCCAGACTTAGCATAATTTCCTCTAAATCCTAATTCTAAATTATTTAATCTTTTTGCAAAAACAATATTTTCCTGATACTTAGAACTTTGTCCTGCATATTTACTTGTACTTGAAAAATATTGATCTTTTTTTTCTAAATAATCACTTAATTGATTTGTTTTAACAAGTATAATTCCACCTAAGTTTCCTGATCCTTGAACAGCTGCATTTGCACCTTTTAAAACTTCTATTTTTTTAATGTTAGTTAAATCAAAAGTATTACTTCCCATTACATCATTAAGATTATTAGCTCCATAACCATCAGAAATAGAAACTCCATCTTTAAGAACTTTAATTCTATTACCACTTAAACCTCTAATAGTAATATTTTGAGACTTACCTTCACCACCTGAAATACTAATTCCAACTTCGTTTGCAAAAGTATCATATAAAGAAGTAACGCCTTCTTTTAAATATTGTTTTTCATCTATTACAATAACACTTAAAGGAATAGAAGATAATTTATCATCTGTTTTTGTACCTTCAACTGTAATATCACCTAAAGATCTTGTTTCTTTAGCACTTAAAGATTCTTTTTCTTTTAAAGATTCATTTGCACTTAAATATGTACACGATAATGTTAAAAATAAATAAAATAGCTTTCTCACTTTAATCCTTCTGTTAGTATAAATGTATAATCTAAAATATCTTCATATAATGAACTTCTTAATCCACCTTGATGTCCAGCATTAAAGTTTGTATATAAAAGTGTATTATTATTTGATATAGAGTTATTTCTTATTTTTTTTGTGTAATTTACCCCATCCATAAAATTAACATTTGCATCATATATAGATACTTTAGTCATAATTGTAGGATAAGATAATCTTTTAATATTAAGTATTGGATCATATTGTTTTAAAATATCTAATTCATTTTTAATATTTGGGTTTCCCCATTGTGCATATTCAATAGTTTTATAAGGAGTATTATTATCTTTTAAAGCTTTAGTAATTTCTAAAAAAGGAACTTTTAAAATTACAGCTTTAAATAATTTTGGCTCTTTATTAATAGCAGCAGCTACAATAACTGTTCCAGCACTAGAACCTTGAGCAATAATATTTCTAGTTTTTGTACTTTTATAAGTTTTTAAATATCTTGATACGCTAAGAAAATCATTTATAGAATTTAATCTATTTTTACCAATTCCAGCATTTGCCCAAGAATCACCTAAATATGATCCACCTCTCACATGAGCAATAGCGTAAATAAATCCTTTATCTAATAAAGGTATTATATTTTTCATAAAATACTTTTTCATATGTACATTATAAGCGCCATATACATATACATATACAGGTGAAGTATTAGTTATTTTATTTTTATTATAAACAAGACTTACAGGAACTAATGTATTATTGTTATTTACAAAAAACTCTTCTGAAATATAATTATTTTCATCATAATTAGAATATTTTTCTTTTGATAAAGTTTTAAACTTTTTATCAATTACATTATATTCAAGCCAAGATGGAGTTTTATTTAAAGCTTGAGTTCTAATTCTAATATTATTAGTATAAGCATAATTGTTTCTACTTAACCAAGCAGTATTTAAAGATTTTGATAAATTCTCATTAACTAAAACTTTTCCATTAAAATCAATTACTTTTAGATTTACTATTGAACCTTTGTTAATTTGTAAAGCAATAAAGTTTTCAAATACATTCCATTTTTCAATCTTTTCATCTGAATTTCCATTTGTATATATATTTATCCACTCTTTTGAAGATAAATTATCAAGTTTTGTTTTATATAAAGAGAAATCTTTATCTTTGTTAGAATAAATTATTACTTTATCATTTATAATATCACTGTAATATTCAAAACCTTTTTTAAATTCTTTTATTGTAATTAGTTCTGATTCTTTTTTTAAATCTATAATTTTTTGTATACTTGAATCATAATTATTAAAAGACAAAATTGCATATGCTTCATTTGAAGTTTTATATAA
>JABSOL010000124.1 GCA_013215985.1 Campylobacteraceae bacterium
TCATTGATACAATTAGAAGCTATTAAAATTAAAAAACTCATTAAAGAGTATAAACCAGATTTAATTATAGCAAGTGACGATATAGCTAATAAATACCTTGTATCAAAATATTATAAAAACAGTAGTATACCTTTTGTTTTCATAGGTGTTAACTGGAGTATAAAAGAGTACAATTATCCTTATAATAATGTAACAGGACAAATTGAAGTTGCCCTTGTACTTGAATTAATTAAAGAGTTGAAAAAATATACTAAGAATAAAAAAATTGCTTTTCTTTCAGCTAATACATATACTGATAAAAAAGTACTTATTCATTATAAGAAAATTCTTAAAATAGATTTTGATGAAGTTATTTTAATAAATAATTTTAAAGAATGGAAACATTCATATAAAATATTACAAGAAAAAGCTGATATACTAATATTCAGAAATAACTCAGGAATTAAAAATTGGGACAAAAATAAAGCTAAAGAATATATTTACAATAATACTACAATTCCAACAGGAAGTATAAATTCAAATATGAGTGAGTATGTATTAATAAATTTTGCGAAAGATAATTATGAGTTTGCAATATATGCAAGTGAAACGGCAATTAAGATATTAGCTGGTACATTAGTAAAAGACATTCCCATTAGTAAAAATAAAAGAGCTAAAATTACTTTAAATATGGAACTTGCGAAAAGACTTAATATTTTATTTCCGATAGAACTTATTGATCAAGCTGAATTAGTTAAATAATATGAAGATTATAAATCTAAAATTTAATCTTTTTATTGTTAATTCTAATATCAGGTTTTTAAGTCCATATTATTTTGTAGAATAATAAGCAATTCCTAAATTAATTGCTTTATGAAACTTAAAATTATCAAATATAAATGTTTGTGGGTTTTGAGTATTTGTTAAAATATTTAACAAAAAATTTACTATCAGGTGATAGTAATAAATAGCTACTGTACTTTAAGTTAATAAAGTACAGTAAATTAAGAATTATTTTCTTTTTAATTCTTTAATTCTTGCTTTTTTACCTTTTAATTCTCTTAAGAAGTGAAGTTTAGCTCTTCTAACTCTACCTCTTCTTAATACTTCAAAAGTTTTGATTGAATCAGAATATAATGGGAAGATTCTTTCAACACCAACAGAGTTAGCAGCAATTTTTCTTACTGTAAAAGTTGCTGAAGGACCTTCAGAATGTCTAGCAATAACTATACCTTCGAAAGATTGAACTCTTTTTTTCTCACCCTCTTTAATTTCGATACCTAATCTAACTGTATCTCCCGCTCTAAATTGAGGGATTTCTTTTGACTCTACTTGTGCTGCTTCAAAGCTAGCGATATACTTGTTTTTCATTTCTTTTCCTTATTAGGTCTATAATATTTTGTTCTACAAATTGACATTTGGAATTTTAAGTCGTGAATCTTACTATGATTTCCCTTTGAGAATTCTTTAACCACACTTAATTTTTGGAAAATTTCAGGTTTTGCAAAAGAAGGTGCTTCTAAAAGATTGTTTTCATATGATTCCATATCTAAAGATTCACTATTTCCTAAAACACCTTTTACATTTCTAGAAATTGCATCTGCCATAACTAATGACGGTAATTCCCCGCCTGTTAATACATATTCACCAATACAAAAAACTTCATTTGCGTATTTTTCAATAACTCTTTCATCAATTCCTTCGTATCTACCTGATACAAAAACTATATTTTTCTTTTTTGCTAATCTTTTTGCATCATTTTGTCTAAAAGGTTTAGCAGCTGCTAAAGGAAAAATAATATATGCGTCTTCATTTTTTTCTAGAATATCATCTAGAGTATCAAATAAAGGTTGACAAGTCATAAGCATTCCAGCTCCACCACTAATCATTTGTTTATCAACTTTATGATGTTTGTCTGTTGTATATGATCTAGGATCATAAAACTCGTAAGAGATAAATTTTGCTTCAACTGCCCTCTTAAGAATTGAATCTTGAAAATAAAATTCAATTAAATTGGGAAATAAGCTTACAAAAGTAAATTTCATTGTGTTCTCGTTTATGTATATTTAGCTTCTTTATCTTATTTTTGTTAATATATACAAATTTTCAATAAAGAAGCAACATGATAACATTAACAGACATAAAAGAAGCAAAAACGAAATTAGATGGAATTATTAATAAAACATCTATTACTCATGCTCCGTTTTTAAGTGAAGACTCAAAAGCTGAAGTATTTATTAAAAAAGAGAATTTACAATTAACTGGTTCTTTCAAAATAAGAGGAGCTTTTAATAAAATTGCAAGCCTTAAAGATGAAGAAAAAAAAGCGGGTGTTGTAGCAGCTTCGGCTGGTAACCACGCACAGGGTTTAGCTTTTTCATCAAAACATTTTGGAATTGATGCAACAATTTTTATGCCAGAAGCAACTCCACTTACAAAAGTATCTGGTGTTAAATTATATGGCGCAAAAGTAGTTTTAAAAGGTCAAAATTTTGATGATGCATATGCAGCTGCAAAAGAATTTGCAAAAGAGCACAATAAAATATTTATTCACCCTTTTGCTGATGATAAAGTAATTGCAGGTCAAGGTACTATTGGAATTGAAATTCTTGAACAATATGCTGATGTTGAACAAATTATTGTTCCAATTGGTGGAGGTGGTTTAATTGCAGGAATTGCTATTGCAGCAAAAGCTTTAAATCCAAATATTAAAATTACTGGTGTAGTTGCAACTGGAGCACGTGCAATGAAAGAATCATTTGAATCTCATTTACCAATAGATTCAGATTCTGTTAAAACAATTGCGGATGGAATTGCGGTTAGATGTGTAACTCCTAAAATGTTAGATTACATTTTAGAATTTGTAGATGAAATTGTTGAAGTATCTGAACAAGAAATTGCAAATTCTATTTTATTTTTACTTGAAAGACATAAATTAGTGGTTGAAGGTGCAGGAGCTGTATCAGTTGCTGCTATTATGCATAAAAAAGTAGATATTGAAGATAAAAAAGTCTGTGCAGTAGTATCTGGTGGAAATATTGATGTAACTATGTTAGCTTTAATTATTGAAAAAGGTTTAGTTAAATCTTCAAGAAAATTAAATTTATTAGTTACTTTAATGGATAAACCAGGTGCATTAATGGATTTAACTGATGTATTCACAAAATGTGATGCAAATATTGTTCAAATTGATTTTGATAGAAACTCTGTAAAACTAGATTTTGGAGAGGCTCATGTTACAATTGCTTTAGAAACAAAAGGTGAAGAACATCAAAAATTAGTTAGAGAAAATCTTAAAAAAAATGGCTATAGATTCAAACAAATCTAAAAAAGTCATTATGCTTTATTATAAATTTAGTATAAACTAAATATAATACTTTAAATAATTAAAATAGAAATACAAAATAAAGGGAAACAATGGAAGGAAGACTGTTTACATTCTTAGGTTCAATTGGCGGACACTCGCAAGAATGGATTATATTATCGCATTACGCATTAGTAATTATCATCGTTGCATTATTAGTTAAATGTGCTACTAGTAAGATGCAATTAGTACCAAGTGGTTCACAAAACGTTATGGAAGCATTTATTACTGGTATCATCTCTATGGGTGCTGATACTATGGGTGAAAAAAATGCTAGAAGATTTTTACCATTAATTGGTACTTTGGCTTTAGTAATTTTCATCTCAAACATGATGGGTGTTATTCCAGGATTTGAAGCACCAACATCTAATATTAACTTTACTGCTGCTTTAGCAATTATGGTTTTTGTATATTATAATTACCTTGGTATAAAAATCAATGGTTTCTATAATTACTTTAAACATTTTATGGGGCCATTACCAATTCTTGCACCATTAATGTTTCCAATTGAAATCATTTCTCACTTTTCAAGAATTATTTCTTTAGCTTTTAGATTATTTGGATCTATTAAAGGTGATGATATGTTCTTGATGGTATTACTTATGTTAGTACCTTGGATTTTACCTTTACCAGGGTTTTTCTTATTAACTGCTTTTGGTTTATTACAAGCATTTATTTTCTCAATATTAACTTATGTTTATATTGCAGGATCTGTTATGATGGCAGAAGAAGATCACTAGTAAGTAATTCATATTATAAAAGGGAAAAAAGTTTTTACTTTTTTCCCTTTTTTTTTACTCATATTTTAATAGATACTACTTAATTCTACAATTAAAATAAAGATATATGCTTTAAATAATTTAATAAACACCTAATTATACTTATTAATAATATTTAATAATTTTTATTTTTACATAATATACTATCTACTTTAATAATATTTATGGTAAATTCTTTTTGACCATTAAAAGGAATCACATGATTAATAAATTAAAAGACTTAAGACTTACACTTAAAACTACAATTATTATTGGAATAGTATTGTCTGCAATATTATTTAGTTTAAATGCTTTTAGTATAATTTATACAAAAGATTTAATTACAAAAAAAGTTAATACGCAATTAACAAATAGACTTCATGACTTAGAACAAACTATAGAAACATTTGATGAATTACTAAAAAGTACGGCTGATAGTTTATACTATGCATTTGATTCAAAATTTGAAAATATTAGTATTAATAGAAATAAGTCTATTCTTGTTAATGGGGTAAAAACTACAGAAATTACAAACAACGGCATTATTTTGAATAATAACTTTGATTTTGTTGATAACTATACAAAAATAAAAGGTTCTACTGCCACAATCTTTGTGAGAATGGGTGATGATTTTGTAAGAGTTTCTACATCATTGAAAAGATTAAATGGCACAAGAACAATAGGTACTTTTTTAGGTAAAAATTCTCCTGCATATGAATCAATAATGCAAGGAAAAAAATATTTTGGAGATGCTTATTTATTTGGTAATAATTATATGGCTGTTTACAATCCTATAATAAAGAATGGAGAAATAGTAGGTATTTTATATATTGGACTTAATTATACAAAAAGTTATAATAATCTTAAAAAACGTTTATCAAATATAATTATTGGAGAAACAGGTTATGTATATATTTTAAGTACAAAATCTAAATCTTTAGGAAAAACTGTATTACATCCTTTATTAGTAAATAAATCAATGTATGAATTTAAAGATATAAATAGTTATTATTTTATTAAAGATATGTTTAATAAAAAAAGAGGTTCTGTTGAATATAAAGGGAAAGACGAAGATAAAATTTCTTTTTATGAAAATTATGAAAATAGAAACTGGAAGATTATAATTACAGCTTCTAAAAATGATTTTTTAAAAGAGAGTAAAGAGTATACACTTATTCTAACAGTCTTAAGTATAGTATCACTTATCTTTATTATTTTATGCGTGTATTTCATTTTTAGATTACAAGTTTTACTACCACTTACTAATTTTCAATATGCTTTAGATGATTTTTTCCATTTTTTAACAAATAATAATCATAATATAAAACTAATTAATATTTCATGCAATGATGAAATTGGTCAAATGTCAAAACTACTTAATAAAAATGTAGAAAAGATACAGACAAATATAATAATTGATAATGAACTAATTAAAAACACTGTGGATATTAGTAATTATGTAAAAGAAGGACATTTAAGTAAAAGAATTACTTTAAATACAAATAATCAAAAATTAGATGAACTTAAAAATGTAGTAAATTCAATGTTAGATTCAGTACAAAAAAATGTAAATATTGTTCAAAATGTATTAGAATCATATTCTTCATATGATTATACAAAAAATATAGATATATCAAATATTGAAGGAGAAATTAAAGAATTATCAATAGATGTAAATTCTTTAGGTATTGCTATTAGTTCAATGTTAAAAGATAATTTAAAAAATGCATATAGTTTAACAGACAATTCAAAAAACCTTTCATCTATTATGACAAATTTAAGTTCAAGTAGCAATGAACAAGCTTCTTCATTAGAAGAAACAGCTGCTTCTATTGAAGAGTTAACATCTACTATGACAAATAATGAAAATCATATGACTGTAATGTCAAATAACTCAAAAGAATTACAAAATTCAATTATTAAAGGTAAAGAACTAGCAAATAAAACAGTTACAGCAATGGAAGAAATAAATGTTCAAACGAATTCAATTGCTGAAGCAATTACAGTAATTGACCAAATTGCTTTTCAAACAAATATTTTATCTCTTAATGCTGCAGTTGAAGCTGCTACTGCAGGAGAAGCAGGAAAAGGTTTTGCAGTTGTTGCACAAGAAGTAAGAAACTTAGCATCAAGATCAGCAGAAGCAGCAAAAGAAATTAAAGATATAGTAATTGAAGCTTCTATTAAAACAACTGAAGGAAAAGATATTGCAAATAATATGATTAATGATTATGAAAATTTAAATAATAATATACATACTAATGCAGATATGATTGAAGATGTTTTAAATAACTTTAAAGAACAAGTAAGAGGAATTGAACAAATAAATAATGCAGTCTCATCATTAGACATCATGACTCAAGAAAATGCATCTATTGCAAATAATGCAAATGACATTTCAATCCTAACAGATACAATAGCAAGAAGAATAGTGGAAGATACAAATAAGAATAATTTTTTAGGAAAAAATAGATTTTAAAAATAATTTGTATATTGAATAAAGGAGTAAATTTTAAACTCTCTTTTATGCATAAAATACATAATAAATACAACACTAAGTGTTTAATAACTTTTTAAGTTCCATTAAAATTGATTTAGTACAATTAAATAATATTTATGTTAGAATCCCATTCAAAAACAAAAAGGCATCAAATGTTAAAAAAATTTAGAAATCTAAATCTAACAATTAAAACTACTATTATTCTTGGAATAATTTTATCTGCTATATTACTTGGCTTTAATTTCTTTTCTGCATCATACACAGAAAAAATTATAGCTCAAAAAGTTAATAATCAAATAGAAAAAAGACTTGGTGGTGTAGTGCAATTACTAAAATCATATGATTCTTTATTAGAAAAAAGTGCTGATAATTTATTTAAAGAATTTAATTCGCAATTTCATAATATAGAAATCAATGAAAATAAAAAAATACTTGTAAATAATGTTTCTACAACAATGTTAATTGATAATGGAATTATTCTTAACAATAACAATAAATATGTAGAAGAATATACAGGAACTATAGGAGCAACTGCAACAATATTTGTAAAAGAAGGAAATAATTTTATAAGTGTTGCTACTTCAATAAAAAGACCAAATGGAACTAGTGTTGCAGGAACTGCTTTAAATAGAAATTCTCAAGAGTATAAAGCACTTATAAATTATAAATCATACTTTGGTTCATCAGATTTATTTGGAAGTGAATATATGTCTGTTTACAAACCAATTATTTCAAATAATAAAATAATAGGTGCTTTGTATATTGGATATAATTATTCAGATAGTTATAAAGAATTACTAAATGATTTAGGAAGAATAAAAATAGGTAAAAGTGGGTTTATTTATATTTTAGATACAAGACCTGATGTAAAAGGTCAAGCAGTTTTACATCCTAGATTAAAAGATCAAAATATGTATGATTTTAAAGATCAAAATGGATTTTTATTTGTTCATAAAATGTTTGAATCTGTTTCTGGAAATATAACTTACTTATGGAAAGATGGAAATTTAGATATTTATCCTAAAACTGCTTTTTTTACAAATTATGAAAAAAGAAATTGGAAAATAGTTTTATCATCTTTTGATAAAGATTTTTTAGAAGAAACTAAAGAACTTTCACAAATATTAATGTTTTTATCATTATTTTTATAAAGAGGAGGAACATAGGTCCACTCTCCGATTAATTTCGAAATATTGCAATGAGTTGGGTATTTAAAACTTTCTGTAAACTCAAGCTTACCAGTTTTGTCAATTTTTGCCAGAGATGGAATTTTAAATTTCGGTACGAACGACGAGAAAATGAAATATGTGTTTTTTTTATTATTTTTCGTTTTTCAAAATTTTCTTGCTTTTATTATTTTCTCAAAATCCTGGCAAAATTTTCTCTTGCTCTTATTATTTTATTTTTAAGGGGGGGTTTTATTAGTAATACCCCGGTAGTATCCTTAAACTTTATCACCCATCCTTCGATCTCGACCGATAAATATATTTTTTGCATGTGAAAATCATGCCGTGAACC
>JABSOL010000125.1 GCA_013215985.1 Campylobacteraceae bacterium
TTCAAAAAGAAACAGATTTAAGTGGAATTATTTTTACTATTTCAAAAGAAAATATAATAATAATTCCTAAAAAAGAAAATATAATAATTGAAGACATTCAAATAGAAGAATCTTACTTAAAAACATATTCACTTAAAATAAAAGAATATTTGCAGAAGATAAAAAAAGGTGAAGATAAATTTGCTCTAATATTTTTATTATTTATATCTTTTATTTATGGGATGATTCATGCAATTGGTCCAGGACATGGAAAATCTTTAGCTTTTTCATACTTTTTAATAAATAAAACATCTGTTCCAAAAGCATTTTTCATATCTTTTGCAACTGCATTTATTCACATACTGGGAGCTTTTATTTTAGTCTTAGTATCAGTATTTATTTTAGAATCTTTTTTAAATTCATTTGTAAATGATTCAGTATATATTCTTACAAAAGTTTCAGCTGTATTAATTATATTATTAGCATTATTTATACTTTATAATAAATTGTATAAAAAATCTTGTATATGTTCATCTTGTGAAATTCCAAAACAAGGAAATATTAAAACTAATGATTTTGCAAATATGACGTGGTCAAATAGTAAAATAGAAAATAGTATCGAAGATAAAAAAGTAAAAAATAAACAAGACTTATATTTTGTATTAACAGCAGGCTTAATTCCCTGCCCAGGAACAGTTATTTTATTTATTTATGCTTTTGTATTAAAAACATATTTTGCAGTAATACTAGCTAGTATATTCATATCATTAGGCATGGGTTTTGTGATATTTATCTGTGCATTTTTAGGATTAGGGTTTAAAAAACTATCGCACAAGTCTCATAAAATTTCTAAAATATTGGAATATTTTGCAGTTTTAATTATGCTAGGATTAGGAATAGTTTTATTCTTTTCATTTTAAAATAGATTTATTCAAATATTTATCTCAATATAAATTCTTTATATTGAGATTATTTTTATTTCTCAGATATAACTTTATTTCGACCTTGTTCTTTTGCAATATATAAGGCTTTATCTGCTCTATTAAATGATTCTTCTATATTCTCATTTTTATAATACTCAGTAACACCAAAACTACAAGTAATTTTATTAACTTCCTTAAACTTATAATTCTCAATCACTTTTCTTATTTTTCCAGCTAACATTACAGCTCCAAATATATTCGTTTCAGGACAAATTATTAAAAATTCTTCACCACCCCATCGTCCCAAAACATCTATTCCTCTAATATTATTTTTTATAAGTTTTGCAATTTCTACTAAAACATCATCACCAATTTTATGTCCATAAGTGTCATTTATTTTCTTGAAAAAATCGATATCCATTAGAATTAATGCTAATGTAGTACCATGTCTATTAACTCTTAAAGATTCTTTTTCATAAGATTTATCCAAATATAATCTATTTGGAATTTGAGTTAAAGCATCAGTTACTGAAAGTTTTTCAATATTTTTTTTATCAGTTATATTTTCAGTAATAGAACTATAACCTTTTTTAATTCCATGATTATCATATATAGCAGTTATTTTTACATCAGCCCAATAATGTGTTCCATCTTTATTTAAATTCTTGATTTCCCCTTGCCAAAAATTATTATTAATAATAGTAATCCACATATCTTTATATAAGCTATCAGGCATATCTACATGTCTAAAAATACTATGTTTTTTTCCAATTAACTCATCTTTTGTATAACCACTTAGATTACATAAAGCCTCACTTACAGATGTAATTACACCATTTGTATCTGTATAAGATATAAGAACATGAGAATCAACAATTTCTAAATATTTTTCTATTTTATTTGTATATTTTTCCATTAGTTTATATCTATATAAAAATAAGAATAATATAAGTAAAAACACTAAAAAAATCTCGAAAGGTAATATGTAATCAAACTTACTTTCATACTTAACAGAAATATGTTGATTAAAAATTTTTTCTTTAACTTCAAAAGGTAAATCTTCTATTAAAGTGTTAAATATACCTAAAAGTATTTTATCATCATTCCTAACTGCAATTCCTAGTTTAAAATATTTATCAAATTTACCAGAAACTTGTAGTACCCCAAAAAACTCTTTTTGAAGTAAATATCCAATTGTTGCTAAAGAATCTGAAAAAGCAAATATTTTTCCTTTTGTTACTTCTTTTAAACCTTCTTCAATATTATCAAATTCTACAATTTCTATAAAAGGATACTTGTTTTTTAGTATTTCTTTAAAGGATGAAGCTTTTATTATTCCTACTTTTAAATTTTTAAGATCGTTTATATTATCAATAAAAGGAACATTAAGTTTTGTGGCTAGTACATAAGATGTATTAAAATATGAATCAGTAAAATTTAGATATTTTAATCTTTTTTTTGTTTTTACGCTTAAGGATAAAATATCACATTTTCTATTTTTTACATATTCCATTGACTGAGCCAATGTTTTTGTTTCAATTAATTTAATTGGAATTGGAATATCTTTTTGAAATATTTTAAAATAATCTGCACTAATTCCTACATGTTTACCATCTTTATCTAGTTTTTCATATGGCATCCAATAATTGTTTATACTCATTTTTATAATCTTTTTATTTTTTAAATATTCTTGTTCTTTTTGAGTGAATATTAAATTATAATTACTTTTATTATAAATAATTTTATTCAAGTCAATTTTACTATTCAATAATCCCATAATATTATATAAATCAGTAATTCTTTTTAATTTATTTATATTAATATCTCCTAAAATAACATCATTATAAAATGATAATTTTTTTAGCTCTTTTGCTTCATATATTAATTCTTCTTTTGATAAGTTTTGAGTATTGTATTTATCTTCAATTAACTGAACACTTTCATCTATATTTGAATAGGCATATTGCCATCCTTTTAAAGATGCTTTTTTAAAAGCTTTTACAAGCTTAATATCTTTTTTTATTAAACTTTCACTTGTATATAAGATATCACTATACATATCAAATCCATATTCTTTTGGTTCAAAGATATTGTAAGGAATTGACATTTTTTCTAAAATAAATGGTGCTTTGGAGATATAGGCAGAAATTACATCTGTTTTTTTATTTATTAAATCGTTTACATTGTGTGTGTGTTTTAAGAAGTTTAAATCATTTAAATCAACTTTATTTGATTTTATCATGGCTTTTAATGAAACCTCTCCAGCATCATCAATAGTTGCCATAATTCTTTTATTCTTAAAGTCCTTTATTAAGTTTATTTTTGAATCTTTTGTACTAATTAATATTAAAGGACTTGTTTGAAATAAAGCGAACAAAGCAACTATATTTTTATTTTTTGCTC
The DNA here is from genome assembly GCA_013215985.1 of Campylobacteraceae bacterium. Classification (GTDB taxonomy): domain Bacteria; phylum Campylobacterota; class Campylobacteria; order Campylobacterales; family Arcobacteraceae; genus NORP36. The sequence continues at coordinate 3,306 of JABSOL010000125.1, forward strand.
TTTCTAAAACTAATATTTCACGTCCAATTGCAAAATCAGTTTTATTTTCGTTTATATCTTTATTTGTATTAACTGAAAAATTAAATGGTTTTATTTCTACATTTAACCCTAGTTCTTTGTAAAAACCTTTTTCTTTAGCCATATAGTAACCAGCAAATTGAAATTGATTAAACCAAGATAATTGTATGGAAACATTTTTAAGTTCACTTGATGCATATGAATATGGTACACATAAAATATAAATAAAAAATAATTTTAAATTGGAGTTCATATACTTTAGCCTTGGTGATAATTACTTGATAATAGCATAATAATTATTAATAATAATCCTATCTTAGTTTTATTATATAATTAACAGCCAAGTTAATGATCTTTTTTAAATGATTATAATTTTAGATAGTTAGTAAGCAGTGAGTTTATATAATAAAATATTTATTTTAATAATACTTCCTAATAAAATAATATTAGGAAGTCTAATCTCAATAAAAAATAAGCTAAGTATTAAAATTATACTTTTTATATATTCTTTCAATAATTAAAATAAGAAGCATAAAAATTGATGATACTAATATAATGGAAGGTCCTGAAGACAAGTCATAGTTGTATGATAAGACTAAACCAATGAAAGTAAATATGCAAGAAAAACATGAAGATAAAATCATCATTTGCATTAAAGAACTAACAAACTTTGAAGAGATGTATGTAGGAATACTTAATAATGCAATAACTAAAATTAATCCAACTATTTTAATTGCTATTACTATAGAAATTGATGCCATTAATAATATAAGTGTATAAAATAATTTTGTTTTTATTCCTCTTAAATATGCATAAGAAGTATCATAAGAAACAGCTAAAATATCTCTATAAAAACAAAATAATATACATAATATAACAATTAAAACTACAAACATATAAATAATATCACTTGTACTTACAGCTAATATTGAACCAAATAAATAAGAAATTAAATCAGCATTATATCCGGGTGTTAAATCAACTAATAAAATACCAAAAGACATTCCCATAGCCCAGGTAAGGCCTATAATACTATCTAGTTTCTCTCTATTTTTATATGTTAGAATTGATATAAAAATAGTGATATTAATTGAGAATACAGAAGTTGATAAAAGCATAGGAAGTCCAAAATAAATAGATATTCCAATTCCTCCATAAGCTGAGTGTGCAATTCCTCCTGCTAAAAAAACCATTCTATTAACAACAATTAAAGATCCAATTATTCCAGATATTATGCTTACTAAAAAACCAGCAATTAAAGCATTTTGCATAAAAGTGTAGGATAAAGATTCTAACATTTACACTCTCCTAACATTTGTAATAATTCAATTTCACTTGTATTAGAATTTAGTTCTGAAAATTTATCTTTTTTCTTTGATAAATCATGAAAAGATAAGTTTTTATTAATATATACTGCTTTATTTGCATATTTTAAGACTAAAGATAAATCATGCGAAATTACAATTATTGTAATTTTCTTATTTAGTTTTTTAAGTATTTTATATATTTGTTCACAAGACTCTAAATCTATACTAGACGTAGGTTCATCAAGTAAAAGTATTTTAGTTTTTCCAAATAAAGCTCTAGCTATTAAAACTTTTTGTTTCTGACCACCAGAAAGCTCGCTCATTTTCTTTGAGAAAAAGTTTTCCATATTAACTTTTTTTAAAACTTTCATAGCTTCTTCTTTTTCAGACTTTGAATAAAAAAAGAATCTTTTTTTAGAATCTTTTTGAGCCATCATTACAACTTCTAAAACTTTAATTGGAAAATCATTATTCACATTTGTATTTTGAGGAACATAAGAAATATTAATAGTTTCACTTAAGAAAGCTTTATTGAAAATTTCAATAGAGCCTTCTTCAAGTTTTTCTAAACCTAAAATTAATTTAATTAAAGTACTTTTTCCTGCACCATTTGGTCCTAAAATAGTTAAAAAGTCTTTTTCTTTAACTTCAAGATTTATATTTTCTAATACATAATCTTTATCATATTTAAAATATAAATCTTTAATTTTAAGTGCGTTATTTTGTGTTTGCAATTGCTTTTGCCATATTAATTAAGTTTTCACTCCAATTAGGATCTAGTGGAGTTTCTTTTATAACTTGTATATTTAATTCTTTTGCAATAACTTGTGCACTTTTATCTGAGAATTCTTTTTGAGCAAAAATAGCTGTTATATTTTCTTTTTTTGCCTGATCAATAATTCTTTTTAAAGTTTTTGGTTTTGGCTCTTTACCTTCAACTTCAATTACTAATTGAATTAAAGAATAATCTTTTGCAAAATAGCCCCAAGAAGGATGAAAAACCATAAATTTAGCAGAGTCTTTTATATCTACAAATATACTTCTTATTTCATTATCTGTATCAGAAATCTCTTTTAGAAAATTTATATAATTCTTTTTGTAATACTCTTTATTTGAAGCATCAATATTTACTAATGAAGTATAAATATTTTTTGCAATAATTTTTACATTAGAAGGACTTAGCCAAACATGAGGATCTTTACTTGAAGAGTGATCATGTCCTTCATGAGAATGTTCTGAATGCTCTTCTTTTTCGTGATTATGTCCTTTATGCTCTTTTTCTCTATAAGGATCTTCAACTAAAACTTCAATATCTACATTCTTACTATTTTTAAAAAAATGTTCATCTTTTTCAAATTCATAAGGAAGATGTTCTGTAAAAATTAAATATGCAGCATTTTCTTTTATATTAATATTTATTTTATTTATTTCTTTTTTATTATTAAAATTAATTTCATATAAAGTATTTGTTTTATTTAATGTAGATAAATTTTTTTTAGAAATTGCTTTTGAATTTGAGAATATTTTTTGAGCTTGTTTTTCTAATTTTTCTACTGCTTCTTTTGAATTATCGTTCATTTTTAAAATTAACATTTTAATTTTATCATCTGCATATTCTGAGTTAACTTTTGAGAAACTCCAAGTATACTTATCTTCTTTTAAATGAAATAATCCTACCCATTCATAATCTTTATCTATTGAAACATGATCATGATGATTATGTTTTGGCATATCAATATATTTAATACCTTTTGTCATTTCAATAATTTTCATATTTTTGTTTTGGTTTTTAAACTTTTCTAACCAAACTTTTTCAAATTCAATACCTATTGGGAAATAAATATCTGCTTTTGATATCTTTTTCATTTGTGATGCTTTTGGTTCATAAGTATGAGGATCTGATCCTGGTTTAACCATAGCAGTAACTATAACTTTAGATCCTCCTATTTTTTCAACAAATGTTTTCTGAGGTAAAATACTTACAACTATATTTGTTTGAGCATAAGTAAATGATGAAATCATTACTAAGGCTGCTATTATTATTTTCATTTTATTCCTTTTAAAACTATTGCAACTTAGTTGCATTTGGAATAATAACTCTTTCTATCTTCAATGCAACTTAGTCGCATTAATTAAAAATATTAATTTTATTTTTAGCATAAAGAATTTAAATGGAAATAATAAAATCAAAAATAGCTTCATTACCCACAAAATTTGGAATTTTTTTTATAAAAGCATATAAGTATAAAAATCAAGAACACTTAGTTTTACTAAGTAAAAAATATAAACATTAGAATACATAGTGAATGTTTAGCAGGAGATATTTTTTCTTCAATAAAATGTGATTGCCAAAGTCAATTAGACTTAGCAATTAAATATATATCAAAAGAAGAAGGAATGATTATTTACCATAGGCAAGAAGGTAAAAACATAGGTTTAGTTAATAAAATAAATGCATATAATCTTCTAGATCAAGGAAAGAATACTATTGAAGCAAACCTAGAACTAGGATTTAAAGAAGATGAAAGAGATTATTCAATAATAAAATATATATTTGAAGACTTTAAAATAGATAATATAAATTTAATTACAAATAATCCAAAAAAAATATCTTATGTTAAAATTTTAGGAATAAAAATAAATAAAATCATTCCATCAGTTACAAAAGTAAATAAATATAATAAAAACTACTTAAAAACAAAAAAAGATTTTATGGGACATTATTTATAAAAACATAAGACTCTATAAAAGTGTCTTATCAGATATTTTATATCCCTCTTCTGGAATATTTTCAATAATATCTTCGTGAAGTTTGGCTCTTAATCTTCTAACTAAAGATCTTAATCCATCCATACTCATGTTTTTTCCTTCATAAACATTTTCATCAATCATTTCATAACTTACAATTTTTCTTTTATTATCTAAAAGTAAAGATATAAATTGTTTTTCTTTTTTACTAAGTGATTGATTCTCTTTTATTTTTAAAGAACTTAATAAATCTTTTTTTAGAATATCCAGTTTTTCAACTTTTATTTTCAATTCTGCTAAATGAAACGGTTTCGTTAGATAATCAATACAACCTAATTCATAAGCTTTTTCAAGTGAATAAGAATCAGCATTAGATGTAATCATAATAATTTTTGAATTCTTGTTTTTATTATAAAGTAATGATAATAATTCAAGTCCATTTATATTTGGAACATTAATATCAAATATATATAAATCAAAATTTTTATCAAATGCTTCTAAAACATCATTTCCATCGAAAAAAGTAGAAACAATATGATTATTTAATTCTAATACTTTTTTTATAGCTCTATTTAAAGCTACATCATCTTCTAACAACAGTATATTCATTAGCTTACTCCCTCTTCGTAAGTATTAAATACATATTTAAAACTTGTTCCAGTTTTATCATTAGATTCAATATTTATCTTTATATTATATTTTTTTGAAATATTTTTTACAATATTTAAT
>JABSOL010000126.1 GCA_013215985.1 Campylobacteraceae bacterium
CTTTAGACAAGATAAAATTGGAACTTATGATATAGATTTAAAAGACGCAACTGGTACACTAATTACTAAAAAATTCATAGATATTACTATAAAAAACCCACTAGGTGTATTTAACGAGTACAACTGGGCAAAACCAAATGAAAAGACCTTCTCTAAAAAACTTGGCTTCTTTAAATTATATGAAAACTTTTCTTGGGTTATTGGTGCTGGTTTATATATGGATGATATTGAAAACAAAATATTAGAGAATAAAAAATTATTAGAAAAAAGAATAAATAAGTATATTAATCTTGTAATTGTAATTTCTTGTATTATAATTTTAATTATAGGTTTTTTATCTGTATATGTTTCAAATAGAATAAATAAAGTTTTTACACTTTATAAAAACAAAGTAAAAATTAAAGAACTTTTACTTAAGAATCTAAATGAAAACTTAGAAAAAAAAGTGAAAATAGCAATTAAAGAATCAAAGTATAAAGATAGGGCAATGTTACATCAATCAAGGCTTGCTAGAATGGGTGTTATGTTATCAATGATAGCTCATCAATGGAGACAGCCTTTATCTAAAGTATCTGCTATCTTAATGCAATTAGAAACAGCTAATAAATTTAATGAAGCAAACTCAGATCTTATTCAATCTAGCGTGAATGAATCAAACAAACTTCTTTTTTATATGTCTAATACAATTGATGATTTTAGAAACTTTTTTAAACCAGATAAAAAGAAAGTAGACTTTTATATCAAAAATACTTGTGAAGAAGTTATATCTTTAACATCAGCCAGTATAAGCTCACTTGAAATAGAATTTATTAAAGATATAAAACTAGATATTAAAATCAATGGTTATGAAAGAGAATTTACTCAAGTTATCCTTAATTTAATAACTAATGCAAAAGATGCGCTAGTTGAGAGAAAAATCAAGAATCCTAAGATTATATTATCTGTAAAGCAAAAAAATGATTATCTTTTACTTTGTATACAAGATAATGCAAATGGTGTAAAAGAAGAAGACTTAGATTTAATATTTGAACCATACTTTACAACTAAAGGCTCGTTGCAAGGAACTGGACTAGGACTTTATATGAGTAAAATGATAATTGAGAAGAATATGCAAGGGCATTTGGATGTTGAAAATATAAATAATGGTGCAAGATTTTGCATAAAAATAAAGGTTTAAAAATGAATGAAGCTCTTATAAAACAATTAAAAAACTATAAAATATTATGTATAGAAGATGAAGAGATAATAAGAAATGGAATTGTAAATACTTTAAAGTATTATTTTAAAGAAGTAAGTGAAGCTTCTAATGGTCTTGAAGCTTATGATATTTATAAAGAAAACAAACCTGATATTATATTATGTGATATAGAAATGCCAAAACTAAATGGTATTAAATTAATTGAGAAAATTAGAGAAAATGATTTAGATGTAATAGTTATTATGATTACAGCATATTCAAGTGAAGAGTATTTACTTGAATTAATTAATTTACATATTAATCATTATATTACAAAACCTATAAGCTCAGATACGCTACTCACAGGAATAATAAAAGCATTTGCTGGAAAACTAGATGAGGTTCTAAGTTTTGGGAATGATTTGTCTTTTCATATGAAAACATATCAACTCTTTTATAAAAATGAAGAAATCATATTAAGAAAAAGAGATATAGACTTTTTACTTTTATTACATAAGAATAAAAACCAAGTATTGCCATACTCTCTAATTGAAGACTCTTTATGGAAAGATAAATCAATGAGTACTAGTGCTTTAAAAACTTTTATAAAAGAGTTTAGACAAAGAATGCCTGTTGATTTTATTAAAAATGTTCAGCAAATTGGATACAAATTAGAAGATTTCTAAAAAAACTCACCTAGAACTCACTTTTACATCTTAGACTTTATTAAATTAAAGGATAAAAAATGATTAAACAAAGTATTTTATTAGTATCACTTGCAGCTTCTATTTTTGCAGCAAATGTAAAAATGGATTTAAATGCAAAATACGGGGCAAATAACTTTCATACAAAAGGTGCAGTAGAGTTTGCAAAACTTGTTAAAAATTATTCAAATGGATCTGTTAATATTACAGTTCATCCAGGTTCATCATTACTTAAAGGTAATCCTTTAAAAGGTGTTAAAGACGGAACTGTGGCTATGACTGATATGTTTATACCTTTTACTTCAGGTGGTGGAAAAGTATTTGGAGTATCTGCTTTACCTTTTATTGCTACTTCTTATGATGATTCATATAAATTATATCAAATCTCAAAAAAAGCTTATGCTAAAACTGCTAAAAAATGGAATCAAAAGTTTTTATATTCTGTAACATGGCCAGCATCTGGTTTTTATTCAAATAAAGAAATGACTTCTTTATCTGATTTTAAAGGTGTTAAAACAAGAACTTATGATAAAAACTCAGCTAATTTTGTAAATGCAGCTGGTGGAAATGCTGTTGCTTTACCTTGGGGAGAAGTTTATTCTGCTTTAAGAACAGGAATGGTTAATTCTGTTATTACTTCATCTTCTTCTGGAAAAGATGGTAAATTCTGGGAAGTTTTATCTAACTTTACAAAAATCAAATATGCTTATCCTTTACAAACAGTATCTATTAACTTAGATTACTGGAACTCTATGGATAAATCTCAACAAAATGCTTTATTAAAAGCTGCAAAAGAAATTGAAGAAAAACAATGGAGCGCAGTAAGGCTAGAAGATAAACATGCTCTTGATACTATGAAAAAGAATGGAATGATTATTTCAGAAGCAAGTCCACAGTTAAAAAAACAATTAGATAAAATGGCAAATGATGTATTAAATAATTATTTAAAAGATGCTAAAAAAGATATCAAAGATATTTTTAAAGAATATAGAAAATAAGATGAAAAGAATGTACTCATTCGTAAATAAGCTCTCATTATGGGGAGCTTATTTATCAGCTTTAATTATTATGTCTTTAGTAATGTTGATTTTAACTGAGATAGTTTTAAGATCATTTTTTGATAAGTCTACAATGATTGCAGATGAATATAGTGGATATTTATATTTAGCTTCAATTTTTCTAAGTTTAGCTTATACTTTTAACGAAAAAGCTCATATTAGAATAAATATTGTAAGTTCAAGACTAAGTTTAAAATCAAATAGAATAATTGACATTATTGCTGGTTTTATTACTTTAGCGGTTTTATCTTTTTTATTATATAGAACAATTCTTTTTGTCTTTGATGCTTATGAGTTTGAGATGTTATCAGAAGCAGTTTCAGAAACACCACTTTATTTAACACAGATAGTAATGCCGCTTGGTATATTCTTATTTATTTTATCTGTTATTGTATTTATAATTAAAGGTTTTAAAAATGATATCTGATCCACTTATATTAGCTTGTATTTTAATGGTAATAATGTTTTCATTTTTATTATCATCTTTGTGGATATCAATATCTTTAATATTAACAGGTATCTTTGGAATGTTAATATTTGAACATAACTTACCTGCTACTATTTCTATTTATGACAAAATTGGAGATCTTTTAGCTTCATCTGTATATGACTCATTAAATTCTTGGTCATTAGCTGCTTTACCTATGTTTATTTTAATGGGTGAGATTTTGTATAAAAGTTCAATTTCTACAAAACTATTAAATGGTTTAATGCCTTGGTTATGTCATATACCTGGAAAACTTTTACATGTAAATGTAGCAGCTTGTTCACTTTTTGCAGCAATTTCAGGTTCAAGTGCCGCAACAACCGCAACTGTTGGAAAAATAACATTAGATGAACTTAAAAAAAGAGGATATTCCAAATCTTTAGCAATTGGTTCCTTGGCAGGTTCTGGAACACTTGGCTTTTTAATTCCTCCTTCTTTAATTATGATTATTTATGGTGTATTATCAGATGTTTCTATTGGAAAACTATTTATGGCAGGAGTATTACCAGGTTTACTTCTAGCTTCTTTATATTCATTTTATATAATGATAGTTGCAAAACTAGATCCTAGTATAGAGCCAGAATATGAAGAGAAATACACATGGAAAGATAAAAAAGATTCAATTAAAGATTTAGCTCCTGTATTCTCTCTTATTACCCTTGTTTTAGGATCAATTTATTCTGGCCTTGCAACGCCCACTGAAGCTGCTGCTTTAGGGGTAATGGGATCAATAGTATTAGCTGTAATTTATAAAAGTTTTTCTTTTGAAATTCTAAAGATTGCTTTATTAAATGCTATAAGAACTACAGTTATGATTTCTTTTATAATTGCAGGTGCAGGTTTTTTATCTCAAGTAATTGGATTCTTAGGAATTGCTACTGCTTTAAGTGAATATATTACAACTTTAGGATTATCGCCTTATATGCTTATTTTAATTATTGGTGTAATGTATATAGTTCTAGGCATGATTTTAGATGGAATATCTATTGTAGTTATGACTTTGCCTATAGTTTTACCAATAGTGGTATTAGCAGGATTTGATCCTTTATGGTTTGGTATATTTTTAGTATTTATGGTTGAAATGTCACAAATTACTCCACCTGTTGGATTTTCATTATTTATAATTCAAAGTATATCTAATGAAAAAATAGAGTATATTTTAAAAGCTACTTTTCCATTCTTTATTCTAATGGTAATAGCAGTTGCCTTAATTACTTATTTCCCCGAAATAGTATTTTACTTGCCAAGTTTAATGCTTGAGTAGTCTAGAAAAGTCAAAGTTATGTAAGAATAATTAAATAGTGAAAATAATTCAACTTATTCATAAAAAGCCACCTTTAGAACACTTTGGATTGTTATGATTCAAAAATAATAAGTGTTTTTAGTTAAACACAATTTTTTTTTAAGGCTTAAACTATGTATGAACTTTTAATGTTTGTAGGTTTTTCATTTTTATGTGTATGTACGTATTTGTTATCGTATATTTTTAAAGGATTTTCAATTCTTTTATTAATTGGAATTATTGCTGCTTTAGTTATATATAAAGTAAATATTGTTTTAATTTGTATACTAATCGTAACTCTTCTTTTTATAAGAATTAATAATAAAAAGGTAGATTTAGACATAGAATGTATTTAAAAAATAATCCTTAAGATTTTATTTCTTATTATTTTATTTTTAATTATATGTTAGAATAATATTATATAAAATAAGGATGATTATGAAAATAAAACTTAACTGTGATATGGGTGAGAGTTTTGGTATTTATAAATTAGGTATGGATGAAAAAATCATGCCTTATGTAGATATGGTAAATTTAGCTTGCGGTTTTCATGCAAGTGATGCTTTAACTATGACTAAAACCCTTCAAGAAGTAAAAAAACATAATTTAGAAATAGGTGCACATCCAGCTTATCAAGACCTTGTTGGTTTTGGTAGGCGTTCAATGGTATGTACACTTGAAGAAATAAAAGCTATTGTTGTATATCAAATAGGAGCATTAAGTGCTATTTGTGTATCTAATGATAGACTTATATCTTATGTTAAACCTCATGGTGCTTTATACAATGATATGATGAAAGATGAAAATATCTTTAAAGCTATTTTATCTGCTATTTCTTCTTGTAGTAAAAATCTTAAACTAATGATTTTATCTTCTAGTAAAAATGATGTTTATGCCAAAATAGCTTTACTATATGGAATATCTTTATTATATGAAGTATTTGCAGATAGAAACTATAATGATGATGGATCATTAGTATCAAGATCTCATCCTGATGCTGTTATACATGATGAATTTGAACTTATGGATAGAATTACACTATTAAAAGATAATGGTTATATGTATTCTATAAATAAAAAAAAGTTATTTCTAAAAACTGATACTCTTTGTGTTCATGGTGATAATGATAAAGCTTTAGAATTTGTAAAAAACATTAAAAAGATTCTAAGTTAATGGAAATTAAACTTGCATCAGTTGATTCTTTAATTATATACTTTTCATCTAAAATATCATTAGATGTCTCAAAAGAAATAAAATCATATTTTTTACATATTAAAACACTTGAAGGCATAATAGATATTATTCCTTCATATACTTCTATTTTAATTAAATATGACATTTTTAAATATACATATAAAGAAATTAAAGAACTATTAGAGAATCTAGAAGTTAAAGAAGAAAAAACTTCTGATTCAAAAGTTATTTCTATTCCTGTTTATTATGGGAGCGAAGTAGGATTTGATTTAGAGCGAATCTCACAAATTAAAGATATTTCAATAGAAGACATTATTTCAATTCATTCTTCACAAAACTATAGAGTATATGCTATTGGTTTCTCACCTGGTTTTGCTTATATGGGTGAAGTTGATGATCGTATTAATGTAAATAGATTGCCTAATCCTAGAAAAAAGATTCCTAAAAACTCAGTTGCAATTGCAAATGAACAAAGTGCTATTTATCCATCTAATTCTCCAGGAGGCTGGAATATAATTGGAAAAACTCCTTTAGAAATGTTTGATAAATCTTTAAATAACTTATGTCCTGTTAATGTGGGTGATGAGGTAGAGTTTTATTCCATTTCAAAAGAAGAATTTTTAAGTTTAGGTGGAGTTATATGAGTGGATTTAAAATTATAAAAGCAGGTATATTATCTTTAGTTCAAGATAAAGGTAGATTTGGTTTTGCACATATTGGACTTACAAGCTCAGGAGTAATGGATGAATATGCTTATCTTTGGGCTAATAAACTATTAGAGAATGATAAAAATACTAATGTTCTTGAACTTTGTTTTCCTGGTTTAGAAATAAAAGCCCAAGAAAATACATATATAAGTATAACTGGAGCAGACTTTTCTTTTGAGATTAATGGAGATTATAAAAAACCTTGGCAAACATATAAAATAAATAAAGGTGATACTTTAGCTTTTAAAAAGTCTATAAATGGCCAAAGAGCTTATTTTTGTGTAAAAGGTGGATTTGTACTTGAAAAAGAGTTTAATAGCAATGCAACTACTATAAAAGAGAATATAGGTGGATTAAAGGGTAGGGCATTAAAAAAAGATGACTTTCTTGAATTTGCTAGTTCAAATTTTAATATTAAACAAAAAGTTAAAAAAGAATATATTCCAAAATATGAAAATACTCTTGAACTTAGAGTGCTTTTAACATATCAAGAAAATGAATTTAACAAAGAAGAAAAAGATAAATTCTTTTCATCTACTTTTGAAGTGTCAAATGAAGGAAATAGAATGGGTATTAAATTAAATGGAGAAAAAATTATTCCTAATATTTCTGGAATAATATCAGAAGGAATAGCTTATGGTTCAATACAAATACCAATTTCTGGTCAACCTATAATTTTATTAAAAGATAGACAAACTATTGGTGGTTATGCAAAAATAGCAACAGTATTTGATATTGATTGTTTTAAACTATCACAAGCAAAAGTAGGAACTAAAATCACTTTCAACGAAATAGATATAGAAGAAGCGCAAAAAGTATTAAAAGACTTTTATAATAGTTTTTAATACTTAGGTTTTTTTATAGTTTATTATTTAAGTTCTCAAATATTCCAAGAAAGTTTTCATTGCTTTTATACTCTTCTAATGAATAGGCAAACTTAGGCTGAAGAATAACACCAGATTTACTTTTTAATGTTTTATTTTTAATAGATGAATTTATATTTGAAATAATATTATCTAATAAAAGTATTTTAGAGTTTTTTATAGTGATTATAAAAGTATTTTGGTAATAACGAATACACGTAAATTCTATTTGTTCTTCTTTTAATTTATCTTTAATATAATTAATTATAAAAATCAATAAATTATCAGCAATTATATTATTATGCTCTTGTATTAAGTATTCATAGTCTGTAATTTCTAAGTATAACAATATTCCTTCATTTAGTGTTTTTTGCTGTGAGTCTAGAATTTCTTTAAATAAATATTTACGATTATACGTATTTGTAAAAGAAGCTTTATAAATACTATCTTTTAATACTTCAAGTTCATTTTCTAAATCTTTAATTTCTTCTTGAATTTTATCTAAGGTATTTATATCATTGTTTTTAATAGCTTCTATAGCTTTATTATTTATCAG
>JABSOL010000127.1 GCA_013215985.1 Campylobacteraceae bacterium
ATTTAAGTTTTTTACAAAGCTTTATCTTATTCAACTATTGAAGTTGTTTAAGGTAAAGCTTTTTTTTTGCACTTTTTTTACCTATTTTTCTCAAATTATATTCCTTTTGATTTATTCAATTATTTCTATTTAACATTTATTAAAAATTAAATCAATTTATTAGATGACCAGTTTTAACAAAGATTATTGTTTCTTCCTTTACATATGGATGATGTTTACTTTGATGAGGGCTACGTATCCAAGTTCCTTTTTCATAAGTTCCATACTCATCAATAAAAGTTCCATTAATAACCAAAATTTCTTCTCCTCCCCAATGTAACTGAGGAATAAAATGTTCATCTTTTGGCCATTTAACTAAAGCAGTCTTCTCACTTAAAGGCATAATTTTTAAATTACCATATCCTTGTAACCATGAGGAGGAGTATGTATTGATAATATATTTGTCACTATTTGAATAATAGTTTATCTTACGAAATATTATACATCCATTTTTACTTTGAACCATATTTTCATTTTCTTCATGTAATTTCAAATAAGTACCTTCTTCAAATTTTCCATATTCATTAATATAAGTTCCTTCAAGTATTAATATTTCAACACTATTTATTTTTTTTATGTTTGACATTTTAGAGTTCTTTTTAAATTTTATTAGAGAAGTCTCTTTATCATTATTTTTAGAAAATATTTTTTTAAAAATATTATTATTGTATCTTTGCCATTCTATATTATTTGAATTTGATATAACTCTCTTTTTATTATCACTATTCATTTTCAGCCTTTCTCTAGTTTATATATTTATAAAAAGAGAAATACTAAATTAAATTAATATTTCTCTTTAATATTATTAAAATTTAATTTCTTCCCGCCATTACTCCACCATCTATATCCCAAATGGCACCAGTAACCCAAGAAGTTTTTTCTGATAATAAAAATTCAATTGTTTCTGCAACATCATTTGCTTGACCAATTCTTCCAATTGGATGAAAATCATTAAAACCTTGAAGTGCAGTGTGAACTTCTTCTGCTTTTATAAATGATTCATATATTGTTGTTTCTACAACTGCAGGCGATACTGCATTTACTCTAATTCCAAATTCAGCTAACTCCATAGCCATATGTTGAGTTAAAGAATGTAAAGCAGCTTTAGCCATAGAATAAGAAGAAGAAGGGGTCGCTTTGACAGCTTGTTTACCCCACATAGAACCAATATTTACTATACTTCCTTTATTATACTTCTTCATATTTAAAGCCACTGTTTGTGATATGAAGAAAATTGCTTTATTTATATCCATATATAGATTATAATCATTAATATCTTGTTTTAAAAACTCTTTAGGATTAAAATAACCAGCAGAATTAAGTAAATAATTAATATGGCTGTTTGTATTGTTAATCGTATTTATCAATTCATTAAGATCATCTTGAGAATATAAATCACATTGAATTGTATTGACTTCACCATTTAAAATATTTTTTGCATTTTCTAGTTTCTTAGTATTTCTTCCTACAATTGTAACTGAAATACCTTTTTTTACTAATTTTTTTGCAGTTGCAAGACCCATCCCTGAAGTTCCACCTATAATAAGTGCTGTATTTATTTTATTCATAACTTTTCCTTTTTTATAAACCTAACGTTAAGTAGGTAAATATTTTAAAAAAAATGAAGTATTATAACTTCATTTTTAACTATAGAGTTTTTAACCAAACTCTTATTGCTGAAAGTTTTTGACTATTATTGTTAAGTTTATCAATTAACATAGCTCCTTCCAAAGAAGAAATAAGTACCAAACTTAAATTTGCATCTAATTTTAATTCTAAAATATTATTTTTTATCCATATTTCAAGTTCTCTGAAAAAATCTTGAGTATTTTTTTTCGTTATTTGATCTAATATTTCATTATCTGATGCTAACATTGCACATAAACACAATTTATCTTCACTTAATACATTTTGAAAAAGTGATACTAATGCATCTAATCTATCTAATGCAGAAGTATGTTTGTTATCAATATCTTTAAGAATTAGAAAAAAATTTTCATTATATACTTTTATTAATTCATTTAATAAACCATCTTTATTGTTAAAATGATATAAAACAGATGAAGATTTAATTCCAACTGCATTTCCAAGATCTCTAATTGTTAATCCATTAATACCATATTTTTGAATAGTAGTAATTGCTATTTTAATTAGTTTTTCTTTAGTTTCATTCAAAAGTTACCTTTTTATTAATATACCTAACGCAAGCTAGGTATAATTATTACATCTATAAACTTAATTTAATATTAAGATATATAATAATAAAGAAATGGAGTATTGTTATTTAAATAAAATTGATTTAAAGATTTAAAATCTTTGTGTTTGATAATATTCAGAAGTAATTTTTTGATCTGTACTTTGAAAATTATAAATTTTACAAGAGTATTAGAATCTCTATTAATTAATAGAGATTCTAGGTTTTTATTATAGTTTTTCCCAAACTACACCTGCTGGTGTATCCATTATTGATATATCCATTTCTTTTAATTCATTTCTTATTTGATCTGAAAGTTCAAAATTTTTATCTTTTTTGGCTTGAGTTCTTTTTTCTATTAATTCATTTATTTGATTTATGCTTTCTTGATTTATGCCATATTGAAAATATGTATATGCATCATTAAAACCAATTCCTAAAATATTATTAATAAATTCTATATTTGCTACTAATTCTTTTTTATAATTTTTGTCTTTAGAGTTTTTATCTAAATGATCATTTGATACAGAAATAAGTTCATCTATCAAAGCAATAGCTTTTGATGAATTTAAATCATCATTTAAAGCTTCAAACATTGATTTTTCAAAGTCTTTATTAACTTTGGATGCAATAGTTCCATAAATTCTTTTTTTGATTCTATAGAATTTATCTAATCTTTTTTTAGATGAAATCAAATCTTCTTCATTAAAGTTAAAATCACTTCTATAATGTGCAGTTAATAAATAGAATCTAATAACTTCACCTGAATAAGATTTAAGAATATCTTTTAAGAAAAATGAATTACCTAAAGATTTAGACATTTTTTCACCATTAACATTTACAAATCCATTGTGCATCCAATATTTTGCTAATTGTTTATTTGTAGAACATCTAGTTTGACTAGCTTCATTTTCATGATGAGGAAATAATAAATCAGCTCCACCACCATGAATATCAATTTGATATTCTGTGTCTTTATAAGCTAAATGTTTATTAATCATAGCAGAACATTCAATATGCCAGCCTGGTCTACCTTTACCAAAAGGAGCTTCATAAGATACATCATTTTCTTTTTCAAACTTCCATAAAGCATAATCACTTTGATTACGTTTTTCTGTATCTTCTTGAACTCTTGCTTGTGAATTTTCATCACTTGCTCTTTTAGAAATAGATCCATATTCTACATCTTTAGATATATCAAAAAATACACCTCTTGAAGTTATATAAGCAATATCTTTTTGCAATAAGTCAGAAATCATTTCAATCATTACGTCTAGATTATCTGTAGCTTTAGGTTCAAGAGTATTTTCTAAGATATTTAATATAGACATATCTTTTTTATATTCATTAATGTAAAAAGTTGTAAGTTCTGGAAGTGTTTGAGAAGTTGAATGCATTTTTTTGATAATTTTATCATCTATGTCTGTGAAGTTTTTTGTCATTATTACATTGTAAGAGTTTTCTTTTAAAACTCTATGTAATAAATCAAAAGCAATCGCTGATCTTGCATGTCCTAGGTGAGAATCATCATACACCGTAGGACCACAAACATATATTTTTACTTTTTTTTCAACAATAGATTCAAAAAGAATCTTTTGTTTTTTTACTGAGTCATAAAAATATATTTTTTTCATTATTTAAATAGAGCTGCTAAAGAAGTAGTATCTTTTGTTTTATTTTCAGCAGATGCAGTCATATCACCAGCAATACCAATAGCATCAGTTTCTACTAATTCAATTGTATGTTTTGTTAACATTGAAGCTAATCTAATATTTAAACCAGCTCTTCCAATTGCTTTAGATTTTTGATCACTAGGAATTGTAACAATTGCTTTATCTCTTTCGTCAATATTTTTTGATTTAACAATTTTAACAGAAGAGATAATTGCAGGTGATAGAGCACGTGCAACAAACATTTCAGGTATATCAGAGTATTGAACACAATCAATATTTTCGCCATTTAATTGAGCAGATACTGCTGTAATTCTTACACCTTTAACACCAACAACTGAACCAATTGGATCAATTTGTGCTTCATAAGTTGATAATGCAATTTTAGCTCTTGAACCTGGGATTCTAGCACTTGCTTCAATAGCAATTCTATTATCTTTAAGTTCAGGAACTTCTAAAGCTAATAAACATTCTAAGAATTTAGGAGATGTTCTTGATAATTCAACAACTAAACCATTTTCTTTATCAATATTAACTGATTTTACAACAGATTTTAAAGTATCACCAATTTTAAATGACTCACCTTTAATTCTATTCTTTCTAGTTAAGATTCCTCTTACTTCACCAATATCAACATAAGTATTTTCTTCAGCATCAATTCTTGTAACAGTACCATTAACAATTTTTCCAGTTTTATCTTGATATTTAGCTAATAAATTAACTTCAATAAATCTTTGTAGTTTATATTCAAAATTATTCATTAAAATACTGGCCGCATTTCTTCCCATATTTTCGAATTCTAAATCATAATTAATAAAATCACCAATTTCTAAATCAGAATCAATTTCTTTAGCTTCATCAATAATCATATAGTTATCAATGTTTAAAGGTTTATCCCATTCATCAACAGCATTTGCAAGTAATCTTGTATCATCTTCATCAATTACTTCGATTTTTTGGAATAAATTTAATTTTTTATTTTCTTTATCAATTTCTGCATCAAATTTTAATGTATGATCAACCATTTTTTCAGCAGTTTTAATTAATGCTTCTTTTAATGCATTCTCAACATCAGTAATTTTTAGACCTTTTTCGTAAGCGATAGAGTCTAAAATATCTAAAATCTTATCCATAATTTCCCTTTGTGTTTAACATTGAAATGTAATTTTTGGTATCAATGTAATGTAGAGTTATATTATAGCAAAAAGAACTTTTATAGAAATTAAAGTAAGTTTTAGATATCATAATCTTTAATTACAAAAAAAGAAAAGGTTATCTAGATGGAACTGTTAATTGCAAGAAATGAATTAAATGAAAAACCAAAAAAAATTAAATTTGAAAAAATTAAAGAACTTTTAAAAGAAAATTCTCACCAAATGTTTTATTTTGACAGAGATAATTCGCACAAAGACATGATGGCATTAGTAGATGCTTTAGAAAATGAAGATGTAAACGTATATTTCAGAGAAGTTAAATATGGACTTGCTGATGCAGAATATATGTATGAGGTTCATACAATATAAGTTAAGGTCAAAAATGAGTAAAGTAGAAAACAAAAAATTATTTATACAAACGCTTGGTTGTCAGATGAATGATACTGACTCTGAGCATATTATTGCAGAACTTCATGAGCATAAAAATTATGATGTTACTACAGTTATGGAAGAAGCAGATTTAATTATTATTAATACCTGTTCTGTAAGAGAAAAACCAGTACAAAAACTATTTTCTGAAATTGGTCAATTCAATGTTAAGAAAAAACCAGGCGCTAAAATAGGTGTTTGTGGTTGTACTGCTTCTCATTTAGGTAAAGATATCATGAAACGAGCTCCTTATGTGGACTTTGTTGTGGGTGCTAGAAATATATCTAAAATAAAAGATGTTGTTGATGTTAAAGGTGCTGTTGAAATTGATATAGACCATGATGAATCAACTTATGAATTTGCTAAATTAAAAACTAGTAAATATAGAACTGCTGTTAATATCTCAATTGGTTGTGATAAACAGTGTACGTACTGTATTGTGCCAGCAACAAGAGGTGATGAAATTTCTATTCCTCCTGAAATGCTAGTGGCCCAAATTCAAAAAGATGTTGATAATGGTGCTGTTGAAGTAATGTTATTAGGACAAAACGTAAATTCATATGGAAGAAGATTTTCAGATGGACGTGCAAAAAGCACTTTTACAAAACTTTTACAAGAGATTTCTAAAATTGATGGTTTAAGAAGAATTAGATTTACATCTCCTCATCCTTTACATATGGGTGATGAATTTTTAGAAGAATTTGTTAAAAATCCTAAAATCTCTAAATGTATTCATATGCCATTGCAAAGTGGATCTACTAAGATCTTAAAATCAATGAAACGTGGATATTCTAAAGAATGGTTTTTAAATAGAGCTAAAAAATTAAAAGATGCTATTCCTGAACTTAGAATTACAACTGATATTATTGTTGCATTTCCAGGTGAAAGTGATGAAGATTACCAAGATACTATAGATGTAGTTAAAGAACTTAAATTCGATCAAATTTTCAACTTTAAATACTCTCCAAGACCTAATACAGCTGCATTAGACCTTAAAGATATTGAAGTTGATGATAAAATTGCATCTAAGAGATTAACTGATTTAATTGATTTACATAAAGAACACCAAAGTGAATTATTAGCAAGAAATGTTGGTAAAACAATTGAAGTATTCTTTGAAGACCTTAAATCAAATGGTGAAGTTGCTGGACTAAGTGATAACTCATTACTTGTATTTGTTCAAGGAAGCGATGAATTATTAGGTAAATTTGTTAATGTTAAAATTATTTCTGCTTCAAGAACTGCATTAAAAGGTGAAATAGCTAAATAATGAAAAGATTATTAAGATATTTGCAAATATCAGTTTTACCATTTATTTTGCAGTTATTTATTAGATTTATTTACCTAAGTTCTAAAAAAACTTATCATCTACCAAACAAAGAGCTAAAAGATAAATCTTATCTTATAGCTTTTTGGCATGGGGAATTAATTATGCAACCTTTTAGTTTTAAAAAAATTAGAGGAAATCAAAAAGTATCAGGAATGATTTCTGAACATAGAGATGGTGAAACTATTGCTCGAACTATGGAATACTTAGGAATTGATTCTTTAAGAGGATCTAGTACTAGAGGTGGAATTAAAGCTTTAATAGGCGCTATTAAAGCTATAAAATCTGGTATTGATATAGCAATCACACCTGATGGCCCAAAAGGACCTAGACATTCTGTTGCTGATGGTATTGTTTTAATAGCTCAAAAAACTAATACAAAAATAATATTTGTAAATGTAAAAGTTGATAAATACTGGCAATTTAATTCTTGGGATAAATTTGTTATTCCAAAACCTTTCTCAAAAATAGATTTTTATATTTCAGAAGCTTATTCTTTAAATTCAATGAAAAATGAAGAAGCAAAAACTTTTGTAAAAGAAAAACTATTAATAAATGTTATGAAGTAAGGATCTAGTTATGTTTAATAATGAGTCACAATTTGTTAATGTAATTAAATTTGGATCACAATTAAAAATAAACTATAAAAAACTAAGTAAAAATAAGATTATATCTGCAAATCAAGCAAATTTTATTTTGTATGATAATATACTAAGTAAAGATATTATTCTTAAAATGCAGAACTTGAAAAATGATGTTTTAAAAACATATACTTCTTCAATGGTTATTTCAGAAAATGAAAAAATTATAAAAACTCAAAGTCTATACGATACAGAAGAATATTTTTCTGCTAAATTAAATAATGAATATAAAGTATTAATAAAAAAGAATGAATTATTTGAACTTGAACATTAT
>JABSOL010000011.1:0-16376 GCA_013215985.1 Campylobacteraceae bacterium
AGTCTACCTGAAACTAAAAAGAAGATTATAATAGAAGATTGCATGTTTATTTATGAAAGAAGATTTTATAATGAATATGATCTTTCTATATTTGATAAATTAAGAGAAGAATTATGTAATGAATTAAATAATAAAAATGAATTAAAAAAAGTTTCTTTTATTCCTAAAAGGGATGCATATAAAGCTAGATATATAAAAATGCTTAATAAAATAGTTGATTCTTGTTTTATATAAGGATATCAAAATATTTGAGAGGAACGAGTAACCCAATGGATTTACATATATTAATATGTTTGAGAGGTTTAAACCTTAGTTGGATTTAACTCCAAATAGTACAACGCAATCATTACGAAACTTTAAAAAGAAATGGCCTCCATAAAGATTTCTTCTTCAAGTAAATTTAGTATTTAAAAGGACAAGTATATGAAAATAGAAAAAATAGAAAAAATAGTTAATGTAATAAAAAATAGTATAAATATTATTATTGTTCTTGGAATTTTATATATAATCTATACTAATGTCATAAGTATAAAATCAGTAATCAATGATATCATGATAGAAACAGATGATAAAAATCTCAAAACTACCAGCATAAAACAAAAAGGAATTATAGGTACTAGTGGAGTAAATTATGAAATAGTCAGAACTAAAGAATTAATAGATTATAGAATAATTAAAGAAAAAAATCTAACTAATAAGGAAAAAGGGAAATCACTAAACTTTCAGTCTAGGATATCAAAGGTTATTGAGCCTAAAAATCATACTGAATTATATTATAAAAATTTGAATGAGTTATTAAAAGTAAAAAATCAAACAACGATAGTATTGAAAAGTATAGAAGAAGTAAAGTGGATTAGGGATACAGAATTATTTTTTACTTTAAATGTAAAAAATAATTCTAATATACCAGCACATAATTTCAAATATGACTTATTGCTAAAAGACAAGTTAGAATTTAAAAAAAGTAAGTCGTCAAAAATTTTCTATGAAGGATATACTATAAAAGAGAATCAATTAAGTAGTATACCAATTGTTACGAAAAGAGATTTGGCAAAACTTTATAATGTAAAATATAGACAGATATTAGGAATGGGGTTAAATGTCAATATTCCGATTCATTTTTCTAAGATGGCAAAAGAAATTAAAGGCTATCTTAAAGGTAGTAAAAAAAGTGGTACCTTTTCATATCCATTTCCAATTGAAATAACATATGAAACAATATTTGGAGATAAAGTAAAAGTAATTACTTCTCTTTATATTTATATTGATAAAAATTAATTTATATATCAAAGCTAACAAAGCCTATAAGACAGCGCAATCGTCGCTGAAGTTAAACGTTACATATAAGGATAAATATGAAAAATCTTAATATTAAACCAAATGAAAAAGAAAGAATTGCTTTAGACTTATTTTATAATAGATTTTATGATTTATATGAAGAACTATCTCATAATGATTTTTTAAAAAATAAAGCATCTTATAGGTTTTATAAAATACGAGAAATTTTTTCAGTATATAAAGAACTTTTAGGATATCAACCAATTAAATATTATATTGAACTAATAAAAAAGACTAGACCTCCACTTGAAGGAATAATTGTTAGTGATCTTTTTAGTTTTATAAGAAATTTACTTTTACATTTTCCAATATTTGATAATTGGAATGATGCATATATTACTAAGAATTTAGCTACATGGAATAAAGCAGGAACAATTCATAAATTTTTGGAAAAAAGTAGTAAAATCAAAATTAATGATAAAGGAACTATAAAGTATAGGATATGGGAAGAAAGTAAAAAACTAATGACTCATATATCTATTAATTTTCCAGAAGAATATAATAATAATAAAATATTTTTGAAAGATATAGTTTCTGAAAAAGAAGGTATTAAACTTTGTATATCTTTTATGAAAGAAATCTTAGATGTTCAAGTAGATTCTGATGGACAACAAGATATTAAAATAATGTCTCAAGTTTATATTCAGAAAGTAGAATATTAATGTACTGTTATCAAACTATTTACGAAAAATAACGACGATACCAAATTATTAAAAGAATAAATAAAAATATAACAAATTCTAGCAGACGAACGCAAAGAGAGCGTCGCTGAAGTCAAACGTTATATCATTCGACAGTAAGGAGTAAACTTTGCTAGATTTTTTTCTCAATGAAAAATTCATAATTCCACTTTTAGCCACACTTGGTGCATCTTCTACTATCATATTGATGCAGTTTTATGCTAGAAGAGTAAAAGAAACAAAACAGAAAATTTATGCTGTTAATTACATTTGTGATGTAGCACACAGAGTTCTATTTTCGGAATTTATTTTACTAAGACATACAATAAAACCCCATATAGAACTAATGGAAAGGATTACTGAAGGAGATCAAGAGTTACTTACTAAAACATTCCTAAGTGATGAATTCGATATTCTAAAAGCTCATTCCCAAAGTTTTTCACACTTGCCAAATGAATTTTCATTACAACTTGGATACGATGATATAAACCTAGTACAAATATTCGAAACACTTTTATATCTTAATGGTTTGGAGATAAACCGAAAGAATTTGAATGAGTTTGTGAAAAACAATTTAAAAAGTATGGATAATTTTGTCGCAAAGACGGAGAAGGAGCAACAAAGTATTCTTTATACATACTATGATTACTTGACTAGTTTAGAACATGAATCCAATAGAATCGTTACTTTTATTTTACGTGCATTAAGTCCTGCTATGAAAAAGTATATAGGCTCATATAGTTTCTGGTTATATTCAACCAAAAATGCAAAAGATATTATTAATAAAACCCTTTTGTTAGCAAAAGATAACAAGGATTTAATTCCAGATAAAGACTATATGGAAAAAGTGAAAAATGGTGGAATTCAGGGTGAGTTGTAAAATTTCATAATAAGGCGTTCAATCTAACAATATACAGTTGATTATTCGCTCCTCAAATATATAACAAACTGTAAATTGTTAAAATAACGGGGAAACGATACTAAATTATTAAAAGAATAAATAATAAATAGTTATATTTATAAGGAGAGTAAATTGTTCAGCACAATAATTGATGAAGAAATTAAATTGACTTTAGTCCAAGAATCATTTGCCAAAATTTATACGACATTAATTAAAGAAAATTCAACCTACCTTGAAAAATGGTTAGTATGGCCTGCTCATTGTAAAAATGAGAAGGACTTTATTTCATATATTCGTAAATCTCTCCATGACTATGCTGATGGTAAATCAATGGTCTGTGGTATCTGGTTTAATGGCGAATTAGTTGGTAATGCAAGTTTCAATACGATAAATCATGAATTGAAGAAAGTTGAGATTGGTTATTGGATTAAAGAGTCAGTTCAAGGAAATGGCATAATAAATCGTGTTTGTAAAAAGCTTATAGAAATTGCATTTAGTGAGTTATCAATGAATAAAATAGAAATATCAGTAGCGTCTGATAATATGGCAAGTAGAGCTGTATGTAAACGTTTAGGTATGAAGCTAGAAGGAATAATTTCTAATGCAGAAAACCTAAATGGAAGAATAGTGGATCATTCTATTTATGGTCTACATCGAACATAAATACCAAATAATGGGGACACGATACTAAATTGTTTTCTAATGGCACTTTAATATTAGTATTAGTCAAAATAAAGTAAAAATATAACAAACTCTTGCAGCGAACGCAGAGCGCCGCTGAAGTCAAACGTTATCTGACTATGCTAAATGCTAGATTTTTATATTGATTATGAAAGATTTGGTGACAGTCGCCGGAATTCTCAACTAGTTTAAAGATATAAAAGGGAATGCGATTAATAATTTAACTTAGAAAATTATTAATCACTATAATTATTTATTCCAATGATTTTGAATATGAGAGCCCACTTCATCTGATAGATTATACCAATATGCATCATTATTAAAAGTATCTATCACTATTAAGGTGTCATTTGATTCCATATGTGAATGAATTTTAGTTGCAACCTCTTGTGCAGTCAAATTACTATTTAAATACCACATAGACTTTTGAATTGACGCCCAGTCTCCTAAATTCTTAATTTCATTAATAACTCCATCATAGTTTTTATGTGTAGAGTTTAGATCATAAGATATAAATAAATTATTTGCCATTGATAGTTCCTTTGATAGAATCGTCTTTATTTGTTTGTAGTGATGTTCCTGCATTATTTACACCACCTTGTGTTTCATTTTTTGAACTTGATGTTAATATTTCACGACCAAGATTTCCCCATTTCTCCATTTCTCCAATAACTCCACTAGTCACTGTTCGTGCATCAATCTTAATTTCCATTAACATATTCTTTGTTTCTTTATTCATGCTATCGGCTTCATTTTTTAGATGTAATGTTAACCAAATTGCAAATATCCCTAAACAGATTGATATTATTGCAGTGCTCAAAGATATTACTTCAAGTAATGTAAAAGAATAAGTTGTAATTTTATCTGTAGTATTTTCATCTGCTAATAATTTAATATTAATAAATATTAGCATAAGTATATTTTTTTTCAAATGTTCACCTCAATTTTAAATATGATTTTATCAAAAATAATATTAGAGGGAATTAAAATAACCTATCTCTACAATACAAGATAACAAATAATATGTGAATGAATAAGTTAAAAGTTTTAAGTTTCGATTAGTTAGACTCTAGTATTTAAAGTTTTAAATCATTAGTCACAGTTTTCTCTCAAATTAAACATTATCTTCGAGACATAAATCATAGTAACGGATAGGATGAGAGAAAGTAAAAGATTTTGATTGTTGATGTCATTCGACATCAACAATTATAAATACTATTAGAAGTTTCTATTGATTAGGAAAATAGAAGTTAGACTTTAGTAATTAAAGTGACATAGATAACAATAAATTGGAGGAAAACGAAGTAGTATATGAGAAAACTTTTAGGTTAAATTGTTCGCAAGAGATGCTTACAATTTAATGGAGTTGACCGTTACTTACTTTGTTCCTCAATACCGACGTTATATCATCAAAATCAAAAAATAAGTAAATTAATTATATAATCCTTTAGTTACTAATTAAAATTTTCCTATATGTATATGAAAAAAAATAAAACCCATAATAACTGAGACATGTAACTTTAAATAAATAGCATTAAATAAATAGTTATATATACTTTATTACGCTTAATTCAAGATTAACTTTGATATTTATTTAAATGTATTATAAAGGATGAAAATGACAAAAATTAATTATATTGTTGTAGTAATAATTGCTATATTAAGTTTTACAGGCTGTGTAATAACAGGACCAAATGGCATTCCAAATGGGGGAGCTGCAATAATTGTGCAAGAACAAGTATGGTTATCTGGGATAAAATCAAATGAAGATAGCTATAGTTCAAGTTTTCCAAAAGCTGAAGAAAATGAATATTTAAAAGTAATTAAAGCAGGATATTGGTTAGCAAATACGCAGGGAAAAAAATCACAATTAGTTTATTATTTTAAAGTAAATATTAAAAAAGAATTTTCAAATAAAAAAGTTTGGACAAAAATGACTTTATCTAATCCTTCAAATGAAAATAAAGATATTGTGTATACTCACTA
Organism: Campylobacteraceae bacterium; assembly: GCA_013215985.1. Classification (GTDB taxonomy): domain Bacteria; phylum Campylobacterota; class Campylobacteria; order Campylobacterales; family Arcobacteraceae; genus NORP36. The sequence goes on from JABSOL010000011.1 coordinate 5,587, forward strand.
TTTATCATCAAAAGACAAATACACTGGTGGAACTCATGCTACTTTATCAAATGTAAAATTAAATAAAAAATATAACATGATAATAGAAGTTTTTTCTGATGAAAATAGAACTAAATTAATATCTAAATTAAATCAAACTATTATATCCCCGGTTGATAATTCAAGTGGTTGTATTAAACTAAATAGAGAATTAAAGCAAGAAAAATATGGACATTTAGTTGACGGTACAAAAATATTATCATTGGATCATTTAATAATACTGTGTGATAAAAATAAAAGGGTTCCAAATCTTAATCTTCAAAATACAGATCTTCCTGATGCAGAATACTGGACTAAAAATTTAGATAGTTACTATAAAATACCAAAAGATTGGTTTGTAGAAAGAAGAATAGAAAATGATGCATCATCTATTTACATTACAAAAGATAAATTTGACAAGAATGAACAATTTAAGATAGGTTTTTCATTACATTATATTAAAAATTGTAAAAACAATTTACTACAGAATCCAGATAAATTAATTCCATCATTTTATGTTAAAAATAAGGTGACTAACTTAGCATTTAACATGAATAGAACTATCGTTCATAAACCATATACTTTTAAAGATAACCATTTAATTGGTTATGGTGTCACAACTAAGAATGACAAATACACAATGAGAAGTATAGCCTTAGGTGATGATATAAATAATGTTTGTCTAAGCTTAATATTTGAAGCACCAAATAAAGATTGGAAGAGTGTTGAAACTGTAGGACATGAAATTATGTCAAATCATTGGAAAAAATAATATAACAAATCCTATCAGCGAACGCAGAGCGTCGCTGAAGTCAAACGTTATATTAAGTCTTATCATAAAGTCTAATTTAACTATGATTATTGAATACTAAAAAATTAGATATCGAAACTTAAGATAAATTCACTTAAGTTCTGATAATATATGTTATATTTAACTATTGGATAAAACTATGCAAACATTAACAATAAATATTCAAAATGAATCATTAACTGAAAAAGTTTTATGGATGTTAGAGCATTTTAAATCTGATGGTCTTGAAATAACATCAAATGAAAATATTGAAGACTTAAAACTATTAAAAGCTACAAGAAAAGAAGAAACTATATCTTTTGAAGAATACTTAAAAAATGAAGATTGAAATTAGAAAAAGTGCGATAAAAGATTTAAAGCATATTTCTGAACCATTTAAAACTAAAATACATAAACAACTTTTAACACTTAAAGATTTTCCTAACTTAACAAATATAAAAAAACTTACTAATTTTGAACCAGCTTAGAGATTCCGTGTTGGTGATTATAGAATATTATTTGACGTATTTGATGATGTCATAATAATTGCTAGAGTTTTATATATAAAAAATAGTTATCAATAAATCTACTTTTTAATCATGAAATAAAAGAATATAATAACATCTAGCCGTCGAACGTTAGGTATAAAGAGGAAATAATGGAATATCTCAAACTTGTTTTTTGTTCAGTATTAGCGATGACTTATTCAAACGTCGTTATGGCTGATAACTGTGAAACTGTAAAAGTTAAAGTATTAGATGCTTTGGCTAAAAGTGTTGATGTTAGTGCAGATGAAGTTGCTATTGATAAAACATTTTATGATCAAAGCTTTTCTGTTGATCTATTAGACATCATAAATGTAGTGGTTGATGTAGAAGAGTCTCTTAACATTGAGCTTAAAGACGAAGATGTTGTCGACCCGATGGTTTATTTTGATGACGTTGAAATTGGGCCTAGGCTGAAAAGTAAGGTAACGGTTAAAGAGTTCCAAGATGTTATCTACAAAGCGTGCATTAAATCTCTCAGTTAGAAGTTGGTTGTTAAAATACCTAACAAATTGTGCAAGAGGGATTCGTAACGCGTGGCATTTTACTATGCGTTGAGTTTAGTGTTTAAGGTGTTATGTGTAAAAGGAAATAATATGAAAATTGACAGATTAGACCATTTAGTTTTAACTGTAAAAAATATTGAAACAACAGCAAACTTTTATGAAACTGTTCTGGGAATGAAAAAGGTTCTCTTTGGTGATAATCGTTTGGCTTTGCAATTTGGGAAACAAAAAATTAATCTGCATGAGATAGGTAATGAATTTAAGCCTAAAGCACAAAATATAATAGCAGGAAGTGCAGACTTGTGTTTAATTACTTCAATGCCGATAAATGATGCAATTAAACATATAGAATCATACGGTGTTCAAATTATTGAAGGGCCTGTGAATAGAACAGGTGCCACTGGTTCTATCATTTCAGTTTATTTTAGAGATCCAGATAAAAATTTAATTGAAGTCTCAAATTACGTAGTTTCATAACAAAAACATGTACTCCTAAGCAAAGATCCAATGATTTCAGTTTTATCTGACGATCTTATAAATTATAGTAATGGATAAGGATTACAAAAAAAGTAAAGTATAAAAATTTTCAAGTTTTTAGAGTAAAACAGTATTTGTGTCAATTTATAATTGAAGTTCACCACATAACAATAAATAGGAGGAAAACGAAGTAGTAGATGAGAAAACTTTTAGGTTAAATTGTTCGCAAGAGATGCTTGCTATTTATTGAAGTTGGCCGTTACTTACCTTGTTCCTCAATACCGACGTTATGTGCCTAGGATATCGAAAGAAAAGAAGATATCTAACTTTTTACTTCTATTCGAATAGTTGGGAATGAGTTCCAATTCTTACTAGTTTAAGTGTATCCTCTTGAATAATATAAATAATTAAAAGATCTCCACTTATATGAAATTCTCTAAAACTTTTATATTCTCCTTTTAAGGGATGATCAAGTGCTTCTTCTGGTAAAGTTTCTTCTTTTATAAGTGAACTTAAGTATTGCAAATATTTCGAATAATGTTGATCTGAAATCTTTTGTTTTTTATTATCTTTTTGAAAAGTTTTTGTTCTAAATAGTTTTAACATTATCTTTTTAAATCATCCAGAGATATCATCTCACCTTCATTATTTTGTGCTTCATTCATTGCATTTATTGTTGTTTCATTAGGAATTTTTAATGAAAAAGGAATACCTCGTTCTCTTTGTACTTTTTTTAAAAATATATTAATAGCTTGTGAAGTATTAATCCCAATATCTTTAAAAATAGCTTCAACATCTTTTTTTAAATTACTATCAATTCTAGCTCTTACTGTTGCATCTAAAGACATAATAAATCCTTTTTTTCTTTATTGTAGCACTAAATGGCTACAAAGTCAAATAATTTACTTTTACTAAATATTAGTATCTTTGATCACGCTAATTTAAAGAATCAATTTTATTATTGCAATATTGTTGTTCTTAAGTTATTTATAAATAATAAATTATAGTTATTTATGATAATATTATTCCTGAATGAATAGTTATGTGCTTATGTTATAAATTATTATTATGGATAAGATTAATTTAAAAAAGTAAAAGTATACCAATTAGTAATTTCTATAGAATAGAAGAATCTCAGTTTTAATTTACTAATTAAGTTCCACACATAACAAGAAATAGGAGGCAAACGAAGTAATAGATGAGAAAACTTTTAGGTTAAATTGTTCGTAAGAGATGCTTGCAATTTAAGGGGAGTTGACCCTTACTTACTTTGTTCCTCAATACCGACGTTATGTGCCAAGATAGCCTTATTTATTAGATTATTATTCTTCTAAATAATATAAGTTTAGAAAATAATAAACAATTAACAAAGATATTATATGTAGATAAGCTTCTTCGTATTAATTTAATATATAATGTGAAAATAAATGTTTGTATTTAAATAAAAGTAAAGAGGTTTTACAATTGGTATGGTATTCAAGCTATAACTCAAGAAAAATAAATGAAGTTTCAGTTCTCGCAATCTTAGAAATAATTATTTCCATTTCAATATATTGGGGTATTGCATTTTATTTTAATACATATTGGCATATTATAACAAGTACTTGTATTGCACCATTATTACTTTTAAAATCAAAAGAATCAATCAGTAAATCTCTTGATTTATTACATAAAAATATAAAATATTTAACATCCAGTAAATTAACAAATTCAAAAATAAAATTTTATATATTAGTATATTTTTGTTTTATTTTTATTGTATCATTTAATAATTTTATATTTTCAATCATCTCATTACTAATTGTATCATCATTAATAATTTATTTTTCTTTAAAAGATAAACTATTAAGAATTACAATTGAAATATGCTTAGTTATTGGTTCATTTTTATCTATGCATCTTCTTTTTATTTATATAAATAATCTTGTTCAAATTGATTTTGGAATGCTCTTATTACAGTTTGTAACAATAACAGTAGGAGGCATAATAAGTTTAGCTTGTCTTATAAGTTTCCTATTAATTACAATTGTCATTATTTTTAAAATAATCTCTACTTTTTTGTACATAAAATATGGGTTATATAATATTAGCGACAACTGGTACCAAATGAACTTTGTTACAGATTTGATTAAATTTCCAGAAATAATTCCTGATATTGAAAAAGACAACAGAATAAGTAATCTTTTGAAGTTTTCAACATATAAAATACTACTCAAATTTGATAATCCGTTCAAAATTTATAAATCAATTTTGAATAGTGAATCCAACAAAAATATTAACAAAAAAAGTTATTCATATTTAATAGCTTATAAATTAGGAACGGTTTTTACTAGTGTTGTTTTCCCATGTTGTTTTAAATTATTTTATTTAACTTTGATATTCTCCTCTATATTTTATAGAATGAGTATTAAATCAACTTTTTGGTTTTATATTCCATTATTATTTTTAGTAAAATCCCCTAAAGAGTTGGGAGACAATACAGAAGAAATTGGAGAATTTTTATCATCTCTATATAGTACTTTTTTAGCATGGATTAGATTATTCTTTGCTATTGTCGTTATACTGTCTTTTGTCATAACATATTTTGAATATTATGATTATTCAGTTTTAAATATACCATTCGATTCCATGATTGCAGTATTATATATTAATATCTCATCCCTAGAATTGTGGAAAATACTACAAATCATTGTTGCAATATCAACCATAATTATATTCTTATGGTCAAATTCAATTAGAGTGCCAAAAATAAGTAATAATATGCCTCTTTCAAAAAATTTTAATGTATTATCTATATTCTATTTAAATATTTTTAGAAATTGGATGTCATTTTTCTATTTTTCTTCTGCTTTAATTTATTTCAGTTATTATTATAAAGTATGGGATAACAAAATTATTCCAGTAGGAATAAGAGATTTAATTATATTTCTAATCTCCATAATTACAGGTGTTCCGTTCTAAATTCATGAAAATATAACTATAGGTTAAATTGAAACAGAGGTTATTTATTTACTTAAGAAATAAATTAACACTAGTAAAGGATAATAATATTAAGAAAAGTATAACTAATAATATTATTGACGAAAGACTAAAAGCCAATACCAAAGGAACTATTAGAATTAGCGATTATGTTACGGGGGCTTATAAAACTACATTTCAATGTAATGTTGGTCATCAATGGGATTCAATTTATAATTCTGTAACAAGTGGTAAAAATTCTTGTCCAGTATGTAGGACTATCAAAGGTTTAAGAAAAGAATCAAAATATTATCTTTATTATTTTAAAGCTTTAGATGATAATACTGAATATAAAGTAGCTTATAAAATAGGTGTTACATATATGGATAATGATAATGATGATATTTTTAGTGCATTATATCGGAGATATACATATGAGTATTCAAAAATAAGAGAAGAAACTATTCAATATTTAGTCTATGATACACCTTCCGAAGCAGCCTATATAGAATATCAAATTCTTAAAATAAATCAAGTTAATCGTATTACTCGTAAATTTTATATTAATAATATTTTTTCGAATGGCAGAAGTGAGATTTTCAAGTTTGATATTTTAAGGAATCTTTCCCTTGAAAAATATATAATAAAACATAAAAGTATTGACTTGTTAAAGAAAGAAAGAAAAAATCCAAAAAGAAAAAAGAAAAAATATACAGTTAAAGAAAAAAAAATATTTTTAAAAGATGCTAATGATAAATTTAATAATAAATTTGATTATACTAAGTCAAGGTATTTAGGAAAATATACTAAAACTACAATAATATGCCCACTTCATGGAAGGTTTAGACAATCTCCTCTCTTACATCTAAAGTCTATTCATGGATGCAATAAATGTCATGAGGGTACACAAAGAAGAATGACAAATGAGATAATAGACAAAAAACTTCTTCAAGATGGTAGAGAATTTATAAGAATTGGAGAAGTTGTGAATGCGGTAGCACCTATTTTATTTAAATGTAAAAACAATCATGAGTGGAGCACACTTTATAATTCTATTTTAGGTCCATCAAAATCAGGGTGTTTACAGTGCTATCATGAATTACGAAAAAAATAATAATCTAATTATCTTCTTCAAAATATTAGAAGTAAAATAAAAAAAGGATAGTACCTCCAAAGAACATAAATTTAAGTTTTAAAATCACAGTTTTAAGTTAAATAGTATTATAATCTCATTTAAATTGAGAGATGCAATTTATAGGTATTTATAGAAATCTTTATTAGTTATTTTAATACTTAATATATTATCATATTTTTACAAGACACATAAGAATAAACATTGTTTTTGTGTACGATAATAAGAGTTTCTATTTATAATTGAAGTTACACACATAACAAGAAATAGGAGAAAAACGAAGTAGTAGATGAGAAAACTTTTAGGTTTTATTGTTCGCAAGAGATGCAAACAATTTAATGGAGTTGACCGTTACTTACTTTGTTCCTCAATACCGACGTTATGTATCGATGTGGTTATTAAATAAAATTTAGGAGAAGAAAGAATGAAAAAAATATTAGGAACAATATCATTATTTATTATAGTGTTATTATCAGGTTGTGCAAGTAGTGGGTATTCAATAAAAGATTATCAAAATGCAAATATTGCTAAAGATGGTTTATATGAATTTAATAATCCGAGAATAGAAAAGAGTAACTTATTAATTAGAATTACTACTTTTAAAGATACAAAGACTGGTAAAAATAAGAAAAAATTTATAATGTTGACTGTTAATAAAGATTCAAAAAATTATGATTTTAATGAAAATGATAAAAATGTAATTGAATGGCCATACTATTATATAGATAAACAAAATAGAGTTAGTACTAGAATATATGAAAAAGGTACATTTAATGAATTAAAACATAATCATCCTTATTTTATTTCAGGAAGTAGTTATGAAGGTCAGATGGGATTTAGATATAGATTAGATTTTACAGAAGCAAAATTTATCAAATAGAAAATACATAACAAATCATTCAGACTGTGAATTTAGTCTAAAATAAACCAATTTCACAGTCAATTTCAAGATTATTTTATAAAAATCTCAACTTTTTATAAGAAATCTGAAAATAAAAAATAGATTTTCTAAAATACGATATATAAACTCCAAACAGCAAGATATATTCTTCTATATCTTGTCTAATTTGGGTTAAATCTTTGTTTTTAATGGCTATACACAGTTTTTTGAACAGAACTATCCCTATTAGATTTAAAAGTCTTCTAAAATTATAGGTAAACATAATTAAAGAATTTTCTCCTAGAACTTTTACTTTAGTTCTGACTAAAAAATGATCCCATCCTAAAGTTCTTTTTATAGTTCAAAATGGATGATCAACTATTGATCCTACATAAATCTATTTAGTAGATTTATTGCACAAACGCTTGTTGAGCTAGTCTTTTTTTAACAATATCTCTTGCTTTCTTAGTTTTCATTTTTGCAGCATACTTATCTATGATTGATTCAAATTTCCATCTATACATTTGTTTATAATGTGTTTTATCAGAAAGACAAGATGATTTTAGTGGACATGATTTACAAGTTAGACTTGATAATCTATATACATCTAACCTTCTATTATTTCTTTGATACTTTTTACCTGAGTTATTTATGATTTGATTAATTGGACAGAGGTAACAATCACTTCATGATTATAAGTAAATTGATTTTTAGAAAATTTTGAGTTCTGAATTTTCTTTTTTCCTGCAGTATTTCTTAATGGTACAACTGTCTCAATTCCAGCATCAATACATTTTTTAATTTCTACACTTGAATAATAACCTTTATCAGCAGTTACTATCATATTCTTATTATCTACTATTTCTTTAGATTTAATAGCCATATTATAAAGCTGATCTAAATCATGTCCATTTGTTGAAATATCAGTTGCAACTATAAATTTAAAAGTATCATCAACAGCTATTTGTGAATTATGCCCCAAGAGCATTTCCTCTCTCGTTCAGGGCATATGCATAAGATTATGAGCAGGTTTACTCATAGCATCTTTATCTGTTCTATTATATTGTTCTTTTCCTATTTGTATTTATTTTACTAGATATACTTATAGTATATAACTTGAATATGGTTTGTGAAGATTTATTAATAAATCTTTTACTTTACTATGTTTATTTTTTCTGACTAACCTTATTCATTTTAGTTTTAGCATTCTATAAATATATGACTCTTTTTTAATCATATTTAAAATAAAGAAAAAAACAAGTGTTCTCCTTTCTCTATTTACTAAAACACATTCCAACTTGTTGTGGAATTAAGTCTGTCTTTTTAATATAATTAGAAGCCATACAAGCCGTATAATAGGTAAAATACTTTTTAAGTTGATTAGCTGAACTATCTCTTTTTATTGTTCTTTTGACAGCTAGAATTGCAACTTTTTGGCAAAGTTTTTTAAAAGGCTTAATACTACTCTCACAGCTATATTCACTATTAAAATCTAAACACTTACGGAATTTATTCTTAGCACAAAGAACTTTCTCCCCTTGTAATACAAGGCTACTCAAAACTAATGCTTGATTAAGGGATCTATTTGTTTTGTTATATTGATTTGGTTTTTTATCCAAGTTAAACAATAAAAAAGATTTTTTTACAAGTACTAAATTACGATAAAGAATTTCCAAAGTCCATCGCCCGGAAACTAACTCATTTTTTTCGCCAAAATACCACATAGCTAGGTTTTTATTATGTTTAAACATAGTATCTGTCCAGTTTGAAACAGTAAAACCTTTACCTGTCTTTGGATCAATTATCTCTGGATGTCTCATTCTTACAGTAATGGGAAACTGGTTTTGGGTGCTAAGTTTTTCACCTATTTGTGCACTTTTATTTTTTGGTAAAGTCACTGAATAACGAAAACCTACATACTGTCCCAATGAAGGGCTAATTAAATTAGTAAGAAAAAAATTGTATTGATTACCTTTTTTTGTAATTAAACCTGCTTCTATGATACTAACACGAGGTGATAAAAGATTTGAAATAGTATTTTCATTTGATACCTTCAACTTTGAATGTGAATAAGGTGTAGATTCAAGAGACAATACTTTCATATTTTTTTCATCAAACAAAGATAATGATTGCAAAGGGTTATTAAATGCAGTTAACTTTTTAAGTTCTTTTTGACTTGATAGATTTAAACTTATAATTTGATTATTATTTAATTCAATATCAAGTAATTTTAAATTTTTATCAAAATCTATAGTAGTAAGTTTATTGTAATCAGCTTTTAATTTACTAAGTTCTATATTATTTGCCAAGTCTAAATTATTTAATTGATTATTTCTTATATTAAGCACTTTAAGATTAATATTATTGCTAAGATCCAGCTGTGTTATTTTGTTTGAAGAAAGATGTAAATGAGTTAATTTTTGATTATAAGATAAATCTATTTGACTTAAAGTTCCTACAGATAGGTTTAAAGTTTTTAGCTCTAAATTATTTGATAAATCAATGCTTTTTAACTTATGACGGCTTAAACCAAGATCTCTTAGTTTTATAAGTTTAGAAATATCAATGCTATTAAAAGGTATTTTATACGCATAAAGGCTCTTTAGTTTTACATTATTACTAATATCTAAATTCTTAAGTTTGTTGTTTGTAATATTTAGAGTAGTAAGTTTTGTATTTGAAGATAAATCAATACTTGAAAGTTTATTATTTGCAAGAATAAGTCGCTTAAGGTTTTTCTGTTTACTGATATCTATCTTTTTAATATTATTATTAAGTAATACTATATCAGTTAAAGCAGGCATATATTTGATTTCATCAACAGAAGTAATCTGAAAACTATTACAGTTAATCTCTGTAATTTGATTAAGTCTTATTTTTCCTTGCTGTTTAATACATTTTAAAAACTGAGGATCTTTAAATTCAAGTTCATTAACTAATTTAGGTACTTGTAAAGTGGCACAAGCGGATAACATAAAAATGGTAAAAACTTGTAATATAATATTTAGCTTCGATGATGAATTCATATAATTTTATTCCTTTTTAATTTCATAAATTTGGAGATAGGACAATAGCAAATTATTTTAACATTACATCTTAAATTTTAAGCATATCTTTTATATCTCTTATTAGAGAATATTCAGTTTTTTTAGCAATTCCAATTCTAACAAATATTTGTATTTTGTTATTTTAGTAGAACTTAAAAATGTATTTAAAGATATATCATATCTAAATACTCTTGTAAAACTTGACTTATTACAGATATAACTAAATATAAAAACCTTTAAAGAAGCTCTAGTACTTCACAGATCTTTACTATTTTCACTTCTTCAATTATACTATTATTTTTACTTGTAATCCATAATAAAATTTGATAAGGAGTTTACATGTATTTTAGTTATTTTAAGACCTATTTATTATAATGAATACAGTTCTTTTTGAGAACTTCTTATTGAAATTAAAATTTTTTTGTATTTATGTTATT
>JABSOL010000011.1:16386-29645 GCA_013215985.1 Campylobacteraceae bacterium
ATTACTCAACTCCAAAGAGAACAATAAAATAAACTATCTTTTTATTGACTTATACTTAATAATATAATTATAAAAATGATTGATTTTTCTTAGGAAAATAAAAAAGTCAAATCAGATTTTATTAAACATAAGATTAATATATAACCAAGAGCATAGTGAAGATGAAAATAGTTCTTTGTGTAGTTTCTCATCTTTCTTCTTTTAAACTAATTTCCAAGTGATTCAAATCCTATGAAATTATTTCATTTAATTTGTTTTTTAATCTAGTAAATCTAAGCTTTTAAGATTTACATGAGAGCTGCATATAAGATATATTATATACTCTTCTTTCTTATCTCTATTAGTCTTTAATCATTTAGATTATTTAAAAGTTTATTTAAGTCACTTCCTAAATCATTAGAAAGTGAGATTAACTCTTCTGTTGCAGTTAGAGTATTAGAAGCTTCTATTCCAGTACTCTCAGCATTTCTGGCAACATTTTTCATCACAACCGTTATATTATAAATATTGAAGTTGAAGTTTGCATAATTGTTACTAGATCATTTGAGATTTGATTTTGCTTATTTGCTTCATTTGCAATTATATTTGAAATATCTGACATTTGATCAATTACTTGTGAAATATCAGTTATTAGACTAAGTGATTCTTTTACAAGACTTTGTATACTCTCAACAACTTCAGTAATTTGTTTTGCTGCATCATCTGATCTATTTACTAAGTTTCTTACTTCTTGAGCACAACTGCAAATCCTTTTCCAACTTCGCCTGCTGTTGATGCTTCCACCGCTGCATTTAGTGATAAAATATTAGTTTGAAAAGCTATTTGAGATATTATTTTAATTATTTCATCAATCTTATCCGATTCTGAATCAAGCTTTGAAATAGATAAAGAAGTTTGTTTGGATTTATCTTGTGCATTTTTTGCAATTATTTTTCCATTATGAGAAGATTTTAATATATTTTGCATTGAAGATAACATTGTAGCAACTTTATTTGAACTTTCTGAAATTTGATTAATTGAAACAGAAGCATCTTCTGTTTGTGAAGTTGTTTCAGAGGTGCTATCTTGCATTGACTTAGCAGCAGAAAAAAGATTACTAACTGAGCTTGTAAACTCAATTGTCGTTTTTTACACTGACAAAATAAGTTTTTTTCTATCTGTTATATTTATTGCATATTTAACAACTTTATATGTCTTTCCTTCAATATTAAAAATTGGATTATATGAAGCTTGTATCCATATCTCTTTTCAACCTTTTCCTATTCTTAAATATTCACCAGCATCATATTCTCCACGATTTAATTTTTTCCAAAATTCTATATACTCTTGAGAATTCTTATAATGATCCTCCCAAAACATATTATGTTTTTTTCCTTCAATATCACGCAGCTCATAACCAAGTATTTTTAAGAAGTTATCATTGGATTTAAGATTGTAGCAACCATTGTAAATTCAATAACCGCTTGTGATTTTGAAATAGCATCAAGTTGTGAAGTGTAATCAAGAGTTAAAGATTTTTGATTTGAAATATCTTGAGCAAATTTGATTACTTTTGTAACTTTGCCTCTTTTATTTTTTATAGTAGTATATGAAGCTTGAATCCAAATAGACCTACCATCTTTTTTTATTCTTTTAAATTCACCAACTTGTGATTCACCTGCCTCAAAATATGACTAGAATTTAGAATAATCACTTGTTTTAACATAAGAGTTATCACAGAATATTCTATGGTGTTTTCCAACAATTTCACTATTATTATAACCTAAAGCATCTAGAAAATTTTATTTGCACTTATAATATCACTATGTGGCGTAAATTCGATTGTTGCATAATTTTCATCAATTGCATTTAATATATTTTTATCATCTGTTTTTTTTATTATTGAGAAGATATCCATGCTAGTCCTTTAATTGTAACTAATCGTATCTTAATTACATAAAAAGGAAATTAAATTAGTATAATTAATTTAAATACTTAGTTCTAGCTAAATATTAAATTTTTTCCATATATTTTAGACTATTCTCTTTGCATATTACTTATTTTGAATAGTAGTATCGCTTTAAGAAGCTTAAGAAAATTGATATACTAAACGTTGAGAAAGTCTATATTATGGTAAAAATCAAAAGATAATTATTGTTAATTCTAAACATAAGTAAAAACTTATATCGCTTCAAATATCTTAATCTTAATTAAACTACTATATATCTTTCATAACTTTAAAATAAGAACCACATCTAGCAATGTTTTCTAAATTAATATGATTTTTATCATTAATTCTTTCATCTTGAATATACTGAAACTTTAATTCTAATACTAAAGGAACAGTTTTTCCAGGAATATCAATTTGTGAATAAAAATCACAAAAAAGTGCAGTATGACTTGATTTTATCATGGGAGGATAATCTTCTAAAGTTCTATGTGTATCTATATTAAAAGTTTTAGTTTCACTTTCATTTTTGGGTAAAGATATAGCAGACTTTTTAAGATCATCTAAATTATCTATATTTGCAAAACATATAGTAGCTTTTTTATGTTTTAGAATATTAGCTAAAGAATCTTTTTGGCTTCCATCTTCTTTATGTCCAATTGAAACAACTATTGTTGCAGGATCAGAAGATAATGGTGTAAAATAAGAAAAAGGAGCTGCATTTATAACTCCTTCATCTTCAGTTACTATCCAAGCAATAGGTCTTGGAATTACTGTATCACTCATAAGTTTGTATCTATTTATATTATCAATATTTTCATATTCTAAAATCATTTATATCCTTAATATATTTTAATTATTATATCAAGACTTTAATGTTTTATATATTATTCAAAATCTAAATATTCTTTTTGAACTTCGTATAATTCATCAAACATTAAAGATATTTCTTCTAATGTACAAACAGCAGCACTTAATGGATCTAAAGATAAAGCCTGTTTTAAAAGTTTTAAGTCTTTGTTTAATACACCTTCCACTAAAAGTTCGTGCATTAAAATATTAGTTTTATTTAAAGCTGCACAAGAAGAAGAAAGAGAATCAACAATACAAGGTTTTATTCCATCTTTATCTACAAATGCAGGTATTTCAACTATAGCTTTAAAAGGTAAATTATATACATAATTATCATTAACTACATTTACATTAACTCTTGTTCTTTCATCATTCATAATTGCATTTATAATTTTAGGAGCATTAAAAATATTTTGTCTTACTTCAATAGTTTTTACACCATCTATTTCTTCTTGCATTATTTTATTAATACTTTTTACTTTTGCCTCTTCAAGATTTAATAAGTCCCATCTATTAGGTAAAAACTTTTTAGTAGATTCTTCATTCTTTTTAAAATATGGAAGATAATCACTCATATGCCAGTGATTTACTGTTGAATAAAAATCAAACATTTTTAATATTTCTAATCTAATTAAATCTTCATCTATTACTTTTTGATTATTAACTAATTTTTTGATTCTTGGATATAAATCTTTTCCCTCTAAACTTATTTTTGTAATCCATGTCATATGATTAATACCAGCAAATTCAAACTCTACTTTAGGAGATAATGTTGAATTTACAATATCATGTCTTTTTTTATTTTCATCAGGATGAGATATCCATTTATCTTCACCTAAAAAACCTAATAATTGACAAACAGTATATTGAACACCATAACACAAACCAACAATATTAATATTAGTACTTTGTTTAACAGCATTAACCATAGGTGCTAATGGATTTGAATAATTAAGCAATAAAGCATTTGGGCAAAGTTTTTCCATATTCTTAGCAATATTTACTAATACAGGAATATCTCTCATAGCTCTAAATATTCCACCAGGTCCCATAGTATCCCCTGCTTCTTGATCAACTCCATATTTTTTAGGAATTTCTAAATCATTTCTCCAAGCTTTCATACCTCCAACAGTAAAAGTAGTAATTACAAAATCTGCATCTTTTAAAGATTCTTCTAATGTAGCAAACTTTTCAACTTTTGCGTTTGTATTTTCTTGTTTTATTATTTGTTTTGTGAATTTAAATGTAAAATCTAATTTTTCCTCATCTATATCATAAAGTGCAAAAAAACAATCTTTTACATTTTTGTATGAAAACATAGCCATTAAAAGTTGTCTTGTAAAAGAAGTACTACCAGCGCCTACCATTACTATTTTAGTCATCATTTCCCTTTTTTAATAGTTTGGAATGAGAACAAACAGCTATAAGAATAATTACACCATAAACAAACCTAGTATAAAAACCATCTAATCCAACAGCTATAATTCCTGATTCAATAATTCCAATTATAATGGCACCTACTAAAGTTCCAAAAATTGTTCCAGATCCTCCAAATACTGAAGTTCCACCTATAAAGATAGAAGCAAATACTAATAGTAAATAACCTTCCCCATTACTAGGCCACCAAGATCCCATTTCAAGACATAAAAAGATTGAACATAAAGCAGATATAAATCCCATTTGTACAAATAAAAACATTCTTACTCTATTTGTATTAATTCCCATCATTTTACATGTTTTAATATCAGAACCTATAAATAAAATACTATTTCCAAACTTATGTCTAAATAAAATAAAGTATAAAAACACTGCAAATACAATTAACCAAAATGCTTGTGCTGGCAAAAAGAACCAAGGCCCTACTAATAAATCATTTAAAAAAGTATCTTTTATATCAATAAAACTTAAAGCTCTACCATCACTTAAAATCATAGTTAAACCTCTAAATAAGAACTGAGATCCAATAGTAGCAATAATTGAAGGGACTTTTAATTTAACAATTATAAAAGCATTAAATAAACCAGCCAAAGCTCCTACTAATAAACATAAGAATACAGATAAAAAAGTATTTTCATAAGATATATATGTTTGAGAGAATACAAATCCACTTAAAGCCATTATTGAAGGAAAAGATAAATCAATCTCTTTTGCAATAATTAAAGGAGTTAAACTCAAGGCTAAAAAAGCTGTAAAAGGAATAATAGTTAAGTAAGATAAATAAATATTAGACTTTAAAAAAACTTCTGGTACTAAAATAATAAAAGTAGATATAGTAAAACAAAGTACAATGAATATAGATAATTGATATTTAAATTTTTCAAACATATTACAGACTCTCTATATTAATTAATTTGTTTTGTAAATCTTGTACAGATATGTCAGATTTATTAATATCCGCTTTTATCTCACCTCTATCAATTAAGATAAATCGAGAACATACTTCATAAGCATGTAAAATATTATGTGTAATAAATATTGCAGACTTATTATGGTTTTTTAATTCTTTTATAAAATCTAATACTTTTTTAACTTCTTTAATAGCTAAAGATCTTGTAGGTTCATCTAAAATTACAAGTTTTGCATCAAAATATACAGCTCTTGCAATTACAAGTCCTTGTCTCTCCCCACCTGATAAAGATGAAACTTCAGAAGAAGAATTTAGACCTAAACCCTTAAGTCCTAAAAATCCTTTTAAAAGTTTCATACTCTCTATTTTCTGTTTTTTAATATCTATAAAACCAAAAATATTTGTAATCTCTCTTCCTAAGAATATATTTCTATGTATTTCTTGCTCTAATCCTAAAGAATTATCTTGGTATACAGTTTCAATTCCATTCTCTCTTGCTTGAGAAATTGAGTATTTTTTTATATCTATTTTTTTACTATTAACTAACATTTCTCCAGAATCAGCATGAACTAATCCTGACAAAGTTTTAATTAAAGTAGATTTTCCAGCTCCATTATCGCCTAAGATGGCGATAATTTCATTAGAATATAAAGAAAAAGAGATATTATTTAGAACTTTCATTTTATTAAATGATTTAGTAATATTTTTTAATTCTAAAACTTTTT
Organism: Campylobacteraceae bacterium; assembly: GCA_013215985.1. Taxonomy (GTDB): domain Bacteria; phylum Campylobacterota; class Campylobacteria; order Campylobacterales; family Arcobacteraceae; genus NORP36. The sequence goes on from JABSOL010000011.1 coordinate 22,238, forward strand.
GCACTTATCTAATACTTTTTTTAACTAAAGATTCAATCATTGAAATATTTGATTTATCAACAAATGATGCACCTGTATCAATATTTAAACCAGAAAAACCATATTTTTTACTTAGTACTAATTGTAATACAGATAAATAACCTTGTAAAAATGGCTGAGAATCACCAATTAAATCAACATAAGATTTTTTAATTGCATGAATAGTTGCAGGTGATAAAGAATAACCAGCAATAAAATAATCATCAGCTTTAATATGTGCTATTCTAGAAAAAGTTTCCATTTGAGCTGTTAATCCACCATGATCAATTAAAATAAGTTTAGTATCTGAATGTTTTGAGATATAAGCTGTAAAAACAGAAGAACCTAAAAATGGATCTTTATTAATTTCATCAGATATTTCAATATAATTAACTTTTATACCAAAATCTTCTAAAGCTTTAATCATACCTTTAGCTCTTAAACCTCTATCAGCTTTTCCTAGAAATCCCCAAACCATAGCTTTATCGCCTTTTTTAAGACCAGCTCTTTTTATAGATTCACTAGCAAGTGCCTTACCTGCCGTATAGTTATTACTACCAACATATCCAAAACCTGAAGATTCATATTTTTTTTGCATTTTAGGTAAAGCCGTATCAAGTGAAGATACTAACACATTATTCGCTCTTGCTTCTTTGATTAATAATTCATAAGCTGCATCACCTGGATGTCCCATAATTGCAATACCATCAATATTAGAAGAAATAGCTTTTTTAAAGTTATTAATCATCTTAGATGAAGACCAGTTAGAATAATAAACTCTTAAGTCTATATCTAAATCTTTCGCTGCTTCTTTTGCACCATTAACAACTATACTAGAATACGAGCCACCAGGACTTCCACCTGCATCAAAATAAATTTTGATTTTGTCTGCTGAAAATGCAGACGTAACAAGAAGTGTAACAATAAATAGAATATTTTTCACAATATTTCCTTAGAATAAAATAATTAAAATTGGGGATTCATTAAAAAAGTAGATTTTTTATCTTAGTTTTTTTGTATGTACCTAAACTTAGGCCTTGAGATTTTAATATTAGCATTATATTTATATTTGTTTAAAATGTCAATTTAATTTTTAACTTATTTATTTAGAAAAAGATTCTTTTAATCTTTTAATCTTTTAATCTTTTTAGTATAACTTTATTTCTACCTGTATCTTTGGCTTCATATAAAGCTTTATCTGATATTTCTATAGCTTGTTCTAAAGTAATATATTTATTTACGTCTTTCATATAAAATACTCCAACACTACAAGTACATTGTATTTTATAATCATTATGCTCTATTTTCAAGTTTTCTACATTTTTTCTAATTCTTTGAGCTATAGCAAAAGTTAAGTCACTATCACTATTTTCAATAAAAACTAAAAACTCTTCTCCACCATAACGCCCTGCTATATCATTTGCACCAATTGAAGTTTTAATAGTATTTGATACCATTTCAATAGCAACATCACCTGTTTGATGACCATAAGAATCATTTATTTTTTTAAAAAAATCTATATCAATCATTAATAATGATATATGTTTATTCTCTTCTAATGATTTATTAAATTTAAGTTCACTTAAACGCATTAGTTCTCGTCTATTATATAATTTAGATAATACATCAATAGTTGATTGAGTAGTTAATTCATCAATTACATTTTTTAATACATTTGACATAGCATTAAAAGATTTTGTTAAATCTCTTAGTTCACACGTTGCGTGTTGTATTGAGGAATCTTCAATTTCATGTCCATAATCGCCATCTTGAATCTTTTTAGATCCATGAAGTAAAGACTGAATTGGTTTTACAATTTTATCTGAAAACCTTAAAACAAAAGGCATAGTAATAAGTAATAAAACAATAATAAAAATTAATATATATGTAATAAACTGTTTAAAGATTTCATACATTTCATATTCAGATATTTGTGCAACAACTAACCATCTATCAAAATTACTAGAAACATAAGCACCTAAAACATTATCCTTTGTATAAGATGTAAATAATCCATTTTTGATATCACCTAAAATAACTTTTTCTAATAATTTATGATTTTGATCAAATCTTCTTTTTGTTAATAATTGACTATGTGAATTAATAATAAATGTTTCCCCAGTTTTTCCAAATCTAAAACTCTCAACAATAGCTTGAATACTACTAAGTCTAACAGCCGCTACTACTAAAGAAATTATTTCGTTTTCTTCATTATACACAGGAGAAGTAAAATGAATAACAGGAATATTTCCATTTTTATTTATTTCTGCCCTACTTATTGTTTCAACTCCATCTAACGCTTCTATAAAAAACTCTTTATTTGAATAATCAGCTTTATTTAAAAATGTAGTATCTAAGATAGTTTTACCTTTTAAATCAACTAATGATACAAAATAAAAATCACTTTGATGATCAATGAAATTATCAAATAAAGACTTCACTCTTTTTAAATCATGTGTTTTTACATCATTATTACTAGCAAGCGTTCTAATTGACACTTCTCTTTGTGTAAGCCAAGACTCTATTGCTTGGTTTTGCATTCGAACAATTGAAGATAGTTCTCTTTGGTAATTTTCCTTAATTTGAGTTTTATTCATAAAAATTAGAAATGAAGATATTATTAATACAATTATTAGTATTAAATTAATAATAAAAGCTCTTAATCTTCCTTTAAATGTATCTGTAGAGAATATCTTTCTTACTCTACTCATATTTAACCTCTTTCATTAACTTAACAGCTTGTGATCTTAACTCACCTGCTTTTCTAACATTTATTCTTATTTGTTTAAATAGTCCCCACTCTTGTAATATCTTGTGAGCTTTAACTCTTTTATTAACAGGAAATTCCATATCTAAATCTGCAAATAGTTTTTGTCCTTTTTTCGAACTTAACCATTCAATTAATTTAATTGCCTCTTTTTTTCTTTTTGCATATCTAGTTATTCCAATACCTGAAATATTTACATGAACCCTATTTTGTTCATCACCCAGCCAAAGCATTTTAACATTTAAACTAGGATCATCTTTTATCATTTTTGCTAAATAATAACTATTTACAATTCCGATATCACCATTGCCTTTTATTATTTCTGTTATAACATCTACATCAGAAGTAAGAGGTTTCATAGCAAAATTTTGAACCCAAGATCTTATTATTATTTTTGTTTTATCATATCCATAATGTGCAATCATCATTGCAACCATAGACTTATTATAAATTCTCTCTGATGTTCTCACAATTAGTTTATTTAACCATTTTTTATCACCAATACTTTCATAATCACTCAAATCATCTGGATTTACAGTGTTTGTATTATAAACTATTGATCTTACACGAAGTGATAAACCAAACCATTGTAATGAAGGGTCTTTTAAATGAGAAGGAATGTTTTTATTTAGAATACGTGATCTTATTGTTTGAAAAATACCCATTTGCTGTGCTTCATATAAATCACTAGCATCTACAGCTAAAAGAGCATCCACTTGAGTATCGTTAGCTTGTGACTTAATCATTTCTGTGGCTTCACTTGCATCCATAATTATATAATTTACTTTAATTCCTGTATCTTTTGTAAATTGATCAAAAATTGGTTTCATTAAATATTCTTGTCTTGCAGAAACAATATTAAGGTATTTATCCTGGGCATTAAGATTTGTAATATAATCAACATTTATTAAAAAGACAAATATAATTATTTTAAATATAAAAGTATTATTTGATAAGTAGAACTTAATCATTTAAACTATCCTTAGAAGTATTGATAGTTATTATCATATAAAGAATCTTTATTTAATATAAAAACATGCACACTTTTTATTATTTTTCAAAATATTAAGACTCATTAATAATTAAAATACTTATTATTATAATTTTTTATTTTTACTATAAGATGTAGAACAATCATTGTTTTTTCTAATTTCTATATTTTTTTTACCATCAAATTGTATACTTTACATATCATATACAGTTTACTGTGTAAATCTTAAATTTTGTTCAGAAATACATTTAGCTTTGGCAGCTATTATTAAGTTTATTTCTATGTATTTATCTAGTTTTACAAAAGTTATATTATTAATTTCATTTTCTGCTCTTGCTGCTTCTACTGCAGCATTTAGTGATAAAATATCAGCTTGAAATGATATTTGGGAAATAATAGATATTGCTTAAAAATCTGTCTTATATGTCTAATCACATTATGAGGATTTCCAATTAATTCATCTTTGATATAACAAGAAATTACACAGAAATCTTCATTTACATAAATAATTATGCCTTTTGAATCTGTTTCTGAAACAATCATTATATTTTTATCAAGAATATGTTCTTTATTCATGTGATCCTGTAAAATATTTCTTGTTATACTATATTAAATTATTATAAGATTATGTAACTTAAGAGAGTTGATTAATTATATGTTTTAAGATTGATAATTCTTTTTATCTTGAGGACAAAAAGAATAGAACTAAGTGTATTTTACTACACTTAGTTTTTATATTATAGAATGTTTTCGATATCTTTTATTAAAGATGCAGGTTTTGTAATAGGTGCGAATCTATCAACTACAATACCGTCTTTATTAACTAAAAACTTAGTAAAGTTCCATTTGATTTTATTACCAAAAAGTCCACCTGATTTATCTTTTAAATAAGCATATAAAGGAGACTCATTATCTCCATTAACTTCAATTTTTGAGAATAAATCAAATTTAACATCATAAGTTAGAGAACAAAAACTTTTAATTTCTTCTTCATTTCCAGGTTCTTGTTTAGAAAATTCATTTGATGGAAAACCAAGGATTTCTAAACCTTGATCTTTATATGTTTCATATAATTCTTCTAAACCCTCATACTGAGAAGTAAATCCACATTTACTTGCAACATTAACAATTAATAAAGTTTTACCTTTATAGTTAGACATTGATACAATATTTCCATCAATATCTTTTACTTCAATATCATAAATACTCATATTAAATCCTTTTTCTTGTGTAAACATATGCCCAAGCAATTAATACTAATTGTATAGGAAGTCTAATTAATAAAGCTGTTTCACTCATTCCTTCAAAATCTTGATGATTTAAATACATGTTTATATTTGCAGGAAATATTGCAATTAAAAGTATAATTATACCAATAGCAGCTTTCTGGCTTGTTTTAGGAATCATTAGTAATAATCCTAAAAGTATTTCTATTATACCACTTGAATAAACTATAAACTCATGGAAGGGTAAATATGAAGGCATAGCATTTAAATAAAACTCTGTTTTAGTAAAATGTGCATATCCACCAAATATAAATAATATTCCTAATAAAACTCTAAAAATTACATAAGCTATGTTTTTAATTTTAGCTAACATTATTTAATAAACTCCACTACTTCATCAAAAGCTAATCTTTGTTGTGTAGATTGTGTATTAATTCTATAACCAAATGGTAAAACCATAGCTAATTGATATTTTTTGGTATCAAGTTCTAAAACTTCTTCAACTTTACTTTTTTCAAATCCTTCTATAGGACAAGAATCAATTCCAATTAAAGCAGCTGATGTCATCATGTTTCCTGCTGCAATATAAGATTGTTTTGCTGTCCAAGAGTAAATGTTTTCATCAGTTGATAAAGTATCTTTTAAATGTCCTGCATAAAGTCCCATATAAAAATCTAAAGTCTCAACTGGCATTTCTCTTCTTGCAAATCTTTTTCTAACCATTCCTGATTCTGGTTTAGCAGCATCAATGCCAGCTAAAATAATTACTAAATGAGAACAAGACGTAATTTGTTTTTGATCCCAGCAAAAAGGTTTTATTTTTTCTTTTAATTCTTTGTTAGTTATAACTAAGAACTTCCAAGCTTCCATTCCAAAAGACGAAGGTGATTTTCTTCCTGTTTCTAAAATATATCTAATATCTTCATCACTTATAGTTTTTGTATTATCAAACTCTTTACATGCGTGTCTAAAATCCATTGCTTTTATAAATTCATTTCTCATATTTTTCCTTTTATATTATAATTATTTTTTATGCTTTTTCTAAAATTTCTTCAATTACTTTTTGTGTATAAACTTCACCCATTCCCCAAACTTTAGCAAGTTCACTTGCATTTTGTGCTAATGGAGAAATTCCAGATCTTGGAATATTCACAGATTCTAGTGTTGTGCTTGCACCTATGAAATTAAACCATTCTTCTAATTTAATAATAGCCGCAAATGAATCATCACTTGAGAATATCTCTTTTGCAAATCTTGAAAATTGTTTTTCATTATTATTTTTGTACCATTTCATCCAAGCAGGAATAACAACAGCTAATCCAGCTCCATGAGCTACATTATATAATGCAGATAATGAATGTTCAATCATATGATTAGGGAAAATTCCATCTTTAGTTCCAGCTGGAGTTAAACCATTAAGACCTTGAATAGCAGCCCAAGCAAACTCAGATCTTGCGTCATAATCATTAGGGTTTTCTAATAATACTTCAGTAGTTTCCATTATAGTTTTAATAATTGATTCAACTAATCTTGAATTAAATGCAGTATGTACGCTAGCTGTAAAATAAACTTCAATACAGTGAGATATAACATCAACTGCTGAATATGCTAAATATTCTTTTGAAACACTTGCCATTAATTCTGGATTAATAACAGATACAACAGGATTTAATAATACTGAAGAAATAGCATATTTTTGTTTTGTATCGTCATTAATAATAACAGAATTTCCATTCATTTCACTTGCCGTAGCAGATAAAGTCATAATTGTATATACAGGTAAAGTTTCTTTTATTTCAGATTTGTGAATAAAAAAGTCCCATACATCTCCGTCATACTTAGATCCAGCAGATATAGCTTTAGCTGAATCGGCAACAGATCCTCCACCTACAGCTAAAATAGCATCAATATTATTCTCTTTAACTATTTTAATACCTTCATTTACTTTTGATAATAAAGGGTTAGATACAACACCTGATAATTCTTTAAAAGAAATATTCTTTTTATTTAAAGAAGAAACTACTTTCTCAAAAAGTCCATTATCTTTAATTCTATCCGAACCATATACTATTAAAACATTTTTACTAGATGATTCTTCTAAATATGTAGAAATATCATTTTCTTTATTTTTTCCAAATTCAATTCTAGTTGGATTGTAATATGTAAAATCATTCATTCTCAGCCTTTGTTTTGTTAAGGGAAGTATAGAAGAATTTAACTTAAATTATCCTTACAATACTTTAGGTAAGTAAGGGATATATTTAAATGTTTCTATCAAATATTATTAATACAATAATTTTAAATTATCCTAAATAATATTTGATAAAAATAATATTTAGGATCGTAAATAAAAAGCACAGAAGATACTTATAAATAGAGCTTTGTTTGGTATAAATATAATTAGGA
>JABSOL010000128.1 GCA_013215985.1 Campylobacteraceae bacterium
GCCAAAATCTTTTTATTTTTGGGGGGCAAAACCCAGTTTTTTGTTGATTTCACGGTGATTTTCAAAATCTGGAGGGGATTTGATTAAAAAATAAAAACTTTTTTTGTTTTGACAATAATAAAAATTATCAGAGAATTTTATTATACTTTGTTTTGTATCTATTAATCTATTAATTCTAACTTCTAATTCTTTTAGATGAAAAGGTTTTTTAAGATATTCATTACAACCCTTATCATATGCTTCTGTTAAATTATTTATTTCCAAAGATGCTGTAATAATTATAATAGGTACATGAATGTCAGTTTGTCTTATATATTTAAGTAGATCTAAACCAGAAATAGTAGGTATATTTATATCTATTAAGTATAAATCAAAGATATTATCATCAATTATATCAATAGCTTCTTCACCATCTTCTGCACTTGTAACTTCAAATGGTATTGTTTCTAAATATGATGCAATAGTTGTATTTAACTGTGTATCGTCTTCTACTAATAGAACTTTCATTTATTATCCTCTTTTTATTTACATAATTATATTGATTTAATGTAAGACTTTTGTAACTTTTAAGTACGAAATCATCATTTTATGCATTAATTATATATAGATTATATGATAAATGACATAGATGTTACATTGGAAAAAGATAATAAACATAAATGTTTGAGTTAAGAAAAAAGGAAAAGAATGGAAAACATAAGTAATATGTCACGTCGAGGCTTTTTAAAACAATGCGTCGTTGGTGGAATTGCAGTATATAGTGCACCTTTATTATTTGGTTCTGATAAGTTTAAAGAATATACAAATAGTAAACTTTTACAAAGTGATTGGAAAGGTGATTTAGTTCGACCTAAATTTAGATTTGATGCAATTGCAAAAGTTACAGGTGAAAAGATTTATAGTAGAGATTATAGATCAAAAGATATTGAGGGTTGGCCAAGTAATCAATCTTATGCATTTATAATAAGAGTTACAAAAGCAAATAGAATTTTTGAAGGTATTGATTTATCATCTCTTGCTTCTAATATGAAACCTGCTGTTATTATTACTGCAGCTACTTTAAAAAAAGACCATATTGATTTTCCTCATTTCTTCGGAAAAGATATGTTATTACCAGAAGGTAAAGTACCTGATTATGAAGGGCAAGAAGTTGCAATGCTAATTTTCAATGATTTTATTTCATATAAACTAGCTAAAGACACTTTACAGTTTAATGATAAAGTAATTAAATACTCAAAAGAAATTCATGAACTAACTTCAGCTTCAAAAGCTCCTTTCGCAACTTGGCGTGTTGTTAGAGAAGATGGACTTTTAAAAGATAAATATAGTCCTTTACAAGATGGATTAATTTTTCCAAATATTAAAAACAATAAAGTTTCTTGGCCTTCTAAAGGTAATGAACATGGAAATACTTTAGATAAAGCTATACATTACGCAAATAAACTACATGATGATATGGAAAATAAAGATTGGCATGTTATAGATAAAACGTTTACTACTCAATCAATTGATCCAGTAGCACTTGAACCAGAAGCATTTAATGGTTGGTATGATAGAAAAACTCAAACTATGCATTTAGTTATTTGTTCTCAATCTCCAACAGAATTTTATGCTTTAGCGGGAGAAATGTTAGCTCATTCACCTTTAGGTAAAGTAGTTAAAGATCTAGTAGTTCATTCACCTTATATTGGTGGAGGTTTTGGGGCAAAAGATCATACTCCTTTTCCTTATTATGGTTTAGTTACTTTACTTTATTCTGCTAATCCAGTTTCTTTATCTAATGATAGATATGAACAATTCCAAGCAGGTATTAAACGTCATCCTTTTGTTATGAGAAATAAATTAGCAATTGATAAAAAAACTAAAAAAATCCAAGGACTTACTTGTAATGCTGACATTGATGGAGGAGGTCGATTAAACTTCTCAGGTGTAGTTACAATGGTAGGTCTAAGTGGAATGCAAAGTATTTATTATATTCCAAGAAATGATTTAGAAGGTAGTGTTTATCCTTCATCTATGCCAACTGCTGGTTCAATGAGAGGTTTTGGTACTTTACAAACTATGGCTTCTATGGAAATGATGATGAATGAAGCTGCAAGTGATTTAAATATTGATCCAATTGAATTAAGAAGAATCAATGTTTCTAAAGCAGGTGATAAGAATACTCAAGGTGCAATTCCTAATGGTGAATCAAGATATTTAGAAATGTTAAACCTATCTGAACAACATCCAATTTGGCAAAATAGACATTCTAAAAAAATACAATTTGAAAAAGATAACATTGGTAAAAAATATGGTGTTGGTTATAGTATTGTAACAAAAGATTATGGGACAGGTGCTGCTGCTCCTGCTACTAGTTTAGAAATTACACCAGAAGGTGAAATTATTCTTAAAATAGTATATATGGAAATGGGTACTGGTGCTGATACTTCTCAAGGTGCTTTAGTTAGTGAATACTTAGGATCAATGGCAGATAAAGTTCATATGTCAGAAATTAAAGCTTTTGATGTTTTAAAACAATTTGAAACAGATAGTCCTTATCTTATTTCTCAAGATAAACAAGACAAAATGTCTAAAAATCCTCAGTGGACACCAGTTATATATATGGCATCTGCTGCATCAATGTCAGCATATTTCCAAAGTCATACAACAACAATTTGTGCAAAATTAATTTTAGAACATGGATTATATCCAGCAGCTGTAGAAATATGGAAAACTAAATACTTTAATAATGCATATACAAGAGCAAATTTTGATGATTTTAATTCTGCTTCTTGGTCTAATGGTAAAATGTCAGCAAATGGATTCCCTCCAATTGATTTAAAAACTTTAGCTAAAAAAGCTCATGAAATGGGATTAGTTACAGGTGTTATTACTCATGCATTTAATAGATGGACTTGGTCAAGTGCTACATTTGATGTTAATGGAGTTGAGAAAGAATTATCAATTGATGCTTTAGCTTTACAATATGGTAAGGGTAAAAAATCTAGACGTAAAACTGATGCTAATGGATTTACTTTAGTAAATAGAAAAGCTGTTTATTATCCTAAAACTGCATTAAATCGTGCAATGGTTACATACTTAGCACCATGTGCTACTCTAGTAGAACTGTCAGTTTCTCAAGGTAATGGAGAAGTTGAAATTCTAAATACTCATACATGGTTAGAACCAGGAAAAGTTTTAGTTAAAGAACTAGTAGAAGGACAAATTGAAGGTGGATTAACATTTGGTGTTGGACATGCTTTATATGAATCTTTACCTCTAGGTGAAGATGGAGCAGGAAATGGAACATGGAATTTAAACCGTTACAAAGTTCCTTTAGCTAAACATGTTCCTGTTTGGAATATGAAATATACTGTACTTCCTCCTTTATCAAAAACTGATTCAAGTAAAGGTATAGCTGAAGTAGTAATGATTCCTGTAGTTTCATCAATTGTAGAAGCAATACATCATGCAATTGATAAAAGATTTTACCATCTTCCTGTTACACCTGAAGATATTATGAAGGAGATATAATAATGAGTATTTTACAACTAAGTATAAATGGACAAAAAGTTGGTCCAATTGAGATTCCTGATGAAGTAATGATGATTGAATATTTACATGAATTTAGAAACTTAACTGGTACAAAATTTGGATGTGGTCAAGGTGCTTGTGGTGCTTGTACTGTTATTGTTGAAAATGAAGATGGTACAAAAGAGACTAAAAAAACTTGTATTAATTCAGCAGCAGTATTTAATAATAAAAAAGTTACAACTATTGAAGGTCATGCTACTAAAGATAAAGATAATAATATTGTTAAATTAAACCCTGTTCAAGAAGTATTTATAGAACAATTCGCATTTCAATGTGGTTGGTGTACATCTGGTTTTGTAAATAAAGCAACTTTACTAATGGAAAATTTAGAAAAAAACCCGATTAAAATAGATCAGGTTGAAAAAGTAATTGAAGAGAACTTAAAAGATCATATTTGTAGATGTACTGGTTATGTTAAATATTACCAAGGTATGAAAAAACTAATTCTTGGTACAAAAGGATTAACTGTATGATTAAACAAATGATTAAAAATACATTAGTATTAAGTGCTTTAATAACATCTTTATATGCTACATCTAGTGATTTAATTAAACAAGGTGAAGAAGTAGCAGTTGCTGGAGATTGTTATGCCTGTCATACAAGTGGTGATGGACAACAATATGGAGGAGGGGTGTCTTTCCCTACTCCTTTTGGAGTTGTTTATTCAAAAAATATTTCTCCAGATAAAGAAAATGGTATTGGTTCTTATACTTATGAAGAGTTTTCTCGAGCTGTAAGACAAGGTGTTAGTAAAAGAGGTAATTTATATCCTGCAATGCCTTATGATTCTTTTCATTTAGTTACAGATGATGATACAAAAGCTTTATATGCATATTTCAAAAGTATTCCAGCAGTTTCTCAAAAGAACAAAGATGATGAAATCTTTTTTCCTTTTAATATAAGATTTGGTCTTAAAGCTTGGAATTTAATTAACTTATCTTCTGATACTTGGAAAAAAGATCCTACAAAAAGTGATGCTTATAATAGAGGTGATTATTTAACAAACTCTTTAGGACATTGTGCTTCATGTCATACTCCTAGAGATTTAACTATGGCACTTGATAAAAGTAAACATTTAGAAGGTAACTTTATAGCTGGTACTATGGCTCCTAATATCTCTTCTAAAGAACTTATAAGACAGGGTTGGACTCAAGATAGTATTATTGCAATACTTAAACATGGTTATTCTACTAGAGGTACAATTTTAGGTCATATGACACCAATTACTTATCATAGTTTAAGTAACTTAAATGATAAAGACTTAAATGCAATGGCTGTTTATTTATTAAATAGTGATAAAAAAGTAGAAGAAAAAGCTTTAACTTTTAATAAACATAATAAAAAAGATCCTGGTTTCGCATTATATGCAGGATACTGTGCTTCTTGTCATGGAATGAATGGTCAAGGTATTCCAAATACTGCACCTGCAATGGCTGGAAATGGAACATTAAATCAAGAAGAACCACTTAATACAATTTATACTTTATTATATGGAATAAAAATACAGAGATATTCTCAAGTTAATGCTTTTCCTGCTATGCCTTCATATAACTTTTCAGATGAAGAATTAAAAGATCTTGTAAACTATTTACAAAATACTTTTACAAATCTAAATAAAACTTATACAAAAGAAGAGATTATTGAGTTTAAAGAAAAAGTAATTTCTGGAGCACACTAATGAATAAAGTTGACTCTTGTGTAATAAGTTCAATTAATGAATGGATAAAAGAAGAAAAAGAGTTTTATTTATGTACAATTATTTCAGCTAAAGGGGCGTCTGTACGACCCCTTGGCTCTTTATTCGCTTATACTAGAGGGGAAAAAGTAGCTTTTATCTCAGAAGCTAGAAGTGATGATGCTTTTTGTAAACTTTTAGATGAAGGATATTTTAAAGAAAATCTTTCTTATTTTACATATGGAAATAAACTTATAAATAATGATAAATCATTAACTCTTCCTTGCTGTGGTAATGTTACTTTAATGATTGAAAAATTCACTCCTTCAAATGAAACTTATGAATTATTTTCTAAGTGGAATGCTTTAATAGAAAAAAGATCAACTTTTTGTAGAATTATTGAAAATAATAAAAGTAGATTTGAGGATTATTCACTAGAGCCTTCTTGTGAGAATAAAGATGTAAAAATTGAAGATGACAAAATTGAAATTACTTATTCTCCAATTATTCAAGTTTTATTAGTAGGAGCATCTCCTGTTTCAAAACATTTAGCACAATTAGCTTACAACTTAGGATATATTGTTAAACTTTGTGAAAATAGAAAACTATTTTTAGATAATTTAGAATATGAGGGTATAAATAAAAACTTTGATTTAGTAAAACTATCATCAGATTTATTTGTAGAAAAATATGTAGATAAATATACAGCTGTACTAGTTTTAGCTCATGATGCAAGTATTGATGATAATGCTGTTTCCTCTGCATTAAATTCAGAATCTTTTTATATAGGAGCTATTGGTTCACAGAAGAATTGTGATAAAAGAGTTCAAAGACTTAAAAATAAAAACTTTTCAGATGATTTAATCTCAAAACTTTATGCTCCAATTGGTTTAAGTATTAATAGCAGAACTCCTGATGAAATATCATTTTCAATAATATCTCAACTTATCTCACTCAAGCCTAGTGTATGAAAAAGAATATTTGTGCTTTAGTTTTAGCAGCAGGATTTTCAAAAAGATACGGAAGTGATAAAAGATTCTCAGGTGAAGAAGCTTTAATATTAAAAACATTAAAAAATATTATAAAAACATTTGATAGCATTTATTTAGTACATAGAAACTCTGATGAAAAACTACTTAATTTATTAAAAGATTTACCTCTTAAGTTAATTAAAGCTCCAGTAGAAGATATTTGTTTAGGAACAAGTATTTCAGTAGGAATTGAGTATATTAAAAATACTCAAATAAAATATGATGCCTGTGCTATTTTTTTAGCAGATATGCCTTTTATAAAAGAAGAAACAATTAATAAAATAAAATCTCTTCAAAAAAATAATGAAATAATCCGTCCAAGTTTTAATGAAAAAGCAGGTCATCCCGTTGTTTTCTCTAATAGTTTTTTCAAAGAACTTATTTTAATAAAAAAACATGAGGGTGCAAATGTTATTATTAAAAATAATCTTAAATCTTTAGCCTTAATTGAAGTAGCAGATTCTGGCGTTTTAGAAGATATTGATTACCCTGAATCTATTTAAAAAATACTTTAATATTTTATTTATTAAATTCTTTTTTTACAATTCTTATATCTTCTATTGTTAGTTTTAATTCTTTTATTTGATTATGTTGTAATATAGGATTCATTAAAGCACCTTTTACATTTATATGTTGTATTCCTAGTAAATGAATAATCTCATGTGCTAAAATGGCTTTTAATTCTTGAAGTGTTTCAAAAGAATATATTTCTATTTTTCTCGTAGTATATGTAACTGTTTTTTCTTTTACTTTTTTACCATTTTTAAAATAAGTTTTTATTTGAATTTCTTTATTTGAAATTGATATACCTTTTACTTCTTTAAAACTTTTTTGCATACGAGTTGTTTTATGATGTAATCTATTGTGTTTATATATCAAAGAATTATTTTTATTTAAAACTCTATTATATGAATTTATATATTTGTTAAACTCTCTTTGAAGTTTTTTAAACTCTTTTTTCTTTATTTTTATTCTTTGATTATCATTTTTTATTCTATTTCTCTGGTTATTTACATACTTTAACTTAGTTTCATATCCGTACATACATTCTACATAAAGCACTTCTGAATAAGTACAAAATCCTTCTTGCACCCACATATCTGCAATATCATTTGTTGTAATGGAATTACCCCACCATTCATGCCCACTTTCGTGCACAATAATATAGTCAAAATCAAGTCCTGCAATAAAGTTTGTGTTGCCATGATATCCAGCTAAATAATCATTCCCATAAGCAATTGCGGATTGATGCTCCATTCCTAAATAAGGTGTCTCAACAAGAGCGTATCCATCATTCCAAAAAGGATATTTTCCAAAATAATTTTCAAAACATTGCATCATGGGTTTTACTTGTTGGAAGTGTTCTTTTGCTTTCTCCTCATTGTAGGAAAGAACATAATAGCTCAAATCTAAACTATCATCCCCACTAATATATACATCCGAGAAATGCACATAATCACCAATATTAATACTCACATCATAATTGTTAATTGGATAGGAAACGAACCACTTACTTTGATTGAGCCAACAATTCAAATAATTACTCCAAATGGCAGTATCTTTTCTTAAATTTCCATTAGCAATAATCTTATTAGGATATTTTGCCGAGCAAGTAATTCTCATACTATCTGGCTCATCCGATTGATGGTCTTTACAAGGCCACCAAACACTTGCGCCCAATCCTTGACAAGAAACACCAATCCAATC
>JABSOL010000129.1 GCA_013215985.1 Campylobacteraceae bacterium
TTTAATAAAACCTCATCATAATTATTATTCATTAAAAGAAGAAAGTATTATGTCTATTTTAATATTTTCTTTATCTTTTTTCTGAGAGATGAATTAATTGTCCTATTAATTGATTATTGATATCTTTTAACCAAAAGTCATGATTTGCAATTATAATAAGTCTTTTTACTGATCTACTAACAAGTGTATTAATTAAATTCGCACTTGAGTATTTTTCATTTAAAGTATCAGTAAAAAATATAGCTCTTTTCCCTGTGTATGAATCATCTACAACGGAGAAAATAACTGTATTCCACTCATTACCTTGACTTTTGTGAATAGTCATAATATTTTGAGAATAATTTTTTCCTAAAGTTTGTTTTAAAAGTTTAACCTGTTTTTTATATGGAGTTAATATTGCAAAAGAGTTTAGATCATAATCTTTTACAATATCTTTTATAATTAAAACCTCAGCTAAACTACTTCTTTCATAAATAGGATATTCGTAAGAATTAGCATTTATTGAAATGATTTTAGTTTCTTCTTTATTTGCAGATTCAAAACCAAACTTATAAATAAACTTATCTAATACACTTGCAAGATTTTCACCAAATCTATGAGTAGTATTTAAATTAACCTGTGCAGTTATTTTATAATCAGGGTTTTCATTTTTAAGAAATGTTTTAAATAAGTCTTTTTCTTCTTTAAAAAACACAGACTCAAAATGAATAGAAGATTGTGCGAATAAAAAAGTCTTTTGCATAAAATAAGAATCATCTTTTTTAACTTCACTAATAGGAGGTAATTGTTTATGATCACCTAAGAATGTAATAGGAGCGCTTGAGATAAATAGACTTAAAGCTTTTATATTAGACATATAAGCTGCTTCATCACAAAAGATATGATCAACTATAATATTTTCAGACAAAGTATACTGAATATAAGCATCTATTGTCATAGCAATTACTCGTGAGTCTTTAATTCTGACATTTGTTCTCATTTGTACTAATGATAGTTTTTCGTCTTTTAGAGCTCTTCTTTTAGCTAATAAGTCTTTAATATCAAAACCTTGGTGATTATCATCTAAAGCTTCATCTATTAATCTATCATTTTTAATGCTTGAATCTTTTAATAAATCAGTTTTATATTTTTTAGCCCATTCTTTTAGATTTGTAACTTTTTTAATTAATAGTTTTTGAGTCTCTTGTATATTATCTGCTTTAAGATTTAGAAATAATTCTTTATGTATTTTTTCACTTTTTGTATAAGATTTAATCTTCTTTAAAAGTGCAAAGTTTTTTTCACTCAAATCTGAGACTTTAGTATTAAAGTTTTTTATTTCTTCTCTTAGAGAATCTATATTTATGACTTTGTTTAACTTACCCTCTTCTATTAATTCGTCATCATAAACAACACAGGCATAATCTTTTCTTTTATAAATTGCATCTTTTATTATTTTGCTCTTATTTGCATAATGATAAGGTTTAAGAGCTTGTGAAAGTAAATTAATTAAAGGTTTTAGATCATTCATTTTATATTCTAAATCATTTATAGACTTTTGGTTTAGAATGATTTCATCAAATATACTATCAAAACCTTCAAGATCATTAGATATTTCTTTTCCTTGTCTATATGTAAGTACTCGCAAAATGATATGTAATTCATTCTCTATTCTTTTTATTTCACTCTCGGCTGCTTTTGTTTCACAAATTTGTGGATATGCATCTATAAAGTCTTTTGAGGGAATTCCAAGACGCAAGAACTTATCATTTGATATATTTAATTTATTTGTATTTTCTAAAATACCGTAAAGTATTTGTTCTAATGCAATATTAGTAGGTGATACTATTAAAATCTTTTTATCAGAGAGCATATAATTAATAGCAGCACAAGATAATACAGCTTTGGTTTTACCAGTTCCAGGAGGTCCCCAAATATAAGAATATTTATTAGTAAAAATAGCTTGTACAGATTCTTTTTGTTTAGAATTAAGAATTATGTCTGATAAATTATCTGTAGAGTAAGGCAGACTCTCGTAATTATTATCTAAAGATAAGTTAAGGCCATTCTTTTCATACCAAAGTATTAAGTTTTTAATTAAAAATAATAAATCACTCACTACAAAAAAGTCTTCTGCTTTTATTTTATCAAAGTTTATATCTTCATTTATAACTTGAATATAAAGAAGTCTATTTTTAAAATCATATTCTCTTATTAAAATATCTTTTTTATTAAAGTAATATTCATTAGTTTTTGTATTTTTAAAATATGTTTTCTCAAAATCAAATATAGTTTTGTCTAATTTGATTTCATATAGTTTAGGACTTGAGTTTGTTTTATATTTAATATAAGAAACTCTATCTAGGTTTTTCCCATGATTTAAAGTAGATTTTTCAATGTAAGAAAAATATTCTTTACATTGATTTAGACAAAAGTCTTGAAGTTCTTGGTTTTTCATTCTTTTCCGTATTTTATTTCTTAGAACAACTCATAATATGTAGTTCTTCCATTTTCTAATCTTATAATTATTTGATCTTCTATCATTTTATTCAATAGTTCTTTTAAATACTTAATAATTAACAATTCATATTCAGTTTTAATCGGTCGGAATTACTATTTTTATTAGTAATTTCCACTTCTCTAAATATTTCAACATCTACAAAATCACCCTTTTCTTGGATCATGGGCTCTTTCAATCTAAGTTTTAAACAAGAATTTTTAATTCTTTTGATGCCACTTCCCCATTGTTCAATTAAGTTTAATTCTTTAAATACATTTGCTAATACTCTATTTCTTATTTCACTTCTACCATTTAGAATAATCTCTATGAATCAAAGCATTAATTAATGCTTCTCTAATTAAAATTATCTCACTAAGGTTCATAAGTTAGGTCTTTTTTATTTATCTAATTAAAATACATTTTACTATTTTTTAATAAGTAAAATGCTTAAATATTTTCAAGCTTGTAAATATTTAGACTTTACTTTAATTTATAACCAAAGAAGTTCTGATTTTATTACTTTCATATTAAGATCAAATAATACATTTTCATAAAACTTTAATTGTTCTTGGTATTTTATATTCTTTTCTTTATTTTCTATTCCTGTTTTAAAATCAATTATAATCCAGCCATCTTCTTTTTTATCATAATAAATAAAATCTATAAAACCTTTTTTATTCTCAAGGTTAAATTCTAATTCAAATCTATGTTCAACATTGTTTTTTAATTGTTTATATACTTCACTTTGATAAAAGATATCCATACTTTTTGAGATTTTAGTCTGTACATCTTCATTAAATATACCTTCTTTAAAAAAGATCTCTTTTTTATTATCTTTAAACTTATTCCAATAAAGTTCTATTATTTTATGAGTTAAAGTTCCTAAACTAGCTGCTTCTTCATTTATAGTCTTAGAGTTTTGAGTTGCAGATATATATTCTTCTTTTTTAAAGTCTAGTTTTTTAAGTTTATAATCTATATATTCTACACTTGAGATAATAGAAATATCAGAGTCTTTATCTTTAATACTTATACAATATGTTTCATTTTGAGCAAATAATTCATTAATATTAATATCTAAAGAATTAATAATCATATGTAAATATGAGTCTTCTTTTAAAGATATAGATTTATCTTTACTTTGTTTTAAATGTGCTGATATTACTACATCGTGTTCCGCTCTTGTTAAGGCTACATATAAAAGTCTTTTTTTCTCTGCTAAGTGTTTTAGTTTATCTATTTCTTTTAATACTCTATAAGATAAAGGTGTGTAATTGTTTATTTTAAAACCTACAAGTTCTTTTCTTTGATTATTTAAAGTAAAATTATTATGTTTTAAAGCATCACTTTGTATTTGTGAGTATAAAGCTTTTAAACTATTTGCTAATAATACTAAAGGATAAGATAGGCCTTTAGTTGAATGAATTGAACATATTTCAATTGATTTTGTATTATCTGATTTAAAAAAAGCTTCATCTTCTTTTGCTTGCGAGAAATAAATAGCATTTTGTATTAAGTCTAAGAACTTATATAAACTATTTTCATTTGAGTTTTCATAATCTAAAGCTAAAAGAAAGAACTTATTTAAATTTGCATATCGTTGATTTCTATCCTCAAAATGTGAATATACACCTAAAACATTTGAATCATCACAAATATACTTAATACTAAAAGCCAAAGTATTGTTATTAAATACTTCTACATACTCTTCTAATTTATCACATACAGTATTAGATTCTAAGTATGCATTAATAGAGTTATCATCACATCTTAGAATGTTTGATCTCATAGCAGCTGAGAGATAATACTTTTGTGATGAATTAAAGTTTTCTTCTTTTTCTGATAAAATATTAATAGCTTTTAAAACATTAAAAATATCATTTATTTCTTTTGTATAGTAAAAATTATCACTTGCTGATACTTTTACAAAAATACCTTTATTATTTAGTTTTGATTTTAATTCTAACATTTTAGATTTTGAATCAAAAATAATTGCTATTGCTTTTTCTTTTTTTTCTATTAAATTTGAGATATGAGAATAATCACTGTTTCTTTTATTATAAATATCGCTTACAAAAGAAGCAATAGTATCTAATTCATTTTTTTCTTCTTTATATAAGGCTGAGGTAATAAGATATTTAAAGCTACCTTTATTTTCTTTATCTAAATTAAATACTGTTAAGTCCTGTGATTGGGCTTCATAGTCTGAAGACATTAAATCAAACTTATCATTCTTTTGAAGTATTTTCTTGAATATTTTATTTATATTTTTTAAAACTAAACCATCACTTCTATGGTTTTTACTCATATCTTCGATTGAAGAAAAAATATCTCTATTTTTAACAGCTGTATTAAAAACTTCTATTTCTGCACCTTGAAAAGAATAGATTGATTGTTTGGAGTCACCTACTACGAATAAATTACAATCTGGATTTTTAGCATTTTTAATAATATCAAACTGCAAAGAATTTGTATCTTGAAATTCATCTACCATTATATATTTAAAAGATGATGATATTAAGGGCATTATTTCATTAGTTTTTGAAATAATTGTATCAAAATCTATTTTATTTAAAGCCTTAAGTTCATCATCATATTTTTTTTTAATTTGTACTAATAATGTTTTTATATTTTCAATTCTTTCATAAAAAAGATTTTCATTTTCTTCATTTATTTCTGAGAATACCTCAACATAGGAATCTAATCTTTTAATACTATCAATATGAACTTTAATACTTTTATGCTGTGTCCAGGGTTTTCTATTAAAAGCAATAATAAGATCTGCTTCTTTTGATAAGGTGCTCCAAGATTTAGCTTGAAAATTAAATACTCTTTCAATATATTCTTTTACAAAATCTATATACTTTTGTCCATCTTCAAGTTTATTCTCTAAAACATATTCTTCGTAAGCAAATAAGTCTTCAGCTAATTCTGGTAAATCATATAATTCAAACATTAGCATTTTATAATCGTGCAAAGATATGCTAGTTTTTGAGAAAGAATCATAATCATCTCTAAACTTAGAATTGCTTACATATTTATTTATTAAGTTATTTATAAAATACATATTTATATCAGAAGATAATTCATAAATTAAGTTTTCATTTCTAGTATCATTCAATACATCAAAGATAATATTAGATAATAAACTTTCTTTTTCATCATCTTTTATCATGTCAAGTTTATTATCAATTCTAGCAAGGTCACAGTTTGATTTAATTACGTTTAAACAAAATGAATGAATAGTAGATATTTTGGCATTTGAGCTATCTTCAAAAGCTTTTTCTAAAGAATTTAGAACATATTCTTTTTCATTTTTGTTTAATTCATTATTAGCTTCTATTATTGATCTAAAGTCTCCATCTGTTTTATCTTCTGATTTATCTAGTATTTTAGAGATTAATTCAAATATTCTACCTTTCATCTCTAAGGCTGCTGCTTCTGTATACGTCAAAGTTACAATTTGATTTACTGTTGCAGCTTTTAAGCTCTCTATATAGCTATCATGACTTTTATAATCTTCTCTAAAATAATCAAAACCTAATAAAGCATTAATATATCTTCTAGATAAAGTATAAGTTTTTCCAGATCCTGCACCTGCTGAAATAGCAAAACTTTTTTGTATTGTGAATTTATTTAGACTCATTTAATCTCCAGTCTTATTTAATAGACTCTCATGACACATATTCTTAATATCACAATACCCACAAGTCTTTTCATCTACGTTATTAAATGCAAACATTCCATTATTAATATTATCTTTTGTAGAGTTTATTACATTTTTTAATTTACTCTCATACTCCTGCGTATATACATCAGATGTAGATAAAGAAGCGAAATGTACGCCTTTGTCATTTCCTTTAAAAGAAAGTAAAGAAGAATTATATGTTTTATTTTTATATTCTTGTTTTGCATATAAAATATATAAAGCTAGTTGTACATCTTTTAGACTATCTATTTTTTCTTGTTTCTCTTTATTTATACCAGATGCTTTTGTAGACTTATAATCTATTATTTGAATAGTTTGGTCTAAATTATCAAACCTATCTATAAAACCTTTTATAAAATAGTTTTTATCATATTCATCTTTTAATTTATAAGGTTTTAAATCTTTATCTAAAACAAACTCTTTTTCAAACTCTGAAGTTTTAAAATAATTAAACTCTTTTGCGTTTAAAATATAATAGTTTACAAACTTAGCTAATAAACCTAATTCTTTTTCGTCTTTAAGGCCTGATTGTAGGCTTCGTAGGAAGAGTTTATGGTGTATATTCTCTTGACTTCGCTCATCAAACGTCTCCTGTTGAATGTATGCGATTAGTGATATTTCGAACATTAATGCAAATAATTCATCTTCATTAGAAGATAAAATCTTATCGTCTTTAATTTTCCTAGCAAATAGTTCATAACATAGATGCATTAATGAACCTTGTTCCCGCACATCAAAACCTTCTTGCTCCTGAGCTGGAGATTGAACTTTTATTTTGTTTGAATACAAATAAGACAAAGGACAGTCTAAGTACTTATTAATTTGAGAAGCTGATAAATGATCACATTTAATTCCTTCTACATCTAATCCATCATATTTTGTGAAAGTATTTTTATTAATGCTTTCATAATATTCTTTTGTATTATCATTAGGAATTTGTGTTTGTTGATTTAAAGATAATTCACTTAAACTTTTAATAGAAGATAAGTCTATTATTTCATCAAAAGTTTTATCAATTAAAATTGAAGGAAATAATTCTCTTTTACCAGAATAAGAAGCTGTAATAATATATAAGTTATCTGCTAATCTTTTTAATTCATTAATTTGTGTTTGTGAAGATGTAAAGTAGTTATTTGAATAAAAGTATTCTACATCATTATCATAAGAATATAAAAAATTATCGCTAGTTTTTGGAGGAAAATGATTTATATCAGTTCCTAAGAAAATAATATGTTTATATTTTTTACTTAAACCTACAAGTTGATTAGGTTCTGTAAGTTCAATTCCTATTTTGTCATCAAGAATTTTTATAGATGATTTAATATTATCTTTTGTTTTTTGACTTAATTTAAGTCCTATACTTTTATATAAGATATCTAAATCTTTGATTTGGCTTTTGTATTGTTTTAGAGCTATTATTACCTTTTCATTTTTTGTATTAAAAAATGAATTAATACTAGTTCCAATAGATGTAAAACCTTTAATTTCATATTCATCTAAAAATAGTTTATAAATAGGTGCATATTCAGATATATCACTTGCAAGAATTATAATATCTTTAGTCTGGCATCCTTCTTCTAATAGTTTTCTTGTTATTTTAATTGCAGTTTTAACTTCATCAATATTATCAAATACTTTATCTTTTGGGGATATTAGTTTTATTAATGATGAATCATCTTTTCTTTTAAGTTCTATAAATTTACTTTTTAATTTATCTAAGATTTTTTCTTGTTTTAATGATTTTACAAAAGATATATTACCAACTTTAAAAGAGTCTATATAGACTTCATTAT
>JABSOL010000130.1 GCA_013215985.1 Campylobacteraceae bacterium
ATAGAAAAAATCATATTGTTTGATAAGATATTCTTACAAAGCTCAAAAATTCTAATTTTAAATATTTTTATGTTTATATTGTTTGATTGTTTAATAAATCAGCGATTGTCTTTCTCAGTGAAAATTAAATATGAACTTAAAGGCTGTAAGCATACCCAGGGTGTTATCTGAGCTTTATTTCGAAAATACATGGATATTCGTACCATCACTAGATATAAAATATTGTTTAAATTGGACATCTAAATTTCGATTTATTATAAAATACTAAATTTAAAGTAATATTGATATTAAGCTACTAATACTATTAATAAATTATTTATTACTATATAAAGCTCAATGCATGAAGAATTAAAAAAGATAGGCAAATATATGAAAAATAGAAATAAAGCTTTTATAGCTTAAGTATGTGATTATATAGATATGATTTTAATATTATTTAATTAGATTAACACTAAAGTAAAAATACTTTAGTGTTTTTATTTAGATATTTTCTAGAATTCTTTTTACAATAGATTCTGGGTTTTCATTTTTATAAATAGGTCTTCCTACTACAATAAAATCAACTAAGTTTTCTTTTGCAAATTTAAGATCTGCTACTCTTTTTTGATCACCAGCATCTTCCCCAAAAGGTCTGATACCAGGACATAAAGTAATAAAAGATTTATTTGTATTATTTTTAATATCTAAACTCTCAAAAGCAGATGATACAACACCATCAATACCTGATTCATAAGTATCAATAGCAAATGCTCTAGCTTTTGAAGTAATATCTTCATTATAAATTTTTTTGAAAGATTCATTATCAAATGAAGTTAGTGCGGTTACAGCTAAAACTAAAGGTCTATTAGGAATATCTTTTATTCTGTTCATAACAGTAGTCATGGCATTTTTACCAGCTGATGCATGAACATTAAACATATCAACTAATCCAAAATTAGAAATTTCTTCTGCTGCATCTGCCATAGTATTTGGTATATCATAAAGTTTTAAATCTAAAAATATTTTAAAAGATGGGTTTATAGCTTTTAAATCTTCTAAAAACGTTTTACCATCTCTAATATACGATCTAAAACCTACTTTTAACCATACATCATAATCTTTAATTTTCTCAACTAATGCTAAGTTTTCTTCAGCTGATGGTAAATCTAATGATATACACAGTTTCATATTAAACCTTGTTAACTTTGTCTAAAACACCGTTAATAAATTTAGGAGCAGCATCAGAACCTAATCTTTTAGCTAATTCAATTGCTTCATTAATAACAATAGGTTTATCAAGATTAACAAATAATAATTCATAAACTGCAAGACGAAGAATTGATTTCTCAACACTACCAATATCATTAATAGTACCTTGTTTTAAGTGAGAAATAATTTCAGTATTAATTGCATCTATATTTTCAATTACACCATTAAAAAGACTTAATGCAAACTCTTTTTGTTTATTTCTAATTTTTTTATCTTCTAAAATCTCATCAACGAATTTTACAATACCGTCATTTCCTAAATCTACTGCATATAATAAACCAATTACTGATTCTCTTGCTTGTGTTCTTGTTGCCAAATTATTTCTCCATCTCTTTATATAAGTCTAACATTTCAATGATTGTAGTCATTGCTTCTGCACCTTTGTTACCAGCTTTTGAACCAGCTCTTTCAATTGATTGTTCAATTGAATTAGTAGTTAAAACACCATTTGAAACAGGCTTACCATATTTTAAAGCTACTGTTGCAATACCTTTTGTAACTTCAGCAGAAATATAATCAAAATGAGGAGTAGCTCCTTTGATTACAGCGCCAACACAACAAATTGCATCGTATTTACCAGAAGCTAAAGCTTTATCTAATGCAAAAGGAATTTCAAAAGCACCTGGAACTAAGATAAGTTCAATATTTTCATCTTTACCACCATGTCTTACAAAAGAATCTCTTGCACCTTCAACTAGTCTGTCAGTAATAATATGGTTAAATCTACCATTAATAATAGCAACTTTTTCATTACCTTGTAATCTTAAATGACCTTCAACTATATTCATTATAATCTCCATAATATGTAAAAAAATATTTAATATAAATAATTATTAATATTTATTTTTATATTTTTTTCATTGTTTATTTTATATTTATTGCGATTATACCTAAAAAAAAGTAAAATCGTATTTAGCTTTATTTAATAAAATCTTTTTTAGTTTCCTAAAGCTTGTTTAATTGCAAAAACTTCATCAATTGTTTTATATAAATCTTCAATTGTAAGCATATTTGGACCGTCACTTTTTGCAATACTTGGATCAAAATGTGTTTCAAAAAAGAAACCATCAACACCAACAGCAGCAGCAGCTTTTGCCATATAAGGAACAAATGCAGCATTCCCACCAGTAGTTCCTCCAGTACTTGGAATTTGTACTGAATGTGTTGCGTCAAATATAACAGGAGCATACTCTTTCATTAAAAGTAAATTTCTCATATCCACAATTAAAGCACCATATCCAAAAGTATTTCCACGTTCGCATAACCATACTTTATTTTTAATAGAGTTTTCATAAGAAACTTCCATCTCACCTCTTGTATGTAATACTTTTTCAATAGGATGTTTCATTGAATCAGCTGCTAAGAACTGACCTTTTTTAATATTAATAATAGCATTTGTTTTAGCAGCAGCTACTAATAAATCTGTTTGTCTACATAAAAAAGCTGGTATTTGTAAAATATCAACAACCTCACCTGCTGGTTTTGCTTGGTAAGATTCATGAATATCTGTTACTACTTTATACCCAAACTCTTTTTTAATTTCTTCAAAAAGTTTTAAACCTTCATCTAAACCTGGACCTCTAAACGAAGATAAAGAAGTTCTATTTGCTTTATCAAATGATGCTTTAAAATAAAACTCAACTCTTTTATCTTCACTTAAAGGTAATAACTTTTCAGCGATTCTAAATACTGTGTCTCTATCTTCTAGAACACAGGGCCCTGTTAATATTTTTAATTTTTTATCCATTTTATAAAAACCTTTTTAAAATTGTACTTTTTTCTTTTGATTTATGAGCATAAGTAAACTCATAAGCATTTAAACATATGAATTGAATATCTTCTTTTGCGTGATTATCGCAGGCAAATAATATTTTATCATCAAGTTTAATTATCTCATCCCAAGATGGTAAAAGAATTCTTTTTTCATCTCTTAATAATAGTAAGGGTACTACATTATTCGTTAATTCTCGATTATGCAAAGAAGTGTGAAATAGTTTTAATCTAATAAATTCTTCTTTTTTTAAAGATTTTTTAATTTCACTTGCTTCTTTTTCATTAATGACAAGTTCAAATAAAATAGGATTCTCATTTATATCTTTTATAAGTGAAGATAATAATTTAGCTGCCCATATTTCATCTTTTAATAATAGTTCATGTACAAAAATATCTGATAAAGGGTTTATTAAAGCATTAGTAATTTTATGAATTAATATTTTCTCAGGCATATAAATATGATCTATTTTTGCATTTTCAAATATTGTAATATCATCAAATTCATTCTCACGTGCTATTGTAATAATATTTTTATTAAGTTTTTTAGCAGTTGATAATACGGATAAATTAACAATATCATCATTTGTGGCAGCTATTATTGCACATGCATCATATATTCCTGATTCTTCTAAAACAAGTTTTTCATCTGCATCCCCATAAACTATTTTAATATTTTTTGGAATATTATTCTTTTTTCTTATATCAATAAATACAAGGTCTAAATCTAAATCATTAAACCTTTGATATAAATACTTACCCATTCTTCCATATCCACATATAATATACTTACCCCTAGGAAGTTTAGAAATAGATGTATTTAAATCATCTATTTTATAAACCCATTTTTCTAGTTTTAAAATATTAGGTGAAGAAAAAGCTAAAGATAATTCAGAAGCTATAATTGAAAAAGGATTTGCAATAATTTGTGTATTAATATCTTTTAAATTCTGAGTTTGATGAGATGATGAAGATTTTATAGCTAAAATAATATTTTTATTTAAAAGTTTCGCAGTAATTGCTATTTTTAAATTTAGTTTTTCACTTTCAAATAATGAAATAATAGCTTTACAATTTGTTTTTTCTAAACCTGCATCTATTAGTGCGTATTTATTATGTACATCTGCTTGTAAAATAGGAACTGAGGGTGTAAAACTTTCAAGTATAAGATTATTTACTCTTTTTTCATCTTCTTCTATTACTACTGTTCTAATACCTGATTTAAGTGCTTTTTTTATTATTGAAGATGTAACATTGTTATATCCTAATACAATAATAAATTTGCCAGGTAAATGATTTATATCTCTTTTAAACTTAGCTCTTTTTAATTCATTTAATAATAATTTATCTTGTAAAAGTGATACAAGAGTTCCTATTCCATAGAACCAACCAAGTACTGTTAAATAAATTGAAAATGTAACCCAAAGTCTTTGAGAATAAGTAAATTCATAAGGAGTTTCCCCAAAACCTATAGTTGTGGCTGTGTAAGTTACGAAGTAAAAAGCATCAAATAAACTCATATGGTAAACATTACCTAAGTTGTCTTTACCATCAATAATAAGCATGCCTATTATTGCAATAGTATAAGTTACTATTATTACAATAAAAGGCATTCTCATTCTATGTAAAATAATCCATAAAGAAGAGTTTTTCACATTTTTCCTATCGTTTAGATTTTAAAGTATCCCCAATATATAAAAATACTGATGTCAGGTTAGCTAAAAGTGCTCCACCTGATAATGAAATTATTATACTAATAACTTCTTGATTAATACTAAAAGAATAAAAAGCAACGCTCCATACAATAGCAGCTGCAATTAACTGTATATCTGCCACAAGAGAACTTGCTAATAAAACAGAACCCATTTGCGTTTTATCACCAAGTTTTAATGTTGTAGCAATTAGGTTAATAACAATTGCTGCAAATAGTTCATATTTACTATGATGTTCTAAATTACTCATATCGCCATAAAAAAAACCGAAGTTTAATGTCATGGCTAAAATAATAAAAAAACCGGAGATTACTTTATCTAAATTCATGTACTTGGATCATCTTTACCAATATCCAAAATTCTATCAAATACTTTATCAATATTATCATGAACTTTTGAATTTCTATCTAAGAACATAAGTTTATGTTTATCTAAATCATGTACGCTTTTAACACCCATAACAGCTAATAAACCTTGTACACCTAGAAGTAAATTCTTATGGTAATCTCTTACATATTTAGCATGTTTATGAACAAAGAAGTTTTTTCTTTTACTTTTATCTTGTGTTGCTAATCCAACAGGACATTGATGTTTTGTAGTACCTGAACAATATCTTGCTCTAATACAGCCAGCACTCATCATAAATCCACGAGCAATTTGAATAAAATCAGCACCTAAACTTAAAATAACTACTAAATCATCAGGAGTTAATACTTTTCCAGAAGCTACTAATGTAATTTTATCTCTAACACCATGTGCTCTTAAAACTTTATCAACTAAATAAATAGAATCTCTAATACTTAAACCAATTCGTTCCATCATTTCAATAGGAGCAGTAGCAGAACCACCAGAACCACCATCAATTGAGATAAAGTCAGGATAAGATTCACCAGATTTAACTCTTCTTGCTATTTCAGCTGCATAAGGTTCAATATTAGATAAATCAGAAATTACAATTTTCATTCCAGCTGGTTTATCAGATAGTTTTTGTAATGTACCAATAAAGTCAAATAATTCTTCAATAGAATTAGCATAAGGAAATCTATTAGGTGAGAATAAATCTTTATGAGCTTCAACACCTCTATAATATGCAATTGCAGGACTTACTTTATCTGCAATTAGTTTTCCACCTGTTTGTTTTGCACCTTGAGCTATTTTAATCTCTGTCATTTTACAGAATTTCATAACTTTTTGGTAACGTAAGGGATCAAACGTTCCATCTTTTTTTCTTACAGAATATAAACCAGATGAAATTTGTAAAATAATATCAGGCATATCATCAGGTACTTCTTCTGGAAAATCTTCTAGAGGTGCATCCCAATTAGGTCTATAAAATACTTTGTTTTTAGGATCAAGTACATATGTTTCAGCTTCAGGATCATTTCCAAAAACTAGTTTTCTATATACATCAGATGCAAGGGCTGAGTTAAATAGTTTTAAAGTAAGTTGTTTAGCTTTAACAGCAAACCATGAACCTTTAATAACTGTAAAGTATTTTTCATTATAATTTCTATGTGTAACAAAGAAGTTAGATGTTAATCCACCTTCCCCAGAGTTAATTGGGAATTGCCCCATATAAGATCCCCATACAAATGATCTTGTTCCCTCAGGAGAAATAGACCCATCACTCATAGCAGATCTTGCAATAATTGATTTTGTAACATAAGGTTTAATTCTGTTACTACCAAAAGTAATAGAAAAATTGTTAGATACTTCGTCTGCATTTAAAACAATTGTTGCATGTTTTAACATCCACTTTGGTTTTGGCAGTGGTTGTGCTGGAGAAAAAGAAGCATAATTAGGTAAATCCCTAGCTGCTTTATAAACCCAATCAAGTTTATCTTTTGACTCATAAAACTTTTCATCACCAAAGTATTGCCTAAAAGGCTCACGTGCTTCTTCTAAAACATATCTTAATCTACCAATAATTGGATAATTAACCAATAATTGGTGATCTCTTTGTACATATTTATCATGTACATACCAAGCAACAATTATTATTACAAATATAGCCACAATAACATCGAATATTACTATTCCATCCATTTTTTAAATCCTTATTTTTAAAACCATTATTTTTTCGAAACTAATATACCACTAAATACAATTAAACATATTCCAAGAATAATCCACATATCAGGGAAAGCATCTCCCATTACTAGGCCTAATATTATAGAAAAAACTATATTAGTATATGAGATTGTACCGATTATACCAGCTTTTGCAAGACTATATGCTTTAGTCATATAGATTTGAGCATAACTTGCAACGACTCCAAGTAAAATAATAAAGAGAATATCATTAGACGAAGGTAAAACGAAAGGAGAAATTATGAAATCTAAGCTAGGATTTTGGTAAAAAGTTCCAATTAGCATTAAAATAACTGGTGCAATTGTTCCAATTCCCATAAATGATAAAACAATAGTTCTTGAGTCATAATAATTTTTTAGCTCACGTATTGAGGTATATGCTAATCCAGCCCCTACTCCTGCTAATATTCCTAAATAATCTGTTTTTTCTAAATGTGATCCATCAAATTTAGTTATAAATATTATTCCTATAAATCCTATAAATATTCCAAGCCAACCTTTTAAACCTAATTTTTCTTTTACAAAAAAATATGCAAAGATTGCTGTAAAGATTGTTGAAGTTTTGGAAAAAGTCATAGCTTCTGCTAATGATATTTTAGAAATAATATAAAAAAAGAATAATAAAGCTACAAAACCTATAAATCCTCTAAACATTAATAAAAATGGTTTTCCACCTACTTGTTCTAAAGGTCTTTTATATATTGAATAAAGAATTATTCCAACACCAAATATATTTCTGAAAAAAACTATTTCTACTGAAGATAAAGAATCTGATAATTCTTTTGCAAAAGCACCCATAATAGCAAAAAGTAAAGATGCTATCACCATATACTTCATACCTTTTTTTGTTAAATCGTCCATTTTTATCCTATTTTTTATTGTAATATTTTACATATAATATAAATGTGATTTTAATTAAATCTTAGTTAAAATACGATTATTTAAAAAAGGAAATTTTTGATTGTAATCTCAGAAGAAATTGATAGAATTATTTTAGGTATAGCAATTTTATTATTTTTTTTATTTCTTAGAAAAATACTAAGAAAAACTATATTCTTT
>JABSOL010000131.1 GCA_013215985.1 Campylobacteraceae bacterium
ATTACAAAACTAAAAAATTTCAATAATATGAAAGCTTTGTTTTTAGATAAAAACTGTAATGTTAGTGAATATGGGAAAAGTGATAAGTTTTTACTCGAACAAAAAGATTATTCATTAGTAAATAATGAAATAGACTTTATTAGAAAAAATTATTCTTATGCAAAAATAATATATATATCAAGTATAAATATTCCAGATTTTAAGGGTGAGTTATTTGTAATTAATAATGTAAAAAACTTACAAAATTTTTTAAAAACAAAATCTTTTAACTGTGCATATTTAATATCATATGATTTTGAAAAAGTTGAAAAAACTTTAACAAAACCACCTTTACAGTATTCTTTATTTTAGTAAATAGATCCAAAAGATGCTGTAACTTTTCCTAAAATGTTAAGTTCAGTATTTTTAAGTATTTGTTTTGGGTAATCTTTATTATCAGAAATAATATCTAAATCACCATCTACTCTTTTTTGAATTCTTTTTACAAATAATCCGTGAATTGTTGTAAAAGCATAAATTCCATCTTTAATTGATGCATTTTTACTTTTATCTATAAAAATTATATTATCAGTATTAAGTGTGGGTTCCATTGAATCACCTACTACATTTATAGCTTCAATATTTTTAAGATTTTCTTTTCCACCTAAAGTATTTACAAAATAATCAGGTACATCTAATATTTCAAAATTATCTTTATTATCATAAGCCCCTCCTCCTGCACTAACAGCTACTGAAGGAAAATATTTAATCCAATACTTATCTGTTGAATCTACAAGTGAATCTGGGTTTTGACCATATAATAACCAATTAATAGAAATCTTTTTTACTGCACAAAAATCTAGAATATTTGAAAAAGGTATTTTCCCTCTATTTTTCATAGTGGCAAAGTTTGCTTGAGTTAATTCTAAAGCAGAGGCTACATCTTTATCAAAAATTTTACCATTTTTACCATCTGTACTAATAACATCTTTTAATTTTTCTATTATTTCACTTACAAATAACATTAGAATCCTTTTTTTGTTGTATTCTAACATAAAATATTACATAATGCAATATTTTTAACATTTATTTAAAATTATACTAGTATTTGACATATAAAATTCAAAAGGATTTCAAAATGTTAAGAATACTTATAGCTGCTAAAAATAAAATCTTTAAATTCTGTTTATATTTAGATGATGTTTTATATGTCATTGGTAATAAAATATTGTGATAATGTATAAATAATGTAAATTTAGAAATTTACTTAATTATTTTTGCAAAATTAATTTTAATAAAGAAAATTTACTATAAAATATAACGTTATTTAATGAATACCACGGAGAGAGTGATATGGAAATAAATTATATAAGTGAAGCACTTAAATTTATGGTTTTAGGAATGGGAATAGTATTTTCATTTTTAATCATCTTAATTTTTGTTTTAAAAGCACAAGCAAAGCTTTTAAGTAAATTTTTTCCTCAAAAGGAAATTAAGGTTGCAAAAAAGGCAACAGTAAAAACTGTTCCTTCTAATGCTACAAAAGTAGCTGCAATTATTGCAGCAGTACAACATCATAATAATATTAAGGGTTAATAATGGCTAAAAAGTATATTGATGTAATGGATACAACATTCAGAGATGGATTTCAAAGTGTTTTTGGTGGACGTGTATTAAAAGAAGATTTTTTTCCAGCTGTTCATGCTGCGAAAGAAGCTGGTATTACACATTTTGAATTTGGTGGAGGAGCAAGATTTCAATCTTTATTCTTCTATTTAAGAGAAAATGCTTTTGATATGATGGATGAATTCAGATCAATTGTAGGACCAGATGCTAATTTACAAACTCTAGCAAGAGGTATTAATACTGTAATGTTAGATACAGGCTCACGTGAATTAGTAGATATGCATGCAAAATTATTTGCAAAACATGGAACTACTACTATTAGAAACTTTGATGCTTTAAATGATGTTCAAAACCTTGAATACTCTGCTGAATGTATTAAAAGATATGGTCTTAAGCATGAAGTTGTTGTAACTTTAATGGATTTACCGCCTGGTTGTATAGGTGCTCATGATGTTGCATTCTATGAAAAAACTCTTAGACAAATATTAGATTCTGGAATTTCTTATGATTCTATTTGTTTCAAAGATGCTTCTGGAACTTCAAGTCCTCATAAAATATATGAAACAATTAAAATGGCAAGAAAATTAGTTGGAAATGATACTCATATTAGACTTCATACTCACGAAACAGCTGGTGTTTCTGTATCTTCTTATTTAGCAGCACTTGATGCAGGAGCTGACGGTATTGATTTAGCTGCTTCTCCAGTTTCAGGAGGAACTAGCCAACCTGATATTCTTACAATGTTACATGCAACTAAAGGCATGAATTACGATTTAGGTGGTTTAGAAATTCCAAAAATTCTTAAATATGAAGAAGTATTAAAAGAACAATTAAAAGATTATTTCATTCCACCTGAAGCAACTCAAGTTTCACCTTTAATTCCTTTTTCACCAATGCCAGGTGGCGCACTTACAGCTAATACTCAAATGATGAGAGATAATAATACTTTACATAAATTTCCTGAAGTTATAAAAGCTATGCAAGAAGTAGTTGAAAAAGGTGGTTACGGAACATCTGTTACTCCTGTTTCTCAATTTTATTGGCAACAAGCATATGCAAATGTAATGTTTGGACCTTGGAAACAAATTGCTCCTGGTTATGGAAAAATGGTATTAGGATATTTTGGAAAAACACCTGTTACTCCAGATCCAGAAGTTATTGCGCTTGCAAGTAAAAAACTAAAACTAGAACCAACAAATGAGAATCCTTTAGATATTGCAGATAGAGATGAAAGAAAAACATTAAAATTCTGGGAAAATAGATTAAAAGAAGAAAAAATCGAAATTACAGAAGAGAATATATTCATAGCAGCTGCTTGTGATGAAAAAGGTATCTTATTTTTAAAAGGTGAGAGTCCTTTAAATATAAGAAAAAATGATGAAGTATGCGATGATGATAAAGAATGTAAAATTGGAGAAAAGAAAATGAATAATGCTAGCGGTAATTATACAGTAGTTGTTGATGGACAAAAATTTAATGTAACAGTATCTGAAGGTACTGCAGATATTCAAATTACTCCTGCTAAGACACAAGAAACACAAGCTAGTACATCTACTGGTGGAGTAGAAGTTGAAGCTGTAGTAAATGGTGCAGTTTGGAAAATTCTTGTAAAAGAAGGTGAAGTAGTTGAAAAAGATCAAACTATAATGATTTTAGAAGCCATGAAAATGGAAATTGATATTACATCTCCAATTGATGGAACTGTGGCGCAAATTTTAGTAGCTACAAATGATACTGTAGAAGAAGGACAAACTTTAGTTTTAATTAACTAGAGTGAATACTATGAGAAAAAGTTTAATTATTTCAATTTTTATTTTATTCTTTTCAGTTCTTAACTTAAATGCATCAAGTACAAGTAATGTAGAAGTTCAAGCAGAAAAAGAATATCACGTTAAAAGTTTAACGCAACTTCTAACATCGTTTTATCAAACAACAGGTATAAATGCAATTTTAAACCCTAAAGAGGGAGTAAAAGATGCTCATGGGAGAGATATGAGTATATTTGCACAAAGCTCTGGTAGAGTTATTATGTTATTTATTTGTTTTATACTGTTTTATTTAGCAATTAAAAAAGGTTTTGAGCCACTTTTATTAATACCTATTGGTTTTGGTGGATTATTAGCAAATATTCCTATTGCAAATTTAGCAGGCCCAGATGGTATGCTTGGTATTATTTATAATATGGGAATTGCGAATGAGTTCTTTCCTTTATTGATTTTTATGGGTGTTGGAGCAATGACTGACTTTGGACCTTTATTATCAAATCCTAAAACTGCTCTACTTGGTGGAGCAGCACAATTTGGTATTTTTGGATCATTAGTTGGAGCAGTTGTATTATCACAATATGTTCCTGGAATTAACTTTACACTTCAACAAAGTGCTGCTATTTCTATTATTGGTGGTGCCGATGGCCCTACTTCAATTTTTATAGCTTCTGCTTTAGCTCCTGAATTATTAGGTGCAATTGCTGTTGCAGCTTATTCCTATATGGCTTTAGTTCCAGTAATTCAACCTCCAATTATGAGAGCATTTACAACTTTAGAAGAAAGAAAGATTAAAATGACTTCTTCTAGAAAAGTATCTAAACTAGAAAAAATTGTGTTTCCATTAGTTGTACTTATACTTGCAATCTTAATTTTACCAGATGCAACGCCATTAATTGGTGCACTTTGTTTTGGAAATTTCGCCAAAGAATCAGGTGTTGTTGAGAGACTTTCAGATACAATGCAGAATTCATTAATAAATATAGTTACTATATTCTTAGGGCTTGGTGTTGGTTCAAAACTAGCAGCAGAAGAGTTCTTAGTAATTGAAACTATGGGAATTATGGTAATAGGATTAATTGCATTTTCAGCAGGAACTGCAATGGGTGTTTTAATGGCTAAAACTATGAATAAGTTTTCTTCAAAAGACAATCAAATTAATCCATTAATTGGAGCTGCTGGTGTATCAGCTGTTCCAATGGCAGCAAGAGTTGTATCAAAAGAAGGTCAGATTTATGATAAATCTAATATTCTTTTAATGCACGCAATGGGACCAAATGTTGCTGGAGTTATCGGTTCTGCCGTAGCTGCTGGTGTACTTTTATCAATTTTTAAATAAATATAATAGGAAATAAAAAAAATGTCTGAGATTAAAAATCAATTAGGCCTTGACAACGTACAAAATGTTCACAGAAATAGTGATATAGATTTTTTAGTAAAACAAGCAGTAGAGTTTGAAGGAGCGAAAGTTTCTTCAGCTGGTGCATTAATGATAGATACAGGTATATTTACAGGACGAAGTCCTAAAGATAAGTTTTTTGTTAATCAAGATCCTTCAAATAAGTATATTGCTTGGGGAGATATTAATAGAACTGTTTCAAAAGAAGTTTATGAAGAGTTAGTAATAACTTCAAAAAAACAACTATCTAATAAAGATTTATATGTTACAGATGTATATTGTGGTGCTTCAAAAGATTCACGAAGATCAGTTAGATTTATAACAGAAGTAGCTTGGCAAGCTAACTTTATTCAAAACATGTTTATTATGCCAAAGACTCAAGAAGAACTTGATAACTTTAAACCTGATTTTACAATTTATAACTCATGTAAAACTGTAGATATGGCTTATGCATCACATGGTTTACATTCAGAAGTTTTTGTAGTATTTAATGTAGAAGAAAGAATGGCAATTATTGGTGGTACTTGGTACGCTGGTGAGATGAAAAAAGGTGTTTTCTCAATGATGAATTACTGGTTACCTTTAGAA
Organism: Campylobacteraceae bacterium; assembly: GCA_013215985.1. GTDB lineage: Bacteria > Campylobacterota > Campylobacteria > Campylobacterales > Arcobacteraceae > NORP36. Next base: position 5,356 of record JABSOL010000131.1, read on the forward strand.
GGTAAACTTGCAATGCATTGTTCTGCTAATATAGGAGTTGATGGTGATACTGCACTATTCTTTGGTTTAAGTGGAACTGGGAAAACAACTTTATCAACTGATCCTAAAAGAGCTTTAATTGGTGATGATGAACATGGTTGGGATGATAATGGTGTATTTAACTTCGAAGGTGGTTGTTACGCAAAAGTTATTAATCTTGATGAAAGTTCTGAGCCAGAAATTTTTGCAGCTATTAAAAAAGGTGCAATTTTAGAAAATGTTGTTTATGATGAAAATGGTGTAGTTGATTATACTGATGGTAGTAAAACTGAAAACACTAGAGTTTCATACCCAATTGATCATATTGAAAATCATGCTCCAACTTTAGAAGGTGGACATCCAACAAATATTATTTTCCTTTGTGCTGATGCATTTGGAGTTTTACCTCCTGTTGCAAAACTTACAAAAAAACAAGCAATGTATTATTTCCTAAGTGGATATACTGCAAAAGTTGCTGGAACTGAAAGAGGGATTACTGAACCAGTTGCTACTTTCTCTTCTTGTTTTGGAGAAGCATTTTTACCTTTAAACCCAACAGTTTATGCTGAGTTATTAGGTCAAAAAATTGATAAACATAATGTAAATGTATATTTAGTTAATACTGGATGGACAGGTGGTCCTTACGGTGTTGGTTCAAGAATGTCTATTAAAAATACAAGAGCTTGTATAAATGCAATTTTAGATGGTTCTATTAATAATGCAGAATTTGAAACTCTTCCTATTTTTAATCTTGAAATTCCTAAAACATTAGTAGGTGTTGAAACTAAAGTTCTTAACCCTCGAAATACTTGGGAAGATAAAGAATCTTATGATGAGTCGAAAAGAAAACTTGCAGAAATGTATGTTAAAAACTTTAAAAAATATTTAACTCTAGAAAGTGAATATGACTTTACAGCTGCAGGTCCTCAACTGTAAAAATTAGAGTAAAAAAAAGGCAGTGATAAAATCACTGCCTTTTTTTATGTCTAAATAGAAAAAGACTAAAAGTCTTTTCTATCCTTCTATTTGAATTTCTTCAAATATTTCTAATCCAAATCCGTTTAATCCAATATATGAATGTTTTCCACCAGATGTAATTAATTTAATTTGTTTAATATTTAAAGTATTTAAAATCTGAGCTCCAATTCCATAATCTTTTTGAGCATCTCTGTTTATTGTAGTATCATTTAAGAATACTAAAACTCCACCTTTTGCTTCTAGGAATTTAATCGCTTTAATCATAGAATTTAATTTACTGTAGTTCTTAAATAATTCAATATCAGGAATTACTGTATGAAATTTAACATGAGTTAATTCTTTAGGCTCACCAAATACCATTACTGTATGAGTATTTCCTAAGTGATCAGAAAATTCTTTTTTAATAACATTTGAATCAAAGAATTTAACTTGATTAGAAGATTCTTCTTTAACTAAAGTTTCATGAGATAATCTATATTCAACTAAATCAGAAATATAAATTTGTTTCATATCATGTTTAGCAGCAAAAATATCTAAATCATCTCTTCTTGCCATTGTTCCATCTTCTTTCATGATTTCACAAATAACAGCTTCACCATTAAAACCAGCTAATTTACATAAATCAACAGAACCTTCTGTATGACCTATTCTTGCAAGAACTCCACCATCTTTTGCAATTAAAGGAAAAATATGACCAGGTTTAACTAAATTAGAAGCTTTTGAAATAGGATTAGCTAAAATTCTAATTGTATCATCTCTCTCACCTGCTGAAATACCTGTTAAAGCATTAGCAGCATCAACAGATACAGTAAATGCAGTTTCATAAGAAGATGTATTAGATACAACCATAGGGTTAAGTTCTAACTTATTAGCAGTTTCTTTTGTAACAGATACACAAATTAAGCCTTTTGCATGTGTAGCCATAAAATTAACTTTCTCATGAGAGCTTAGAGCTGCTGCATAAACTAAATCACCTTCATTTTCTCTATCTTCATCATCTAACATGATTACCATGTTACCTTTTCTTATTTCTTCAATGGCTTCTTTTACTCTTTGTATTGCATTCATATTTTCTCTTTTTTATTATTATTTAAAAATTATAAAATTATTATAGCACAAATTCTAAAATTTAATCTAAAATCTCTTGACAATAAATTTATTTTTTACTATAATTCCTCCACTTAAATGATTGGGGTATCGCCAAGTGGTAAGGCATCAGCTTTTGGTGCTGACATTCTCAGGTTCGAATCCTGATACCCCATCCATTTTATAGCCAAGTGTCAAAGTAGCTCAGCTGGCTAGAGCGCTGGTCTCATAAGCCGGAGGTCGAGGGTTCGAGTCCCTCTTTTGATACCACTTTTATAAGCTATGCTTATAATGAATACTCTTAGGATGCTGGTGTAGCTCAGTTGGCTAGAGCAGCTGATTTGTAATCAGCAGGTCGTAGGTTCAACTCCTATCACTAGCTCCA
>JABSOL010000132.1 GCA_013215985.1 Campylobacteraceae bacterium
AAACCTAAATGCAGATATAAAAGTAAATAATATAAATAATGGTGCAAATTTCGAAATTAAATTCTTTTAAAACTATTATAAACCAAAAAGACACTTTTTTCTTTTATAATATATTATTAAAGGAAAGAAATGAAAAAAATATTATTAAGTTCTATTTTAGCCATATCACTATATGCCCAAAATGATAACTTTTTTGAACTAGGATTAGGTGCTAAACAATCAGAAAATAACTTTTCAAGCGACTCAAGTAAGATAATTAATACTTACGCTAAAGCAGAACAAACAAAAACTGGTATTCCCTATTTTAGATACTCTTATAAAAATGGAGTTTTTTTAAGCAAAACAGATATAAACGACATATTTATAGGTGCATCTTTTGATAAGTTTGAGATAGGTTTACTTAATAATTTAGAAAATTTTTTATCTTCAACTTGGAAAAATCCATTTCTACTAAATAGGCAAAGAGAAAAAACAGTAATACAGAATATTGGTATATCATTAAAATATGATTTTATTAAGTCTGTAAAGAATGCATCATCAATTCAAAGTAAATTATATTCTACAAAAGTTAAAAATGATGAAGTAATAGACTCATTAAAAAGAGATGGTAAAAAACTTATTATTATCTCAAAAAATAGATATCTAAATTTCTTATATGATTTCTCATTTACAAATAATGATACTAAAGGAAAAGCTAGTTCATTTAAAGCATATAAAACTTCTTTAGGTTTTGTTTTTCCAATAGATGAAAAACTTAAAATTATAACAATTCTTTCATATGAAAAAGAAAACTATAATGAAATAAATACAGTTTTAAATCAAAAAATCAAAAACAAACATAAAGTATTTTTTGCAATGTTAAAATGGGATGAACCTTTTGCTTTAAAAAATAAATACATTAATTTTAATTTCATAAAAAGTAAAAACAATTCAAATCATGATTTTTATCTTACAAATGATCAATTAACAACTGTAAGTTTTGGATTTAAGTTTTAAAATAGAGAACAAAGAATAAAATAATATATAAACTTATTAAAAGGACAAACATGAATACTTTTTATATTCAAAAACTAATCTTAATTATTACATTAGTTTTTTTTCAAGCTTGTGAAGATAAAAAAGAAGAAATTAAAGAAACTGTCACAAAAATACAAAAAAAAACTATTGTTGATGTAAATATAATAGAGAAAAAAGCCTACCCAATATGGATTAATTTTTCAGGAAAAACTCAAGCTTTAAAAAATGTATCTATTACTTCAAGAGTTCATGCAGAACTTAAAGAAATACTTTTTCAAGAAGGATCTTCTGTTAAAAAAGGTGATGTATTATTTAAACTTGATAATACTGAGTATAAAATTACTCTACTTCAAAAAAAAGCAAATCTAAAAAAAACGCAAGCTTCTTTAAATCTTGCGATTTCAAATGTAAGAAGATATAAACCTTTAGTTAAAAAACAACTTGTAAGTAGAGAAAAACTAGATGAATTAATTTCTATAGAAAAACAGCTAGAAGCACAAGTAGAGGTTGATATTGCATCTGTTAACCAAGCAAAACTTAATTTAGAGTATTGTTTAATTAAAGCTACTATAAATGGCCAAATTGGTAAATCAACATTAGATATAGGGAATATAGTAAGTACAAGTTCATCTTTAGTTAATATTGTACAAACCTCATCATTATATGTAAATTTTAATCCTAGCTCCAATGTAGTATCTTTAATAAAAAAATATAGATCTTTAAAAAACCCTAAAATCATTGTTTATCCTGAAAATATGGAATCTGATTTAAAAATTGAAGGTGAGATTACTTTTTTTGATAATGTAACAAATGAACAAACAGGAACTGTAGCAATAAGAGCAATAATCAAAAATGAAAATAATATTTTATTCCCTGGAACTTTTGTTAATATTAAAGTTCTAGTAAGTGATAAAATACCTTTGATTGCAATTTCTTCAAATTCTATATCTCAAAATCAATTAGGTTCATATGTTTTAATAGTTGATGAAAACAATCAAATTAAAACAAAACAAATTACAATATCTCATTCAACAGATGATTTCTCGATTATTAAAAAAGGGTTAAAGATTAATGATAAAATCATTGTATCTGCTATTAATAAACTTCAAAATGATCAAGTTGTACAGACTAATATAATTCAAAATTTAATTAAAAAATAGGAGAGATTATGTTTTCAATATTTTTTATAAAAAGACCCATTTTCGCAAAAGTTATTGCAATATTTATTATTTTAATTGGAGTTATCTCATTAAATCTATTACCAGTTGCACAATTTCCATCAATTACACCACCTACTATTTCTGTAAGTGCTAAATATACGGGAGGTAGTGCACAAAGTGTTGAATCAGACGTAACAAGTGTTTTAGAAGAACAATTAAATGGTTTAGAAGGTTTAATATATATGGACTCTACATCAGCATCTGATGGAAGTTCAAGTATTAGTTTATATTTTAAATCTGGTTATGATCTAAATATAGCAGCAATTGATGTTCAAAATAGAGTAGCACTTGCTCTTCCTTCATTACCTGATAGCGTAAAACAACAAGGTGTAATTACAAAAAAGAAATCTTCTTCTATGGTTCAGATATTATCTCTTAGATCTTCAAATCCAGATCATGATGCCCTATTCTTATCAAATTTTGCAAGTATTAATATTATTGAAGAATTAAAAAGAATTCCAGGGGTTGGAGATGTTTCAAATCTAGGTGAAAAAAAGTATTCTCTTAGAATTTGGATTAATCCTAATAAATTATCAAACTTATCTTTAAGTGTGCAAGATATTTCAAATGCAATAAAACAACAGAATTTACAAGCTGCACTTGGAACTATAGGTTCTTCACCCAATACAAGCTCTAATAAATTTCAATTCTCACTTGTATCAAATACAAAACTAAATTCTGTAGAAGAGTTTGAAAATATTATTATTAAACAAAATAGTGATGGTAGTAATGCAAAACTAAAAGATGTTGCTAGAGTTGAACTTGGAGCTGAAAATTATTCATGGAATGCAACATTAAATAATAAGGATACAGCACTTCTTGGAATTTATCAATTACCTGGATCAAATGCTTTAGAAGTTGCAAAAAATGTAAAACAAAAAATTAATGAATTAAAAAATAGATTTCCTAAAGGTCTAGTTGTGGAAGCTACTTATGATACTACTAAATTTGTAGAAGTATCAATAAAAGAAGTGATAGTAACTTTATTTCAAGCTTTAGTTTTAGTTTTATTAGTTGTATACTTCTTTTTACAATCTTTTAGAACTACAATTATTCCAGCAATTGCTATACCTGTATCATTAGTTGGTACTTTTGCTATTTTATTAGCATTAAATTTTTCTATTAATACTTTAACTTTGTTTGGTTTAATTTTAGCAATTGGAATTGTTGTTGATGATGCAATTATTGTTGTTGAAAATGTAGAAACAAATTTAGAAAAGAATCCAGACATTACTTTAGTTGAAGCTACAACATTAGCAATGAAAGAAGTAATAGCTCCAATTATATCTACTACTTTAGTTTTATTAGCAGTTTTTATACCAGTTACTTTTATACCAGGTATATCAGGAGCTCTATATCAACAATTTGCAACAACTATTGCCATTGCAGTAGTTTTATCATCTGTGAATGCTTTAACACTCTCACCTGCATTATGTGCAACTATATTAAAAAGAAAAAAACAAGGTGATAAAAATATTGTTTTTAAAAAATTTGACTTAGTATTAGAATCAATTAAAGTATATTATGCAAAAGCTTTGAAAAAATTCATAAAATTTTGGTATGTAATTGCTATAGTATATGTTTTATTATTAGCAGCAACATATGTAGCTTTTAAAATATTACCAACTGGATTTATACCTAATGAGGATCAAGGCACTCTTTTAGCTTCTATTTCATTAGAAGCAGGAACTACATTAAATAAAACAGACAGTATTACAAACCAAGTAACCCAAATTATTAAAAATACAAGTGGTGTAGCCGATGTTTTAAGTATTTCTGGATTTTCAATTATGTCTGGGGCAATTGATTCATCAACTGCAACTTTATTTATTGTATTAGATGATTGGGATATGAGAAAAACTCTTCAAACATCTATTGATGGAATTATTTCTTCAATTAATAACAAGACTAAAGACATATCAAATGCAACAGTTAGAGTTTTTAATATGCCTGCAATTCCTGGTATTTCAGCAGTTGGCGGTTTCGAATTTAAACTGCAAAACTTACAGAAAATGCCAATGAAACAATTTGAAGAATATTCAAAAGAATTTATAAAAAAATTAAACCAAGATAAAACTATTATGATGGCTTATACTATGTTTAATTCAAACTATCCCCAATTATATATTGATGTTAATAGAGATAAAGTTTCAGCTTTAGATATAAAACTAAATGATGTATTTGCAGTATTACAATCTTACTTAGGTTCTTTATATGTAAATGATTTCTCGAAGTTTGGTAAAACGTATAGAGTTTTTATTCAAGCTGATCAAAACTACAGAACAAATAAAAATTCTATTTCTAACTTTTTTGTAAAAAATAAAGATGGAAAATTAATTCCTTTAAGTACAATTGTAAAAATTAAACAAATAACAGGACCTAGTACAATAACTCATTTTAACTCTTACCAAAGTATAGCCGTAAATGGAATACATAATTTAAAAGATGGCTATAGTTCAGGAGACGCACTAAAAGCTATTGACAGAATAGCTAAAGAAACACTTCCTTCTTCAATCTCTTTTGAATTCTCTGGTTTAAGCCTACAAGAAAAAGAAGCAGGAAATGCCGCAATGTTTATATTTATATTATCTATTATGATGGTATTTTTATTCTTAAGTGCTCAATATGAATCTTGGCTAATGCCTTTAATGGTGATGATTCCAATTCCTGTTGTAATGTTAGGAGCGCTTGGAGCTAATATGATGGCTGGTTTATTAAACAATACCTATACACAAATTGGACTTGTTTTATTAATTGCAATGTCTTGTAAAAATTCAATCTTAATTATTGAGTTTGCAAAAGAGTTAAGAGATAAAGGAGAAAGTATTGAAAATGCAGCAATTCAAGCTTCTGTATTAAGATTACGTGCAATTTTAATGACAATTATTTCTTTTCTTTTAGGAATCTTACCTTTAGTTTTGGCATCTGGTGCAGGAGCTGCTTCAAGGGTTTCATTAGGAACTGCTGTATTTGGAGGAATGTTAATGTCAACTGTTTTAACATTTATCTTAACTCCAGTGTTATTTGTTGTATTGCAAAGACTAAGAGAAAAAAGCGCAGAAAAAAAGGAGAGAAATAATGACTAGTTTTTTAAAAAATATTTTAATTTTTAGTTTATTTAGTAATATTCTTTTAGCAAATGAATTAAACATAGAAGATTTAATTTCTATTGCATTAAAAAATAATACTAATATCAAAATAGAAAAATATACAAAAGAAGAAAAACAAGCAGATATAAAAAGTTCTGAATCTTTATATTTACCTAAACTAAATGCAAAAGCTGATTTATCATCATATGATATAAATCAAGGTGGAAATAAAATTAAAGATAATAAAGTAAAATCATATTCTTTATCTGCTAACCAGCTAATTTATGACTTTGGATTAAGTTCATACAAAATAGATTTAAGTAAACATAATTATAATGCATCTTCTAAATCTCTTTTAATTATAATTCAAAAAACAATTAAAGATGTAAAAAATAGTTATTATCAAATATTAAAAAAACAAGAATTAATAAAAGTGGCAATTGAATCATTAAATCTTGACAAACTTAATTTAGATAAAGTTAAGGCTTATGTCAAAGCAGGAATAAAAACAAAAATTGATTTAACAAATGCAAAATTATCTTTGTCAAATTCAAATTTAGATTTAATTAAAGCAAAATATTCTTTAAAACAATCATATGTAAAATTAATTACAATATTAGGAACAAATCAGAAATATTTAATAAAAAGTCAAGATTTTGAATTAAATGATTTAAAAAAAAATGTTACAAAACTATCACGTGATTTAGGATATTATGTAAAAAATGGATTAACTAATAGAATTGAAATCAAACGATATGAAGATTTGATTAAAATTAATCAAGCAAGCATTGATAGTGCAAAAGCACAATACTATCCAAGAATTGATTTTAACGCTACTTATTCTAATAATAATTCAGATCAACTCTCTTTAGATAAAAAACAAACTATTGCAGGTATTTATTTATCATGGGATTTTTTTACAGGGTTCTCAAGTGATTCAGAAGTCAAAAAGAATATAGCATCATTAAATAAAACAAAAGAAAAACAAAATCAAGAAAAACTTTTAATCGCACAAAACATAACTGATGCCTATATTTATGTTCAAGAAAACTATGAAAGTTTTAAAATATCTCTAGTAAATCTAAGTTTAGCAAAAGAAAATCTTTATCTATCACAGGAAAGCTATAAAAATGGATTAAATGATATTTATGAATTAAATGATTCAAAGCTTCAATTTATTCAAGCAAAAAGTTCATTAGTTAATATATATTATGATTATAAAATCTCATTATCAGATTTAGAATTTGAAGTAGGAAATAAGTTAGATTAGTATTTAGCTAAAAAATAGTAAAATATTTTAATTATATATTAAAACTGGAATAAATAATGAAAAAAATTTTATATTATATTTTAATTTGTTTAACATTTATTAATGCGAATACTTTAAAAGAAGCCCAACAACTAGAAAAAGAAGGAAAATATAAAGAAGCTAACTCTTTATATAAAACCTTATTAAAACACGATAAGATTACAAAAAAACAATTAGATTTTTTTGAGAATAAAATTGATAAATTTGATGACAAAGAAACAAATCTAACAATTAAACAAATAATTAGCTCTAGTTTTGAGATTTTTCCTTATAAAGATAATTACTTTTTACCTTTTACTTATGATTTAAATGAAAAAAAAGGAAGAGAACAAGGAGAAGCTAAATTTCAGATTTCATTTAAAAAACCGATTACATATAATTTTTTTGGATTAAATGAAACAATCAATATTGCGTATTCACAAACTTCATATTGGCAAATATATAAAGAATCAGCGCCATTTAGAGAAACAAACTATAAACCAGAAATATATGTTTTATTCCCTTATGCAAAACTTGAACATACTGCATTAAAAGCATATAAAATTTCTTTAATGCATGAATCAAATGGAAGAGAAAATGAAACATCTCGTTCTTGGAATAGAGTTTATATTGAAGGTTTTTTTCAAGTATCAAAAGTATTTATATCTGCAAAAGCTTGGACTAGAATACCTGATAAAAAAGATGATAATCCTCATATCTATAAATATTATGGTTATGGGGAAATTGAAATAGCTCATATATACAGAGATAATATTTATAAATTAAGATTAAGAAATAATCTAAGATTTAATAAAGATAACAAAGGTTTTATTGAATTTAATTATTCATTTGCTATGAGAAAAAACTCTTTTGCTTATATGCAGATTTCATCTGGTTATGCTGAGAGTTTAATTGATTATGATAAAGAAATAAATAGAATATCTTTAGGTATTTCTTTATCAAGATAAACTTATTTGACTGCAACTCAATTAAATACCTTAGAGTTGCAGTTATATATAAAACTACTTTTCAAGAATGGTAATT
>JABSOL010000133.1 GCA_013215985.1 Campylobacteraceae bacterium
AGTAATTATAAATTATAATTACATAAAAGTCTATTATGGCTAAAAATATCATTCATCTTTTAAAGTAAAAGGGTTTAAGAGTTAAAAATACTTTTATAAACATCTGTAATTTAATGTACTTCATTATTCAATAAAACATAATAATGAAAGAACAGAAAGAATATATAGGTCTATCTTTAAATTAATCAGATTTTTTATTTATAAAACTTGATATTTTAAATTATATACCAATTCTATTTACTTATATTAATTCTGAATCTTTTAAATAAATATAATATATTAATGAATATTTATAATAATTTTAATATAATTTAATAAAACAATTAAAAAGGATCTAATGTGGAAGAAAATGCAAAAATGTTTTTTAGAAAATATGGATCTACATTTGATTCTTGGGATATGGATAAATTTTCTTCTTTTTTTCATGAACCTTTTATCAGCATAAGAGGTGATGGTAAAAGTGTAATTATGAATACAAAAAGAGATGCCAAAATATTTTTCACAAGAGTTCTTAATACTTGGAAAAGAGATGGTTACCATAAGTTTCAAACAAAAGATTATGAAATTATAAACCTTGGTGAACAAAGTATTTTAGTTACTTTTACATGGCAAATGATGAACAAAGAAAATGTTATTATTAGACAATGGAGACAGTCGTATAACCTTGTTAAATACAATAATCAATGGAAAATAATAATGTCAACTTTTCATATTAATAAATAGTATATTTACCTATTAAAGAATCATTAGATAAATAGAAGTTTGATTGACATAATTAAGTATAAGATTAAGTAAAATTTGAATAAACTGCTTTAAATTAAAATTAAGGCTGGATTATGACATTAGATTATTTATCAGAAGAATATGTAAAAATAACTTTAGCTATTGGCTTACACAATGAATATTATATTGATGCATTTTACGGCCCCAAAGAGTGGAAACTTAGCAAAAAAGAAGATCTTGAATCTTTAGAGAAAAAAACAGATGTATTAATCGAAAATATTAAAAATTGTAGTGAAAAAGAGGATGAAAAATTAAGAAAAGATTTTTTATTAATTCATTCAAAAGCTGTAAAAACTTTTGTATCTCAATTAAGAGGAACAGTATTATCTTTTGATGAAGAATCTTTAGCTTTATATGATGCAGTATCACCTAAACTTGATGAAAAGGTATTAGAGTCACACTTAAAAGAATTGGATAAAATAATTCCAGGGTCTGGTGATTTAAGCCAAAGAATGACTTCTTTTATGGCAGATTTTATTATTCCTAGAGATAAATTAGATGTGGTATTTTCTGCTGCAATTAATGAATCAAGAAAAGTTACTAAAAAATACATTCCCCTAGCAAAAAATGAAAACTTTGAAATACAATATGTGAAAGATCAAGTGTGGAGTGCATATAATTGGTATAAAGGTAACAACTACTCCGTTATTGAACTAAATACTGATTTTCCTCTACAAATAAATAGAGCAATTGATTTAGCAGCACATGAAGCTTATCCTGGTCACCATGTATTTAACTCATTAATGGAAAAACATTTAGTAAATGAGAAAAAATGGATGGAATATTCTGTTTATACACTTTATTCACCTTTATCACTTTTAGCAGAAGGAAGTGCAAATTATGGAATTGAATTAGCATTCCCAAAAGAAAGTAGATTAGATTTTGAAATAAATATTTTATTTCCTTTAGCTGGATTAGATTCATCAAAAGCAAAACTATATTATGAAATTCAAGATTTAATGAAAAACTTATCATATGCTGGAAATAAAGTTGCACAAGAATACTTAGATAAACAAATATCAAAAGAAAAAGCAATAGAAGATTTAATGAAATATTCATTAACAAGTAAAGCTAAAGCTACTCAAAGACTTGCATTTATAGAAGCTAATAGATCTTATGTAATAAATTATAACTTAGGTGAAGACCTTGTTAGATCTTATGTAGAGAGTAAATCAAATTCATATGATGAAAAATGGGCTGTATTCACGCAACTTTTAAAGAATCCAAAAACTGCATCTATGATGAAAGAAGATAAATATGACTAAGCCTTGGAATTCTTATGATAAAAAGTTATGGTTTGATAAACAAAAGATTCAAAGATCATATAAAAAAGATGTATTAGAGCAAATAGATTTATTTAAAAATGAATTTGATGTGGAATTGTATGGAAAATTATCATTAAATGAGAATAAATACCCTATTTATGCTATAAAGTCAAAAGACTTTGATAAAAACAAAAAAAATGTATTGATAACAGGTGGAGTTCACGGTTATGAAACATCAGGAATTCATGGAGTTTTAGAGTTTATTAGAACTTATGCAAAAGATTATTTAGACTTTAATCTTTTCATGATTCCCTGTCTTAGCCCTTGGGCTTATGAAACAATTAATAGATGGAATAATAAAACAATAGATCCGAATAGATCTTTTTATGAAAATTCAAACTGTGAAGAATCTATGTATTTAATGAATTTTTTAAAGAATTTAGATTTAGAGTTTTATTTACATGTAGATTTACACGAAACTACGAATAGTGATAATTCTATTTTTAGACCAGCTCTAGCTTTAAGAGATGATAAAATAGTAGATGATTGGGAAATTCCTGATGGATTTTACTTAGTGGGGGATGTAAATCAACCCAATGATAAAATGCAAGAAAAGATTATTCAAGAAGTAGAAAAAGTAACTCATATTGCTCCATCTGATAAAGATGGAAGAATTATTGGCGAAAAAACTTCTAGTTTTGGGGTGATTAATTATGAAACAAAAGCTTTAGGCTTGTGTGCAGGAGTAACGGGAGCTAAGTTCTGTACAACAACTGAAGTTTATCCAGATAGTAAAAATGCAAATCCACAGATTTGTATAGATGCTCAAGTTGTAGTTATTAAAACTGCATTAGAGTATATAAGAGCGATTTAGTTTAATATAAAAGGAGAAATCAAATGGAAGAAAAGAATATTTCATCAAGGGGTGGAATACTAATTATAACAGGTACAAGTATAGGTGCAGGAATGTTTTCATTACCAGTTTTAACATCAAATATGTGGTTTGGGTGGGCTATATTATTTTTATGTGTTTCTTGGTATTGTATGTATTCGTCAGCTTTATATGTTTTAGAAACAAACCAAAAGTTTGCTCATGGGGCTAATTTTGATACGATGACAAAAGAGTTATTATCTCCAGCATTTAGATTTGTTAATGGTTTATCTATTGTATTTGTAAGTTACATCTTAGTTTATGCATATATCTCAGGTGGTGGTTCTATGTTAGCACATAGTGTTAATACTGCTTTAAATATAGAAATAGATTCTTTTACTTCAAGATTAATTTTTGCTCTAATTTTAGCTTTAATTGTAAGTTTTTCTACAAAAGCTGTTGATAAGTTTACAACTGCAATGTTAGGTGGAATGGTAATTTCATTCTCTTTAGCAATTTTTACATTATTAAGTGGAAAAGAAATTTCTTTATTATTACCTTTTGAGAATATGTTAGAGAGACTTCCCTTTGCTTGGGCTGCACTTCCTTCTTTAATGGTATGTTTTGGATTTCATTCAAATATTCCATCATTAGTTAAGTATTATAATAAAGATAGCTCAAAAGTTTTAAAATCTATTAGATATGGTTCATTATTAGCTTTAGCAATTTATATTTTATGGTTATTAGCTACGTTTACTACAATTGGTAGAGATGGTTTTGAAGCTGTTGTTTCTGCTGGTGGAAATATGGGTGCTTTAGTTGGTGCATTAGAGAAAGATTCAACATCTAGCATTTTATCACTTATGCTTCAAATATTTGCTAACTTTGCAGTTGCAACTTCATTTTTAGGTGTTGCTTTAGGTTTATTTGACTTCTTAAGTGATATGTTTAAATTAGATGATTCTTTAAAAGGAAGAACTAAAGCTGCTATTATTACTTTTTTACCAGCTGTAGTATTTTCACTATTTTTTCCAAATGGATTTATTTATGCAATTGGATATGCAGGATTTGCAGCAGCTGTATTTGCTCTATTTACACCTGTAGCCTTAGCAAAAAAAGCAAGAGCTACTATGCCAGATACTGATTTTGAAGTAAGCGGTGGAAATGCAAGAATGATGTTAGTTATTGTTTTTGCTGGAGCTGTTATGATTTTTCAAACATTAGCAATGTTAGGTTTATTAAAATAAAAAATAAAGATAAAGGGGGTTTACCCTTTATCTTTAAATACTCTACATACTTTATTCTTTCCAAATATTTTATATCTATTAGAAGCCACAAAATCATACGTAGAATCTCTAAATTTTAATGGCAAAAATCTAAATACTCTAAATATATTCCACATTAAAGATAACTCTTTTATAATCTCAAAAATAGCTTCACTTTTTATATAAATATTTTTATCTTTTATATAAACAATATATTCTAAAGTCTTATCTTTTTTATTGAATTCTTTTAATAAGTTTTTTGCTTCAAAACTCTCATTATTTAAAAAAAGAAATATATTATTTTTATCTCTTTTAATTAAAAAGTCAGCTAATCTTGAGCATAAAATACAATAGCCATCAAGAATAATAAAGTTCATTTTCATTAGTTTTTATAAAACTCTTTAAATTTAGTAATAACTTCTTTAATATCATTAGATGATATATCTCTATGAGTAACTAATCTTAATTGACCATATCCAGAAATCATAATATTATTATCTTTTAAATATTTTACTAATTCATCTTCATTTTTGGCTTCTAAAAATAACATATTTGTATCAGATGAAACAATATTTACTTCTTCTATTTTTGATAGTTCTTCTCTTAGAATTTTAATATGTTCATGATCTATTTTTAGATCTTCAATATTATTATCAAGTGAATAAGTACAAGCAGCTGCTAAATAACCGGCTTGTCTTAAACCTCCACCTAACATTTTTCTATATTTTTTTGCTTCTTTTATAAAAGTTTTATTTCCTAATAAAATTGATCCAATAGGTGCACCTAATCCTTTTGAGAAACAAATAGAAATTGAGTCAAAGTATTTACAAATTTCTTTTATTTCTAAGTCTAAATAAACAGAAGCATTAAATAATCTTGCTCCATCTAAATGAAGTAATAAATCATTTTCTTTTGCAAAAAAACTTAATTCTTCTAAGTATTTGATTGATAGGACTTTTCCATTGTGAGTATTTTCTAAGCAGATAAGTTTTGTTCTTGCAAAGTGATCATCTTTCACTTTTATACTTTTTCTAATTTTATCTAAGTTAAGACTTCCATCTTCTTCAAATTCAATAGTTTGAGATTGCACACTGGCAAGTACTGCAGCTCCTCCACCTTCATATTTATATATA
The DNA here is from genome assembly GCA_013215985.1 of Campylobacteraceae bacterium. Taxonomy (GTDB): domain Bacteria; phylum Campylobacterota; class Campylobacteria; order Campylobacterales; family Arcobacteraceae; genus NORP36. Next base: position 5,318 of record JABSOL010000133.1, read on the forward strand.
TGTGATTCATTACCACATATATATTCATCTCCCCTTGAGCAGTGAGAGAAAATACTTAATAAATTAGCCTGTGTTCCAGAGCTTACAAATAAAGCATCTTCTTTACCTGCTAATTTAGACATTTTATCTTGTAAAAAATTAACAGATGGATCTTCACCATAAACATCATCTCCAACCAAAGCATCAAACATAAATTCCTTCATCTTTAAACAAGGTTTGGTAAAAGTATCACTTCTTAAATCAATCATATTAATCCTTAAAAATATTCTTTATATGATTATATCTAATAGCTTTCTTTATTTCCCAATAAACTCTTTTTCATTTACAGAAGATACAATTAGTTTAGCTAATGAATCTGTTTTAAGTGCAATGTTTTGTGTTTGAGAAGCAACTGATGCATTCTCTTGAGTTCTTTTATCTAAAGCATTAATAGCATCATTAATTTGAATTATTCCAGTTTCTTGTTCTTTTGAAGCTAATTCTACATCAGCTATTAAATTAATAGTTTTTGAAATGTTTCCATTTAACCCTGTATATCCTTGAATCATTTTATCAGAAATTACTTTTCCTTCATTTGCTTTGTTTGTAGCTTTTTCAACTAAAGATTTGATTTCATTTGCAGCTTCTGCTGATCTTGATGCCAAATTTCGTACTTCTTGTGCAACTACTGCAAAACCTTTTCCAGCTTCTCCTGCAGTAGCAGCTTCAACTGCTGCATTAAGAGAAAGAATATTTGTTTGAAATGCAATTTGATCAATAACAGAGATTGATTCACTAATAGCATTTACTTGATCATTAATTTCATTCATAGCAACAGTAGTTTGTTTAGATAATTTCTGACCTTCATTTGCTGAAGATATAATGTTTTGTGAGAACTGAGACATTTTAACAATGTTATTTGCATTTGAAGATATTATACTTGTAATTTCTTCTAATGCTGCGGCTGTTTCTTCTAAAGATGAAGCGGCCTCATTTGAGTTATTATTTAATTTACTTACATTTTCTAATAAATCATCGCTACTTTGTCCTAAACTAAGACCATTATTTTTATTCTCAATTAACATTTGTGTAATTGCAGATCTAAGTTTGTTAATATCATTTGATAATAAGTCAAATACTCCACCTTTTTCGATGTTATTTAAAACTAGTTCATTTCGATAATCATAGTTTGAGTATTGTTCTAATATAGTATTAACATGTACAAAATGTTCTCTTGTATCTATAATCATATTATTTACGCTATTTTTAAATTCTTCTAAAGATACATTTGAAGTAGAAGCAGATATTGTTTCAGAATAAGAACCTTTAGCAACTCTATCCATTGTTGATTTTGCAGAATCTATTAAAATATTATCTTCTTCAATTACTTTTTTAATTTTTATAATATTTTGATTTACTAATTTTGCCATAGTACCTATTTCATTATTAGATTCATTTAGTAAATTAATTGTAGGAGTTTCTTTATTTAAGTATTTAAAAAAATCTAATAAACCATCTTGGAATGTTCTGATTAAAGACTTAATATTATTAATAATAAAGTATGCAATTAATAAACATAATAAACTTACAATTATTAAAATTGCAATCATTGTATTTAAAGCTTTTTCTTCAACTACTTGAGTATTCTTATAAAAACCCTTACCTTTTGTACTTGCAAATCTTGTTAAATATAACATAGAAGAATCTTCTTCAGTTAAAAATATATTTGCTTTAATTTTAAGTTCTTTTAATCTTTCAGCACTTGTATCATTTGCTATGGCATTAGTATAATCATCTATACTCATTTTCCAATTAAGATAAATATCTTTAGCTTCTAATACTTTATTCATATCACCTAAAAATCTATTTTCTAGTCTTCCAAAATATTTTAAAACTTTTCCACCATGTTTATTAATTTTCTCAATAGCAATATTTATTTCTTTTTCATTTTTAGCTAAAGATATAGCTTGTACATTTCTAT
>JABSOL010000134.1 GCA_013215985.1 Campylobacteraceae bacterium
TTTATATTAATGTCTAAAAAATCTGCTAAATCTTTTTTTGAAATATTATTAAAACTTAACATTGAAGTAATAGGAGTAATAAATATTTCATTATCTTTAAATAAATAATAAGGAGCTTTTAATTCAAGTCCTCTTAAATCATCACCATCATTACCATCAAGAGAAAATAAAGTACAAGTACTTAGATCTTTATTTTTTGGAATGTTTGGAATTTCAAAAAAACCTTTATGATTTGTTAATTCATGTGCGTTATAAACTAGAGTATTACAACGAAGTGAAACACTTGCATTTTCTACTGCCGCATCTATAACTTTTCCTTTTATGCTTGTATATTCATTTGCATCACTTGAAGTAGATCCTCCACAAGCGATAAAACTAAGGCTTGTTATTAGTATAAATATAATATTTTTATTCATGTTCTCTCTTTTTTAATATTTGTATGATAATTCAAACCAAATCTGTCTACCTACAGAATAATTGTTTTGATTATAGTTTTGTTTGTTTTTTGTATTTAATAGATTTGTAACTTCAATGTTAAAATCAATGTATTGTTTTTTCTTTAAAGCAAAAGAAAAATTCACTTTTGAATCAATAGTAAAATGATGTGGGATCTTTTCATCTTCATATTCATAAACTTTAATGTCTTTTTTTGCCTTTAAATCTTCTTTTATTCTTAGACCATCTAGTCTTTTAATTCCAGTATATTTGTCTGTGTAATTTAAAGTATTAATAAAAGTAAGTTTTGTATTTATATCAAATACTTTATATTTAATATTGTCAACAATTAAATTTAATTGAGCTTCTTGGGCTTCTTTATGAATAGGAAGTTTACTTGAGTCAATTACTTTTCCTTTGTAAAATACTTTATTCTGCGAACTTGTATTTTCATCTAAATTATAATCTGTAAAATCAGAAGAGTTTTCAAGATTATAAGCTGTTGAAAAAATATAATAAAAATCACTCTTAAAAAGTTTAATTGCATTATCATTTTGTATATTTAAACTGATAGAAGAATGAGAGCTATTTGCATTATTTGTAACAGATATAATTTTGTAGTATGCTTTAGTACCATCTTTATTTGTAAATGATTTATATCCACTTATTTCTTCTTGAAATTGATTTTTATAATCTCTTTTAACATATTTTAATAAAAGAGTATTGTTATTTATTTTTTGTTTTAAAGCTAAAGCAAATTCATTAGTGTAAGGAGTTGCTAATGAAGAGTATTTATATTTATTACTTCCTTTATCTGCACTTTTTGACCATAATGTTGCATTATGTGAAGTAGGTAATCCTGCATAATTTAAGTTATTATGATAAGCACTTCTATATTCATTAGAATATGGAGATTTTGCTTCTCTTAATTTAAATGCTAAAAATGATTTACCATAGTATTTATTATGTCCTATTAGAAAAGTTGATTTCTTATTTCCAAATACATCATAAGCTAGAGTTAGTCTTGGAGATATATCTAAGTTTTCTAAGTAGTTATTATAATCAAACCTAAGACCTGTTGATAACAAGGCTCTTTTGTATTGAAGATTATTTTGTATAAAATATCCTACACTAGATACACTAGCAGATACATCTTCTTTTTTATATTTTTTTCTTTCAGAGAAATATTGTTCATTTTCAATACAATCATTTATAGATCCATTACATTTAATCTCAGAGTTCTCAATAGCTAAATTGTATTCATAAGTATCATCTTTTCTTTTATAATTACTAGAGGCATAAGAATATGATAGTCCTGTACTTACTTCATTTGTAGTATCTTTAATTTTGAATTTGTCAATGTCAATAAAAAGATTTGTATCAATAATATTATTCTTTTTATAAATATCACCATATCCACCTTCATAAGAATAACTTTTAGAGTTTTGAATTAATCCCCAGTTTTTACTCTTTAATTTTAACCAGTTTTTATAATCTGTTTGACTCTTAATTCTATTATTATTTTCATTTTTTAATGCAATTGCAAAATTTAAATTATAAGAATCAAAAGTTCTTTCATAATTTGCTTTAATATTATATGATGTACTTTCACTTATAAAATCACTATTTTTTACATTATCTCTAAAAAGATTATCTTTAAAAGTATTTGATAAAAATGTTAAATCTAGAATTGAATCATTATCATAAAAATATGAATACTTAAGTAATAGGTTTTGACTTTGTTGGCTTTCATTTTTGTAATCTTTAAAATAGTCTTTTTGCATTTGTGACTTTTTACTTGAATAAGCTATTAAAAATGCACTGTTTTCATTTATTTTTTGATTATGATACAAACTTAAAAACTTTTTATCAAAAATAGGTTCATTAAGTGAAGAATTTTCTTTTATATGGAAATTTGTTAAATTATTTGAAGTAAACTTATATTTAATTCTTCCACTTGTTTCAAACTTTGGTCTTTTTGTAATTGTTTCAATTACTCCTCCATTAAAGTTTCCATACTTAGCTGGTATAAAACTATCATAAACATTAATCTTTTCAATTAAGTCTAAATCTATAAATAAACTATTCTCATTTCCTACTGTATCATCTATAGAATATTTATCATTACTTGCAGGATCTAGTAAAGAATTATTTGATAAACCATCAAGTAAAAAATTATTCTGATAATACTTTGCTTTATGTATTTGTATTCTATTCATTTTAAGACTATGCATTGATTCAATATCATTTGATTTGTTTTGAATTGTTATATTTGGATTTAAAACTAAAACAGAAGATATATCATCATTCCCATTTTTTAATAAATCTATATCTTTTTCGTTAATTTTAATTTCATTGTTTATCTTTATTTGCTCAGTAACAATAATTGTTTCTAGTTGTTCTGCAAATGATAAGATAGATAACAAAATTAAAGTAAAAGTTATTTTCAAATTGTACCCTTAAGTTTGTTTTGCGACTTAGTCGCATTTGTGGAATACTATTTAAAATAAGCTTAGGTTTAACTTAGTTAAAGGACTTAATGTAGTATATGAACTAGATATATTTGTAGAAAATTTAATATAAATAAATTATTATTTCAATAAATTGATTAGTAGATATGTAAAAATATATATGTGTAAAATGATTAATGATAGGCTTTTGTGAAGAACTATTTCATTTGAAAGTATTAAAATAAAATAATATTTATTTTTAGTATTTGATGATTTATTAAAAGAATTTATTGAAATAAAAGTAAATTATTTTCTACTTTTATTTCTTTTAATTCTTTTAATTTTTAAAGTTTTAAGAAGTTAGAACTCTTATTTTAGATAAAAAGAGATTTTTTTACTTAAAAGTTTACTATATTTAAGTCTTTATAAAATAGTTCTATAACTTTTTTTATGAATCTTTATCAAATAAAATGAATTAAGTAATAAAGTTAATAAAATAATAGAACCACCTATAAATGTATTTGTAGATGGAACTTCTTGTAGAAAGATCCATACCCATATAGGCGCCATTATTGTCTCAATTATCATAAGTAAAGATATTTCACTTGCAGGAAGAGTTTTTGATCCTGTTCCCATTAATACTCTAGCAAATGGAGATACAATTAAACCAGCTATTAATAGAATAAATAAAGTATTTATATCAATAAGTAAATTATCTGCTAATATAAATGAAGATATCAATATAAAAAATCCACCTGAAGAAGTTACTGCATATCTATTTAAGTTAGTATGTTTTGACATAATTACAAAAGCTAAAGCAAATAAATTTGCAGAAATAAATGCATAAATATTGCCAATCATGGAAGTATGCTCATCTGATGATGAAAAAATAACCATTAAACCTAAGAAAATAAATATAGTTGAAAAATAAATATTTTTAGTACTTTTTTCTCTATAAAACAAATAAGCATAAAAAGAAGAAAGTAGAGGTGCTGTACTTAAAAGCATAACTGTATTAGCAACAGATGTATGTTTAATCGCAGCCACAAAAGTCATACTTGATGAACCAAAAAATACTCCACACAATAAAATATAGATAAATCCACTTTTATATGTTTTTAGAAAGTTTTGTTTATGAGATTTAATTAAAATTAAATTTATACTAATGATTATAAATAAACCTAAATAAAATGAATAAGTTAAAGTAGAAATACTTGTTAGTTTAATTAATAAAGATTCAAAACTTAATAATAATACACCAATAGCAGTTATACCAAGAGCTTTAATATGCTTAGATTTCATTTGATTCTTCTAAGAATGGAAGTAATTTTTCAATACATAAACCCATTGCATTTGATTCATAACCTTTAACATCTTTTATATATCGTTTACAAAAGCCTTCAACCATAATAGCTCCTGCTTTTCCATAACATTCACCTGAAGCTATATATTCTTCTATATGTGTTTCCTCAAAGATGTCAAAGATATAAGTAGTAATAGAGATATCTATAATTTCTGTATTTAATGATTTATAAATCATACAAGTAATAACAGAAGTTCTTGAGCCACTTTGAAGTTTTAACATACGTCTTACATCATTTTCATCTTTTGCTTTTCTTAATAATTCGCCACCCGAAGTAACAACTGAATCTGCAACTAATAAAGGCATATCATTTACACCATATTTCTCATATAATTCTTTATATTTACCTTGTGTTGCTTCGTAAACAAAAGCTTTTGGATCTGTTGTTTTAATTTTATCTTCATCAAAAGAACCACCATTTTGAACAAAATCAATTTTTGCTTCTTTTAAAATAATTGCTCTTGTAGGAGAGTTTGAGCCTAATCTAATCAATGTTAACCTTTTTTATTTTTCGAATTATACTTAATTTATAAGACTTTGAGACAAAAGTGTAAAATAATTGATTAAAAAGAAGAATATAAAGCACATATAATAGAATAATCCATTATATGTGCTAATTAGGATAAGTATTTAATATCAATTGCATACATAAGATTATTAATATTATCAACTCCACATTCATTAAAATCTGTATTTTCATATCTTAGTGAATGTTTAATATTAATTGAGGATGAATAAATTAAACCTAAGTTATATTCATTAATGTCAAAGTCTTTATTAACAGTATTGTAAGTAGCATTTTTAATAGTATGTTTAGAAGCTGCTAATTCAAAATGTAGGTTTTTATTTATTGAATAATCAGCTTGTAATGATATTAAACTAGTATTGCCTGCATTACCAACTCTTCCTAAAGTATTGATTCCACTTAAGGCTGAGGTTAGCTATGAAGCTTTTAAATCTCCTCCTGCCACATAAGCATCTTTTGTATAAACATATACAAGGCCTACTTTTAAATTATCTAATTGTTTTGTAACATTTGAGTAAAAACATTTTTGTTTTTCATCTACTTTTGTCGTTCCACTATATTTATCTTCTCCTCTTAACTGGACTTGCGCCTCAAGATCTAAACTTGCAACTTAACCACTAACAAATGCATCCCCAAAAAATGAGTTTGCACTATCATCACTAGCTGTTGTATTATTTTGTAAAGAAACATACCTATCATCTACTAAGAGTTTATTTATATTTACTTGTCCTTGCATACCATAAGCATCATAATCTCCATTATCAGTAGATAAACCATAGTTTCCACTAATACTTGAATTATTACCTTCAACAGCTTTAAAATCAAATAAATAAAGAAGAGTATCTTTTACTCCTGTATAACCGTAAAAAACTAAATCAATTTTGTGATTATGAGTGCTATAAAACTTTGTTCCATAAGTATCATTTAATCTTCCAATATATAAAAAAGATTCAGGTAAAGGAACAATAATACTTGCTTCATCAAATGTAAACGTATCATCACCATTATTTCCTAGTTGATTATTATTATCTACAATTCTCGTATGAACTTTTGCACCATTGTTTGTTATTCCTGAGATAGAAATTCCTTTTACTCTTGCATCTCCTGAAATATGTATTTTTGAAGCTGATAAAACATCAGCTAATATAACTGTTGATGAAAGAGCCATTTATATATAGAATATATGAAGCATTATTGCTATAATAAAGCTATATTATATGAAATAATTAAAAAAAATAAAATAATAAATATTAAATCTATTTTTACAAGTTATTCATAAATGTTTATATATAATGCAGAAAAATAATTTAGGATTTAATATGAATATTATAGTAATAGGAACTGGTGGTATTGGAACTTTTTACGGTTTATTATTAGATGAAGTAAATAACAAAGTAAGATTTGTAGCACGAGCTAAAACTTTGGAGTATTTAAAATCTAATAAATTAAAACTTACTCATCCTAATTTTGAAATTAATAAAAGTATAGATATATATTCACTAGATGAAATAAAAGAATCTAATGTTAATGAAGTTGATTTACTAATAATCACTACAAAGTCTATGTCTAGTGAATATATAGCATTAGAGTTAAAAGATTGGTTTAATGGAAGTAAGAAAATACCATATATACTATCATTACAAAACGGTGTTGAAAATGAAGATGTATTTGTCAAGTATATAAATGAAGAATATATATTAGGTGGTATAACAAGATTAATAGCAGCACATATAATAAAGCAAGGCCATGTAGATTCAACAGGAAGTGTTGAAACAGTAATAGGGGCTATTAAAGAGGCTTCTCATAATCAAGAGTTTTTATTAAAGCTAAAAACTATTTTAGATAAAACACCTACAAAAACAATATTAAGTAAAAACATAAAATTAGATTTATGGAAAAAACTAATAATTAATAATGGAGTTAATGCAATATGTGCTCTATTAGAAGAAAAATCAGGAACATTAATAAATGATGCTAAAACTTCTAAAATAGTATACGGATTAATGAGTGAAACTGCAATAGCAGCAAAAGCACTTGATTTAGATATTTCTGATGCTGAGGTTAAAGAAATGTTTGTATTAATGCAAAACTTTGATTCTATTAAACCATCAATGTGGATAGATAAAGAAAATAATAAAGATTTAGAACTTGATAGTATTTGTGGAACTGTAATTAAATATTGTGAACAACAAGGTTTAGATGCTCCATATACAAGAACAGTTTCAACTTTACTAGAATATTCATATAATAAAAAAAGAAATTAATGAATAAAATCTCAGGTATATTAATATTTGCTTCCTTTATATCTTCACTTATATTTTATTTCATAAATGAAGAATATTTAATATATTCTGGTATTTGTCTGTTTTTTTCTTTTATAATAGTTTTTCCTACTTTAAAAAATAAAAAGATAATAATTACAGGAGCTATGATTCCAATGAGT
>JABSOL010000135.1 GCA_013215985.1 Campylobacteraceae bacterium
AGATCATCCATTTCTTCGTGTGTGTCACACTTGATTTGGATGGGAATTATAGGGTAAAGTTCTTTGGATGTCAAGGGGTAAAACATAAATGTGGCTTAAATTGTTAAATTCTTATTTATTTAGATTAAACTGTCCTTATAGTAATATTTTTAATTATTTAGTTCAGAATATAAGTACTTTTAAATATAAGAAGCAAAGCTTCTTATATTAATTTGTTTTTTCTAATTCTATTAAACAATCTTCTTGTAGTTTGTTTATATCTCTTCTTTTCCACATAAAATATATTACAGGTAATACTAATAAAGTAAGTACTACTGAGGAAAACATTCCACCAACCATAGGTGCAGCAATTCTACTCATTACTTCAGAACCAGTTCCAGTTCCATATAAAATTGGTAATAATCCTGCAATTACTGCTGTTGCTGTCATAATAACTGGTCTTACTCTCATACCAGCTCCATGTAAAACTGCATGTCTTAATGTTTCTTCACGTGGAAGTACATTTTGAGCTTCACATTTTTCAATCATTGCATTATATGCTTGATTCAAATAAACTAACATAATTACACCAATTTCAACAGCAACTCCTGCTAAGGCGACAAACCCAACGGCCACTGCAACTGAGAAATTAAATCCTTGAACATACATAAGCCAAATACTTCCTATCATTGCAAATGGTAAAGTACCCATAATAATTCCAACTTCCACTAAATTTCTGAAGTTTGCATATAATAAAACCATAATAATAATCAAGGTAAATGGAATTACATATGTAAGTTTTTCTTTTGCTCTTTGCATATATTCATATTGTCCAGACCAAGTAATTGAATATCCTGCTGGTAAAACTAATTTTTCTTCAACAAGTTTTTGAGCATTTGATACATAAGTTCCAATATCAATTCCTTCAATATCTATAAAAACCCAAGCATTTAATCTTGCATTTTCACTTTTAATTCCAGGAGGTCCATCTTCTATTAATATGCTAGATACATCGCCTAAAGTAATTTTTTGACCATTAGGAGTAATAATTGGTAATAAAGCTAAAGACTCCGGAGATTTTCTATAATCTTGTGGGTATCTTAGATTAATTGGATATCTCTCTAATCCTTCAACTGTATAAGACACATTCATACCACCTACTGCAGATGAAACTATTTTTTGTAAATATTTTATACTTAAACCATATCTTGCAGCTTTTACTCTATTTATATCTACTTTAATATATCGGCCGCCTGCTACTCTTTCAGAATAAACAGAAGTGGTACCTTTTACTTCATTAATAATAATTTCTAATTCTTTTCCTATATCTTGCATTACATCTAATTTTGGACCTGCTATTTTGATACCAATAGGAGTTTTAATTCCTGTTGCTAACATATCAATTCTAGTTTTAATAGGCATTACCCAAGCATTTGTTAGACCTGGTAATTTCACAAGTGCATCAAGTTCTTTTTTAATACCATCTATTGTTAGGCCTTCTCTCCATTGATTTTTTGGTTTGAATTGAATAAATGTTTCAATCATTGTTAAAGGTGCTGGATCAGTTGCCGTTTCTGCTCGTCCTACTTTTCCAAATACAGTTTGAACTTCAGGAAGAGTTTTTATTAATTTATTAGTTTGCTGTAATAACTCTCTTGCTTTTCCAATAGAAATTCCTGGATAAGTTGTAGGCATATACATTAAATCACCCTCATCTAAAGGAGGAATAAATTCAGATCCAATTTTATTTAAAGGCCACAAACCAACAAATAGAATTAGAATAGAAGATATAATTGTCATCTTAGGAAATTTTAAAACCATTTTTAAAGCTGGCATATATATAGATGTCAAAGCTTTATTAATAGGATTTTTATGCTCTGCTATTACTTTTCCTCTAATAAAATACCCCATTAGTACAGGAACTAAAGTGATTGCTAAAATAGCAGCTGCTGCCATTGCATAAGTTTTTGTAAATGCTAAAGGTGCAAACATTCTTCCTTCTTGTGCTTCAAGAGTAAATACAGGAACAAAAGATACTGTAATTATAAGAAGCGAGAAAAATAAGGCAGGGCCAACTTCACTAGCTGACTGTGCAACTATTCTCCATCTATTTTCATCCGTTAAAGGTGTGCGTTCCATATGTTTATGCATATTTTCAATCATTACAATGGCACCATCAATCATGGCTCCAATAGCAATAGCAATTCCACCTAAAGACATAATATTTGCATTAAGTCCTTGCATATACATAATAATAAATGCAATTAGGATTCCAACAGGAAGAGAAACAATAGCTACTAAAGATGAACGTACATGGAATAAAAATAAAATACATACTAAAGCAACTACAGCAAACTCTTCTAATAGTTTAAATGAAAGGTTAGAAACAGCAGAATTAATTAGTTTACTTCTATCATAAACAGTCACAATTTCTACACCTTCAGGAAGACCTTTTTTTAGTTTTTCTAGTTTTTCTTTTACTAATTCAATTGTTTTTTGTGCATTCTCACCATAACGCATAACAACAATACCACCAACAACTTCACCCTCACCATTAAGTTCAGCAATACCTCTTCTACTTTGAGGTCCTATATCAATATGGGCAACATCTTTTAATAATAATGGTCTAGATTTTATATTCATACCTAAAGGAATATTACCTATATCTTCTTTGTTTTTTAAGTAACCAGTAATTCTTAGCATATACTCAGCTTCTGCCATTTCAATTACAGATGCCCCTACTTCTTGATTAGCTTCTTGAATAGCTGTATGAATTAAAGATAAAGGAATATTTAAAGCTCTTAATTTATCAGGATCAACATTAACTTGATATTGTTTAACCATACCACCTAATACTGAAACTTCTGAAACACCAGGAACAGTTTGAAGTTCATATTTTAAGAACCAATCTTGAATAGATCTTAACTGTGATAAATCATGTTTTCCGGTTTTATCTTGCAAGGCATATAAATAAATCCAACCAACACCAGTTGCATCTGGACCTAATTGTGTTTTAGCATTAGAAGGTAAAGAAGAAGATACTTGAGATAAGTATTCTAGTACTCTAGATCTTGCCCAATATAAATCTGTATCTTCATCGAAAATAACATATACATATGAATCTCCAAAAAATGAATAACCTCTTACAGTTACAGCTCCAGGAACTGATAACATAGCAGTAGTTAAAGGATAAGTCACTTGATCTTCAACAACTTGAGGAGCTTGTCCTGGATATGATGTTTTAATAATTACTTGAACATCAGATAAATCAGGTAAAGCATCAACTGCTGTGTTTTTTAAGGAAAAAAGTCCAGCTAGTACTATTACTAAAGTAGATAATAGTACTAATATCCTATTTTTAACTGAATAATATATAATGTCTTTTATCATAATGTTTTACCAATATTTTTTATATTAGTGATAATATATGTATTATCTTTTGTTTTTGTAATCTCAATATCAAGATTCATATCTTTTTTGAAAGTATCAAAATCTAAATCTTTTGCTATCTCAAAGTTCATCGTCATTTTTGGCCATTTCCAAGAAAGAATTGCGCTATGAGATACTTTTATTGAATTATCTTCTTTCATTAGTTTTACAACTTTTGCTTTAGCCCAAACAATATTAGATACTTTATACATTTTAAAGTTCGTAATAATATACGTATTATCTTTTGTTTTAGTAATTTGTATTTCTAAATCCATATCTTCTTTAAAAGAACTAAAATCTAAATCTTTTGCTATCTCAAAGTTCATCGTCATTTTTGGCCATTTCCAAGAAGGAATTGCGATATGAGATACTTTTATTGTATTATCTTCTTTCATTAGTTTTAGAACTTTTGCTTTGACCCAAACAATATTTTTAGATTCATTTTTCTCTTCCATAAAAGACATTCTTTTAAAATCAGATGTTTTTGAAGATTCTGAATCTAATAAGAATTGTGCAGAAGATACAACATTATCATCAACTTTTAAGCCAGCAATAATTTCAACCCAATCATTATTAATAAGTCCAGTTTTAACTTCAATAGATTTAAATCTACCTTCGCCTAATGCTAAAACAACTCTTTTTGAATTACCAGTTCTTATTAATGATTCAGAGGGAATAACTAAAACTTCTTCTTCAGATGATGTGTTAATTGATATTTGGGCAAACATTCCAGGTTTTAGTAAATCATCTACATTTTTAAATCTAAGTCTTACTTTTATAGTTCTATTTTTAGCGTTTATGATTGGATAAATATAATCAACTTTTCCAATCCATTCTTTTGAAGGAAGATAATCTAAAGTCATTAAAACTTCTTGGTCTTTTTTTAAAAAAGAAAGTTCTTGTTCAAATACTTCAGCATTAACCCATACTTCATCTAAATTTCCAATAGACATAATAGTCGTACCAGGTTTTACAAAAAAACCTTCTCTAATTTTTAGATTAGTAATAATTCCATCTATTTTAGAATAATAAGTAATTTTTTGTTCAACTCTTCTAGATCTTAAGATTCTTTTTATCAGTGATCTTGGAACATTCAAAGCTAAAAGTCTATTTTTTGAAGCTTTAATTAAAAGTACATTATCTCTTTTTAAAGCTAATAAATATTCTTCTTGTGCATTTACTAAAGTTGGTGAATAAAGAGAATAAAGAGCTTGATTCTTTTTAACTTTTTCCCCAGATGCTTTAATATAAAGTTTTTCAATCCAACCCTCTACTCTAGGGTGAATGTGGATTAGTTTTTCTTCATTAAAATCAACATAAGCAACTGTATTTATACTTGATGGAAGTACTTTATTCTCTACTCTTACTGTTCTTACTCCTAAGTTATTCACTACTGATGGAGAAATTGTAATAGTTCCTATCCCTTCACTTGGGCCATTATTCTCCTGTTCATAAAATGGAACTAAATCCATTCCCATAGGAGATTTACCTGCTTTGTCTCTTCTATAATTTGCATCCATAGGAGCTACCCAGTATAAAGGTTGTATCTCATTTTTTTCATTAGTTTCTTTTTTTTCAGGAAAAGAATTATTTATTGAAAAATATGTAATAAGAGAACCTATAAAAATACCAAATATTATTGAAGTTATTTTCATTATAATTTTCCTTTAAATGTAATTATTTCTTCTGCTTTATTAGCAAAAAAATAATTTATATTTATTATATTTTTTTGAATATCTATTTTTATTTTTAAACTCTCACTTTTTAAATTAAGATAAAGTATTTTAGATTTTATTAGATCTAAAAATGAACCATTATCAGAATTATAAGAATATAAAGAAGATTCTATTTGATCTTTTACTTGTATTAATAATTTATCTTTATATAAAGTGTTTCTCTTTTTTAATCTTTGTATATTATTTTTAGTTTTTTTAAATGAAATCATCAACTCATGCATTTTTTCTCTTTTTTTCATTCTTAAAACTTGAGTATTTAGTTTTGCTACTTTTATATTCTCTTCTTGCGATCTAGATGAAAATAAAGGTAAATCAATTGTAAATCCAGCTGATAATAAATTTGATCTTTCATTTCCATTTTTTGCGTCTGGTCTATAAGCGTAAGCAGCAGATAACATAAATTGAGCTTTTAAAGATTCTTTGGCTATTAAAACATCATTTTTATTTACTTCAACACTTTTTTCAATACTTTTGATTAAAGGAAGTGAGTCAAAATATTTTTCTAAATCTTTTGCATTAAAAGACTTATCTAATACATCTTTTTTAATAAGTTTAATGTTATTTATATTTGAAGATAAAAATATAGATTTTAAATAAAAATTTAAATTTTCTAATTCATTATTTGAATTATAAGTATAAAACCATTGAGATAAAGTATATAAAGATGATTCTTTTTTTTGAAAAAGAAGAGTTAGTTTATCATCAATATTACTTAAATCAATTTGTGCTTTTATTATATTTTCTTGTTTTATTTTACCAGTATTACTTGAATATGAAGATTCAAGAAAAGATACTAATTCTTTTAATAAAACTTTTTTTTCTTCTAAAATATTAATTAATTCCTGATTTTTATAAGACTCTAAATATGCATTTGTAATCTTAAGAATTAATCTTATTTTTTCATTCTCTCTTTTATAAGGAAATACATCTGCTTTTAAAACAAACTTTTTTTCTTTTAACTCTAAAGTATTACCCCTTGGAAACACTTGAGAAATACCTATTTTAAATTGCGTCATAGATTCTTGTTTTATATCAAAAGTATCAATAGGTACGTTTAATAGATTAAAAGATATTTTTGGATTAACATATGATTTTGCTGCTTTACTTTTTGATTTAAAAGATTCCTCTATATAAATACTTTTTTGTAAAGAAGGGTCATTCTTTAAAGAAAGATTTATAACTTTCTCTAAAGACAAACTCTTATTCTCAATAAGAACATCAATCGATAAAGAGAAACTTGATGTTATTAATAATGATGAAAGTATTAATGATTTGTAAATCATTTTAAATTCACACTACCTTTTGTTATATGTTTTTTTCCATCAAATGATTTAAACATAATTTCATAATCCCATTGACCCATCATAGAAAAATTAACAATCATATTATGTATTTTTCCCATTTGTTTAGGCTTAAGAACAAAATCCATTCCAGGCATTGATGGCATAAAAAATTTAACAGAAAGATCTTTTACTTTTGTAAATTTTGAGTTTTTACTAAACATAAGAGACATATTATTCTTACCATCTTTTAATGGTTTAATTGAATCTAAAGTAACCATATAAGAACTACTTTTCATAATATGATGATAGATTTTCATATCTTTCATCATTTCTGAATGATCCATATCTTTCATCACAGACATATGATTAGTCATCTTACCCTCATGCATATGATTACCCATATGACCATTACTTCCTGCAAATGCAGAAACACTTAAAAAACTTAGACCTAGAATTATAGTTGATAGTTTGTTCATTTTTTCCCCTTTGGATGAGGAGATTTTATTATTTAAGTGTGTAATTAGTGTGCAGATTAATTAGATTATTAAGTTTAAGAAATAATTTTAGAATTTTAAAGTAAATCGAGTAAAAAACTTTTCTTTAGATTTAACTGATATTTTAATATTGTATCTTTTACATATATGATTAACAATATTTAAACCAATGCCAAAACCACCTTGTTCATCAGTTGCTCTGTAGTATCTTTTATATATATCTTTTAGTTTATCTTCAGATATTCCTATTCCTGTATCTTCAATAACTAGAAAATTATTTTCTAAAGAAATATTGATTTCACCTTTCATTTTATTATATTTGATTGCATTTGAAATTAAATTATTAAATAATCTTATAAAATCATCTTTATCAATTTTATATATAAATTCTTTATTATTTACATTTACAGTAATTTTCTTTTTAGAAAATATTTTTTATACAAAAATAACGCGCAATCGATAGATCTCGATGACTGTATAATCTATTCCATTTTATTTTTTTTTTCGAAAAATATTGAATTTTAATGAGAAATCATCAGTTGG
>JABSOL010000136.1 GCA_013215985.1 Campylobacteraceae bacterium
ATTACAATTTATTTTTAATGATTTAATATCGATTTCTTGGAAGATATTAAGTATTTTTGGAATTTGAGCTAAAGTTTTTGTAAGATCTTCTAAAGAAGAATTTACCTGTGATTTTTTATTAATTTTAAATTCTTTTATTTTTAAAATTAGTTTTTTATCCAATTTTAAATATAATTGCGAAATATGAATATTTGCTAAAGAAAAAGAATTTACTTTAATACCATTCTTTAGAATCAAGAAAGAAATCAAAATTAAAGACATTATCATTAAAACAAAAAACATTATTTTATTTAACATTATCGAAGTTATCCTTGTTGCAATAGTTATTATATTATTTTATGTAACGATTCCTTTAAAAAGTCAGAAAGTTATTTTCATACCCAAAGGAAGTACCAATAATAGCATAAAGTACCTAAATAATAGGGCCTACGACTTAAATATAATAGATAAGAGTATTATCATTTATTTAGGTCATCCTCAAAATGGTTGGATAGATTTAAAGTCTAATTATATGACAAAAGCAGATTTTTTATATAAATTAACTACTTCAAAAGCTGCTTTAAAAACTCTTACATTAATTCCAGGTGAAACATCTTATGTATTTTTACGCCTTTTAGCTAAAAAAATGAATGTATCTCTTGAAAAATTAGAAGAAGTTTATAAAAGAACTGCGTATAAAAATGATGGTAATATTTTAGCTGATACGTATAAACTACCATTAGGCATGAAAGAAGAAGCTTTAATTTATTATCTGTTTTCACAAACAAATAAAAGATATAAATCATTTTCAAATAAAATATTTGGGGATTGGAATGAAAAAAAATGGTATAAATACTTAACTATTGCTTCTATTGTTCAAAAAGAATCTGCAAATATTAAAGAAATGCCAATTGTTTCAAGTGTAATTTATAATAGATTAAAAAGATCTATGGCTTTACAAATGGATGGAACATTAAATTATGGGAAATATTCTCATGTAAAAATCACAGCAAAAAGAATTAGAGAAGATAAATCTTTATATAATACTTATAAAAACAAAGGAATTCCAGCACATCCTATTGCAGCTGTAAGTTTAGATGCAATTAAAGCAGCTATTTTTCCAGCAAAAACTTCTTACCTTTATTTTGTGAAAAATGAAAAAACAGGTTTGCATAGATTTTCAAATACATATGCAAAACATGTACAAAACATAAATATATATAGATATGAAAAAAGAAAAAAAGCTTTAAAAAAGAAAAAAATTATTCTAGAAAAAAAGAAAAAAGATTACCAAGTTTTCCCAAAACTAAAGAGTCAAAAGACGAATAAGTCTGTTAAAAACTTATGGAATAATGTAAAATAATTGTGCAAAAATGAAACAAGAATTATAATTTAAATTATTTCTGTCACTTATATACACATATATTTTCCCAATAATGATATTATATCTCATATTAAAATCACAGGGGAAAATATGTCAAAAATTATATATACAAAAGTTGATGAAGCACCTGCTTTAGCAACATATTCACTATTACCAATTATTAAAGCATTTACAAAGAGTTCTGGAATCGAAATGATTACAAAAGATATTTCTTTAGCAGGTAGAATTATTTCTGCTTTCCCAGATAATTTAAAAGAAGAACAAAAAATTAAAGATTATTTATCAGAACTTGGAGAATTAACGCAAGATCCATCTGTTAACATTATTAAATTACCAAATGTTTCTGCTTCTATTCCACAATTAAAAAAAGCAATTGAAGAATTACAAGGAAAAGGTTTTGATATACCTTCTTACCCTGATTTACCTTCAGATGAAAATGAGAAATCAATTCAATCTAGATATTCTAAAATTACAGGTTCTGCTGTAAACCCAGTATTAAGAGAAGGAAATTCTGACAGAAGAGCACCAGGTGCTGTTAAAAACTTCGCAAAAAACAATCCTCATAAAATGGGAGAATGGTTAAGTTCAAGTAAAACTGATGTTTTACATATGAATGAAAATGATTTTTATGGAGCTGAATTATCTAAAACATTTACAGACGCTGATGATTTAAAAATTTCATTTATTTCAAACTCTAATGAAGAGACAGTATTAAAAGCTTCAACTCCTGTATTAGCTGGAGAAATTGTTGATGCTACTTCAATGAGCGCTAAATCATTACAAGATTTTTATGCTGATTCAATCAAAAAAGCAAAAGAAGCAAATGTATTATTATCACTACATTTAAAAGCTACTATGATGAAAGTTTCTGATCCAATTATGTTTGGTTTTGCAGTTAAAGTATATTTCAAAGATTTAATAGAAAAAAATGCAGATTTATTCAAAGAATTAAATGTTAACTTTAACAATGGTTTAGGTGATTTATATTCTAAATTAGATTCTTTAGACACAGATGTAAAATCTAAAATCTTAGCTGATATTGAAGCTGTTTATGCTGTTCAACCTCCATTAGCTATGGTTAATTCAGATAAAGGAATTACAAACTTACATGTACCTTCTGATGTTATTATTGATGCTTCTATGCCTGCAATGATCAGAGATGGTGGTAAAATGTGGAACAAAGATGATAAAAGAGAAGATACTCTAGCTATGATTCCTGATAGATGTTATGCTCAAACTTTTAAAACAGTAATTGATGATTGTAAAAAACATGGTGCTTTAGATGTTACAACAATTGGTACTGTTCCAAATGTAGGACTTATGGCTCAAAAAGCTGAAGAATATGGTTCTCATGATAAAACGTTCCAAGCTCAAGCTAATGGAAAAATTATTGTTACAAATAAAGCGGGAGAAGAAGTATTCTCTTTTACTGTTGAAAACGGTGATATTTTCAGAATGTGTCAAGCTAAAGATGAACCAATTAAAGACTGGGTTAAACTAGCAGTTAATAGAGCAAGATTATCAAATACTCCTGCAATTTTCTGGTTAGATTCAAACAGAGCTCATGATGCACAAATGATTTTAAAAGTTGAAAAATACTTAAAAGACCATGATACTGCTGGTTTAGATATTACAATTAAAACTCCTGTTGAAGCTACTCAAATTTCATTGAACAGAATGAGAGCTGGAAAAGATACTATTTCAGTAACTGGAAATGTATTAAGAGATTATAATACAGATTTATTCCCTATTTTAGAACTTGGTACTTCTGCTAAAATGTTATCGATTGTTCCGTTAATGCAAGGTGGTGGTTTATTTGAAACTGGTGCTGGTGGATCTGCTCCTAAACATGTTGAGCAATTAGCTAATGAAAATCACTTAAGATGGGATTCTTTGGGTGAGTTTATGGCTCTAGCTGCTTCTTTAGAGCATTTAGGTAATACTCAAGATAATAAAAAAGCATTAATTTTAGCTAAAACTTTAGATGATGCTACTTCTACATTCTTAGCGGAGAATAAATCTCCTTCAAGAAAAACTGGAGAAATTGATAATAGAGGTTCTCACTTTTACTTAGCAATGTTCTGGGCTGAAGAATTAACTACACAAACTTCTGATAAAGATTTAAGTGAAGAGTTTGCTTTAATTGCGAAAGACTTAAGATCTAACGAAGATACAATTATTAAAGAGTTAACTGCAGTTCAAGGCGTTAAAGCTGATATGGGTGGATATTATTTACCTAATGATGAATTATTAAATAAAATCATGAGACCTTCTGCAACATTAAATAGCATTATTAAATAATACTATTTTTAGATATAAAAAAGCTAGATTAATCTAGCTTTTTTATTTATTCCAAATATAATTCCATAATTTTTCTTCTAAAGCGTAAGTCCCATAAAACCAGCATATAAATTAATTAATTATTACATTAAAATATGTAAATTATAAAAAACTTTGATTAAAATCGCACGAATTACAACATTCGCCATTAATCACTTGCATTTATTTTTATTTTTTGATAGAATATCCGTAATGAAAGATGATTGTGATTTTCATCTTGGAATACTAGTTATTGATGACCTACCGTTAGCAGTTTTATAGTTACCAATAAGAATCTCTCACTTTATATTTTCGACCACTTCAGAAATGAAGTAATTTTTAAAAAAAAAGGAATTGCAATGGCAACTCAAGTTAACGGAACAGTAAAATGGTTTAATAGTGAAAAAGGTTATGGTTTCATCCAACAAGAAGATGGTGGAAGCGATGTATTCGTTCACTTTAGACAAATTAATTCAAATGGTTACGAAAGAGTAACTTTAGAAGAAGGTCAAAAAGTAACTTTCGAAATCGGTGAAGGTCAAAAAGGACCACAAGCTGAGAACGTTACAATAGTATAATTTATACTTTTTAACTTTAAAGAAGGGATAAACATTTGTTTATCCCTTTTTTTATGCCTAAAAATAAACTCTTATTTAATATAAGAATTTATTTTAGCTAACTCATTTTTTATCTCTAGATTAGACATAGAACCCTTCATAGCATCCATTTTAACTTCAGAGCTAAGAACTTTAGATATTAGACCATTCTCATCTATTTTAAACAAGTTATATTGAGTTTTTGAAAGATAATTAAGATGTAAAGAAGCCACAAAAGATCCACTTGAATCAAATATCATTTTCATACCTGAGTTTTTATTTATTTTATCTAATTGATCATTTAAAGTCCACTCTTTAACAAACCACGGAGCTGAAGATATATTTGCTAGTAAAACAGTATTATATTTAACATCATTAGATTTTTTTAATAAAGATACAATACTTAAAGCATCATGACTAGCTACAAGAATAAAGTTCTTTTTACCTTTTTCAAACAACTCATCTTTTGAGATAATTACATCATTAATTAATAGAATCTCTTCTTCTAAAGTACTTAGACTTATTTCATCACTTGAATATTTAACAGGAGGTTTTGGAGCTGTTAAATATACTAATAATGAAAAGAACATTAATGCTGGTATTACAATTCTTAAAATATTTTTCATATTTTTCCTTAAATTTTATTTTATTTTTCTTACCCATCTTTTAAACAATCTATTAGAAGATATTTTATCATCTACGATTTCATTATTTTTTATATTATTTACTAAAACTTTTGCTAAATAAGGTGATAAAACAAACCCTCTTCCACCTAAGCCATTTAATACAAATAAATTTTTATATTTAATAAATTTATCAGCAGGAACTTTACTTCCTTTTTTTAAATAAGGATAAACTTCTAAAGTCTTATCTGAGTCTATTAACGCACCAACAATTGGAAAATAATCATAAGAACAAGCTCTTGCTCCTACTTTTAAATTAAGCACCTCAAGATCATCTAAGGCAATAATATCATTTGCTTTTTCTAATAAACTTTGAGTATCTTTGTTAATAATTGTTTTATCATAAGATTTTTGGTAAATTTTATTAATATTAGCTGTATCCAAACAATAAGTACAAATATCTTTATCACAAGTAAACCTATGGTGAGTAGCACCTATTGATACTTTATATTTATTATTCTCTAATTTTTCATAAGAAGATGATACTGAACACTCTTTGTGATAATTATACTCTACTTTTGTTGTAGTAGATACGTCTATTTTAGCTCCCCAAACAGCTCTAATATTAAAATATTTTTCTTTTATTAGTTTTGTAGAAGCTCCTGTTGTTAGAATTAAATTTTTACATTTAAGTTCATTATTTATAATCCAAAAATCATCAATAAAATTTAAATCTGTAATTTCATATGACATTTTTTTCTTTATATTTTCACATAATTTTTTACAAATAAGTTCAGGAATTACATTAGACCCAATAGGAAAGAAATAGCCATCGTCAAGTTTTTTATATTCAAATACATTATCTTCTTCATAAGATATAAACTTATCTCTATCTTCATCATTTTTAGGAATTCTTACAATTCCTGGGTTATAAAAAGCTTGAGGAATATTACTCTTATAAAAATCATTAGCATATACTAAAGATTTATTCACAAGATCTTTAAAATCATTACTTTTACCTAATAAAGGATTTAAAAAAGCTCCAGCAGCTCCAGAAGCTCCAAGTGCGATATCTTCATTTTTATCTATTATTAATACATTTTGATCTCTTAGTTCAAAAGCTACACACGAACCAGCAATACCTGCTCCTACAATTATATAATCGTATGTAATCATAAATTCTTATCACACTCTTCTAAAATTTGTAAATTAGGTCTCCAATACCCTCTTCCACCTTTCAAACTAACACAAAAATAATCAGGTAATTTATTTCTATAAAAATCTAATCTTGCTTTTGTAGTTTTTCCTGTATGACAATAAAATACAAATACTGTGCCCTTTTCATATGTATTCATTTCATAAGGGTTGTAAAGTATTGTATCCATTGAATCAATACTTTTTAAAATAGTATCAACTAATACAACTTTTACACCTTTTTCATTCAATTCTTTTGTATATTTTAATAACTCAATTTGAGTCCATTCGTCTTTTAAAAACATATTTCTCATTTCTTTTATATTTAGCTTTTATTATTTCATTATTTAAAGCTTTATGCTGTAAAATACTACCCAAAGATAAATAAACAAGGCTTAAAATGAAAATATTAATAACAGACGATTCTAAAATGGCAAGAAGAATGATTATAAAAACATTAAAAGAAGAAATAAAAAGCGATTATGAATTATTTGAAGCAACAAATGGATTAGAAGCACTTGATCTTTATAAAAAAAATAAACCAACTCTTGTTTTTTTAGATTTAACTATGCCTGTAATGGATGGTTTTGAAGCCTTAGCAAAAATAAAAGAATTTGATAAAGATGCCAATATTGTTATAATTTCAGCAGATATCCAAAAAACTTCAATGGATAAAGTAAGAGAATTAGGAGCATTTGATTTCGTAAAAAAACCAATTGATTCTACTAAAATGAAACAAATATTTGCAAAAATACAAAAGACTTAACATGAGTGATATTATTTTAAATGAAGATGAATTAGATTGTCTTCAAGAATTAATTAATATAGCCTATGGATCAGCAACAGCTGCTATCACAGAAATACTTAATGCACATTCAACTTTAAGTATTCCAAAAATAAAAGTTATTAAAGCAAAAAATTTAAAAACTTATTTAAACTGTGAAATAAGTTCAGAGTTTTCATATTTTATTTCAGCACAGCAGTTCAACGGTGATATTTCCGGAGAAAATTTATTTGTAGTTGATAAAAATTCAGCTAAAAATATATCTTTACAGTTTGGATTAGAAGAAGACGAAATAAATGATAATGAATTAAGTGATATAGTCTTAGAAATTACTAATATCTTATCATCATCTACTATGAGTAAGTTCTCAGAAGACTTAAACATACCCATTTCATTCTCACCTCCTAGTATTGATCTATTTGAGTCTTTATTACAATTTAATAATGATCTTACAAGTAATTATGAAAAAGTAATTATTATTTCTACTAATCTTAATTTTAAAGAACAAAATATTAAAGGTACTTTATTAATATTAACTACAGACAAATCAATTATATTAATAAAAGAAATTTTAAATAAAATA
>JABSOL010000137.1 GCA_013215985.1 Campylobacteraceae bacterium
TATCGGCAATATTTCTAAATGCTAAGTATACTAATGAAATTAGGTTTTTTCTATTGTTTTTAATATTTTCATCTTCATGATTTACAAAAACATTGTTAAAGAATTCATCTAATGATGGTTTTAAAGCAAATAAAGCTTTTAATTCTTCATCATAAGATTTATAATCTTTTGATACTACAGATGAATAAGCTTTGAATAATTCAATTTCTTCTGAATCACTTAATAAACTTTCGTTTATTTTTAGCTCTTGTGATAAATCAACATCTTTAATAATATTTGCAACTCTTTTAAAAGTAGCTACATGGTTTTTAAAATCATCTGCTAATACAATGGGATTTAAAGCACATAGTTTTTTAGATATTTTATAAATATCTTTTTCACCACTTCCTAAAACAGCTTTTAGAATTGATGGATTAATATCAAAGATTTTAAATAATCTATCATTAAAGAATTCTAATAATAGTTTTGTATCTAAGTTTTTGTAATTTACAGATAAAGTATTAATTAAATCTTTGAAGTTTAATTCTAATTTATGTTCAATTGCAATTTTAACAATTCCTGCAGCTGCACGTCTAAGTGCAAAAGGATCTTTTGAACCAGTCGGAATTTTTCCTACTGAGAATAATCCCATTAAAGAATCAATTTTTGAAGAAAGTGCAATTATTGAAGAAAATACTGATGATGGTAATTCTGAATCTTCACCGTCTGGTAAATATTGTTCTTTAATTGCCATATATACTTCTTCTTTTTCACCATTAGCTTTAGCATAATAATAACCCATTAAACCCTGAAGTTCAGTGAATTCAAATACCATTTCGCTCATTAAATCTGATTTAGCCATAAGAACAGCTTTTGTAATTAATTCTTTATCTTCATTATATAAAGATGCTAAATAATCAGCAATTTTAACTTCTCTTTCCACTTTGTCATAAACAGAACCTAAACCTTCAACAAATAATACCTTTTTTAAAGCTTCAGTTGATAAACCATTTTTTAAATCATTTTTGTAAAAAAACATTCCATCATCAAGTCTAGGTCTAAGAACTTTTTCATTACCAGCAATTACAAAAGAAAAGTCTTCTGTTTTCGCATTTGAAATAACAACAAAGTGATTAGATAAATCGTTACCGTTAAATACAGCAAAATATCTTTGATGTTCTTTCATAGAAGTAATAATTACTTCTTCTGGTAGTTCTAAGAACTCTTTATCAAAAGTACCTAATAATGCAGTTGGATACTCATTAATTGCTACTAGTTCTTCTAATAAATCTTCATCTATGTCAATTTGTAGAGAATTAGCTTTTTCTATTTCTTTCATTTGAGAAATAATAAGTTTTTTTCTATCATCTTGTTTTAAAATAACACCAGATTTTGCTAAAGTTTCAAAGTATTCTTCTGGATTTGAGAATGTAAATGCATCATATGCAACCATTCTATGAGGAAAAGCTTTATTAGTTGATTTAACAGAAAATAGCTCAGCTTCAACAATTTCAGAACCTTGCATAACACATAATGATCTAATAGGTCTAATAAATGAATCTTTTCTTGATCCCCAACGCATAGTTTTTCCAAAAGATAAAGATTTAATAAATTCATTAATCATATCATTTAATAAATCTTTTGAAGCAGTACCTTCAACTTCTTTTTTGAAGTATAATACGTCTCCTCTACCTTTATCGATAGAAGTAATTTCAGAAATATCAACTCCACATTTTTTCGCAAAACCTAAAGCAGCAGGAGTTGGAACTCCGTCTTTATAAGCTATTTTAATAGGTGCTCCCATTTGCTCAATAATTGCATCTGCTTGTTTTAAAGCAAAATCTTTATGCCAAAAAACTAATCTTCTAGGTGTATAATAAAATTCAAAATCATTTTCTAATTTATATTTTTTTAAAATAACATTCCATTTAGTTTTGATATTTGGTAATTCTTTTAAAAATGGTATTGCTGGTAATTCTTCAACCCCAATTTCAATTAATAATGGTTTAGTCATTTTCTTCCCTCTTTTTATTCTCTTCTAATTTATCTACATGTTTATCAATTTGGTGTTTATTAAAACCTCTAACAAATCCAAATACTATTATTACAAACATAATTATTATAATAATGTCAAATATTTCTTTCAAATTATTCCTTTATAAATTTATAATTATCCATATTTTTGCCTATTTTAGCGAAGATGTACTTATATTTTTATTTTTTATTTCTTTATTTTTCTAATTGTTCCATTAATGTTGGACCAAACTTGTTATCAAACTTTAAAATATCTTCTGTATTTACATGACAAGCTTTACATGATGCTAAATCTTGATGCTCTTTTAATTTGGTTTTGATAAGTTTATTTTGAGAATGACAAGAAAAACAATCTCCTCCACATGAAGACATTGAATCAGGAGTAGTTTTATGACAGTTTATACAAGATTTTAAAATTAGATGGTATTTACTATTAATAGTTTTTTTTAATACTGGATGACAGGCCATACAATCGCCAGAACAAGAAAAAGCATAAAAAAAACTAAATAATAAAAGACATATTATTTTCATAATATGTCCTTATAAATAACTCCATCTATTCCTAATCTTGCAATATCTTCTATTTCGCCATCATGCTCTATTATAAATAAAATCTTAGAATCAAACATATAGTTTTCAGCAATACTTTGTATTTCTTTTGCGAAAGATTTTTTCTCGCAAAGGATATATTTAACATTTAAAGAATTAGCTAAAATTGATTCTTTAATATTTGATACTTTAATAGCACATCTTACATTATTTAAAAAAGCATAATTAAGTATATCTTCGCAATAGTTAAAAACGATACAAGAATTAGCTTTTGTATTCGATATATCTTCTATACAAGTAATAGAAGATATATCTTCATATGGAACAAGTTTATTTCCTAAGAGAATCATTAAAGACACTCTTTAGAACAATAATATTTCCCATTTGAAATAATTGCATCATCTTTTGCTACAAAAATTTTACATTTTGGGCATTCTTCCATAATAGCTTCTAACTTTTTATCTTCTTTTTTATTCATTTTTTTAATTTCTTTTTCTCTATCTCTTTTAAAAAAAACTAAATAAACTAAAAATAGAATAATTACTACAGCTAATAGTTTAAAAACCATTATTTAGATTCAATATATAAATAATTTCTATCATTTCTAGGATATATCTTATATGAATTAATTTTTGCATCTTCTAATTCATGCTCTAACATTGAACCTTTATAAAATAAGAATGATGTATTCTCAAAAGCTAAATCTTTTGTTAAATCTAATAATAAAGCTGTATTTGTAACTGCTCTTGAAGTTATTAAATCTACTTTTAAATCTTTAACATTTTCAACTCTATCACAAATAATTTCTACATTATCTAGTTTTAAAGAATTTTTAATAAAATTTAAAAAAGCAACTCTTTTTGCACGTGGCTCTATTAAATAAGCTTTAACATCTGGTCTTGCTAATGCAATAATTAATCCAGGATAACCTGCACCTGTTCCAATATCCGCAAATGAAGTGAAATCTTTTAAAAATTTTAAAGGATAAATTGAATCCATTAGATTCTTTTGAATCTTCTCTGTTTCTAGTTCTGCTGAAAGATTGTGAATTTTACCCCACTCTTGTAACGTTTTTGTGTATTTTTCACAATTAAGATAAAAATCTTTATCAAATTCTAGTTCTATTTTTTCACATTCTGTTTTTAATATCATATTAATCCTTATAGGAAATGTCCCATTTCTTCTTTTTTAGTATTTAAATAATTTTCGTTATGTTCGTTAACTTCGGTAATTGTTGGAATTCTCTCAACAATCTCAACACCAATAGATTCAAAATAATGGATCTTTTTGGGATTGTTTGTTATTAATCTTATCTTATTTAGTTTTAAATCTTCAAATATTTCTTTAACAACTGAATAATCTCTATCATCTTCACCAAAACCTAGTTCTAAATTGGCTTCAATAGTATTTCTACCTTTTTCTTGAAGACAATAAGCATTAACTTTGTTTAATAAACCAATATTTCGGCCTTCTTGTCTATGATAAATAACCATTCCGCCATGTTTTGAAATGAATTTTAATGCAGCTTGTAGTTGATTTTGGCAATCACACTTAAGTGAGCCAAAAGTATCCCCTGTAAGACACTCTGAATGCACTCTAACATAGGGAGTTTGTAAATCTTTAAAGTTTTCACTCATTAGCACTAAATGCTCTTGGTGCTCTTCTTTATACGCTTTTATAATGAACTTTCCATACTTTGTTGGCAAAGTAGTTTGTTCGGATTTTTTAATTTTCATAAAATTTTAAACCTTAAATTGTTAAAATGTCGTTAATAATATCTAAAAAAGGTAAATATAATGTTTAAAAGATTTCGAAGACTAAGAATTAATGAAACTTTAAGAAATATGGTAGCAGAAACAAGTTTAAGTGCAAATGATTTTTTATACCCTTTATTTGTAATAGAAGGTTCAAATATTAAGAATGAAGTTAAGTCTATGCCTGGTGTATTCCAAATGAGTTTGGATACTATTTTAACTGAGTGTAAAGAGTTAGAAGAATTAGGATTAAATTCTATTATTCTTTTTGCTATTCCTGATGTTAAAGATTCTATTGGTAGTGAGTGTTTATGTGATGAGAGTTTAATTTCAAGAACTATTCAAGCTATTAAAAAAGATTTTCCAAATATGTTTATAGTAACTGATTTATGTTTTTGTGAATATACAGACCATGGACATTGTGGAATAATTGATCCTATTACTAAATCGGTTGATAATGATAAAACATTAGAAATTTCAGCACAACAAGCTTTAGTTCATGCAAAAGCAGGAGCGGACATGATTGCACCTTCAGGAATGATGGATGGAATTATTAAAACTCTTAGAACTGCATTAGATGAAAATGGATATGAGAATTTACCAATAATGGCTTATTCTTCTAAATTTGCCTCTGGTTATTATGGTCCTTTTGGAGATGTAGCTCAAAGTGCTCCTTCTTATGGGGATAGAAAATCATACCAAATGAATCCAGCTAATAGATTAGAAGCAATTAGCGAATCTTTAGCTGATGAAGAAGAAGGTGCTGATATTTTAATGGTTAAACCAGCTTTAGCATTCTTAGATATTCTAAGAGATGTTAGAAATGCTTCTAAACTTCCATTAGCTGCTTATAATGTATCAGGTGAGTATGCAATGCTTAAATGTGCAGGAGCTGCTGGATTAATTGATTATGAGCGAGTTATGATGGAAACATTATTATCTTTTAAAAGAGCTGGAGCTGATATAATTATCTCGTATCATGCAAAAGAAGCTTGTGAAATTTTAAAAAGAAAATAAATGGCATATACTTATCAAGAAGCAATTGAAAATTCAAATATAGTATCAAAAACAGATATTGATGGAATAATTACTTTTGTAAATGATGAGTTTTGTAAAATATCAGGTTACTCTTACAATGAACTAATTGGTCAAAACCATAACATTGTAAGACATCCTGATGCAGCAAGCTCTTCTTTTGAAAAACTATGGGATACTATATTAAATAAGAAAGCATATAAAGCTACAGTTAAAAACTTGAGTAAAAATGGTAAAACAATTTATTTAAATACAACAATAACTCCAATTTTTGATGAAATAGGAAATATTAAAGAATTTATAGCAATTCGTTATGACGTAACTAAAGAAGTACAATTAAAAAAAGCTTTAGAAAAAAAAGATAAAGATTTAAAAGAATTAAATAAAACTTTAGAAGAAAGAGTTCAATTTCAAACATTACAGTTAAAAGAGATTAATGCAAGTTTAGAAATAAGAGTTAAAAAAGAAATACAAAAGAATGCAGAAAAAGAAAAAATTCTTTTTTGGCAATCAAGAATGGCTTCTTTAGGACAAATGTTAGGAAATATCGCACATCAGTGGAGACAACCTTTAACTGAACTATCTTTAACTCTATTTAATTTAAAAAGAGCAGCAACTTCAAATAAAGATATATCTGGTTTATACCAAGATTGCAAAAATATTATTTCTAATATGTCAAATACAATTGAAGATTTTACAAACTTTTTTTCACCAGATAAAGAAAAAGTATTATTTGATATAAATGACTCAATAAATGAATCTTTATTAATTATGCAAAAAACAATAAAAACAAATAATTTAAATATTTCTTTTAAAATGAACTCATTTAGGATCTTAGGTGTTTCAAATGAATTATCACAAGTTATTATAAACTTAATGCAAAACTCTAATGATGCGTTTATTCATAATAAGATTATTGATAAAAACATTAATATAGATATATCAGAAGATTTACATAAAAACTTTTTAATTCTTACATATCGTGATAATGCAGGGGGAATAAAAGAAGAAATAATTGAAAAAATATTTGAACCTTATTTTACTACTAAACATTCAAGCACAGGTACTGGACTTGGATTATTTATGTCAAAAATGATAATTGAAAAATCTTTAAATGGAACAATATTTCTAAAAAGCACAAATAAAAATACAGAATTTATAATAAAAATACCCAAGGTGAAAAATGATTACAAAATTATTACATAGATTAAAAATATTAATAGTAGAAGATGAAGAAAAACTATCAAAGTTATTAAAAGAAGCTATATCTGATAGTTTTTATTCAGTTTCACTTGCAAAAGATGGGATTGATGGTTATAATAAGTTCAAGACTATTAAACCAGATATTATAATTACAGATATTAACATGCCTTTTTGCGATGGTTTGGATATGACTATAAAAATAAAAGAATATAATGAAGATATACCTATAATTATTTTATCAGCTTTTTCTGACAAAGATAAACTATTAAAAGCTATTGATATAGGAATTTCAAAATATTATATTAAACCATTTGATCCAGATGAATTGATTTCATATATTTCTACTTTAGCTTCAAAATTAAATAAAAAACAAATTATTAATTTAAAACATGAGTATACATTTAATAATAACTCTTTATCTTTATATAAAAACAATGTTTTAGTTAACTTAACAAAAAGGGAAAAAGAGTTTTTATATCTTTTATTACAAAATCAATTTGAATTAGTTACAAATGAAGAGATAAAAAGAGTTTTATGGTTAAATGAAGAGGTAAGCTCTGAGAGACTTAGAACTTTTATTAAAAGACTAAGAGAAAAAACATCTAAAGATTTAATTCAAAATGTTTCAGCCCAAGGTTATCTAATTTCTCCACTCTAAGTTAATTTTATCTGACAAAAAGTTTTTATTAAATAAGTTTTTACTTTCTTTTAATTTTCCGATATTAGAAGAAGTTTCTAAAAAGTTCTGTAGATAATAAGTATTTTTATATTTTAAATCATAAAAGATATTTAAAATCTCATTTATATCATTTTC
>JABSOL010000012.1 GCA_013215985.1 Campylobacteraceae bacterium
ATATTCTATTACGTCAATAGGAAATTTCATTAAATTAATATTTAGTGAAATAGCATTTTTAAAAGAACATGAACCCCAACGTGATTTATTATTTCTATATTTTAATGAACTTGGATATAAATCCATTAAAAAAGATTGTTTATCAACTAAAATTGGAAGTAGTTTTTCTGCTTCATTTTTATAAAATTCTATTAAATCAAAATTTTCTTCATTTTTTTTGTATATTTCGCCTAAAAAATAGTATTCTTTTTCATCTAATGCGTTATTTTTTTTATTATTCACATGTTTAAAAATCCAAGATTCTTTTTTTCTTATAAAATCTTTAGCATCATCGATAGAGAAGCTTTTGTTAGCTCTTACTTGTAAATTTGAATGATCTAATATTCTTAAATAAATATTTTTTAATCTATTTTTTTGCTCTAATGTAACTAAAAATGTTTTATTATTTATCATAATGTCGAAGTTCAATATAATCCTTAAGTTATCTTTTGATAAAATTTCTTAAATTATAACATTTAATAAAAGAATTTAGAGGGAAAAACTAATGACAATTGCAAAAAGAATGCAGAAATTATCTCCATCGGTAACAATGGCGATAACTGCTTTGGCAAGAGAATTAAAAGAACAAGGTAGAGATATCTTAAGTTTTAGTGCAGGTGAACCTGATTTTGATACACCTGAAGTTATTAAAAATGCTGCAATTGCAGCTATAAATAATGGTCATACAAAATATACAGCAGTTGAAGGCACAAAACAAACCAAACAAGCAATTATTAATAAGTTAAAAAGAGATCATGGAATTCTTTATGAATTAGAAGATATTTTAATATCAAATGGAGCTAAACATTCATTATTTAACCTTTTTCAAGCAATTATAGAAGAAAATGATGAAGTTATTATTCCAGCACCTTATTGGGTTACTTATCCAGAACAAGTAAAATTTTCTGATGGTATTCCAGTCTTCATTGAAACAGATGAAAGTAATAGTTTTAAAATAACTGCAAAACAGTTAAAAGAAGCAATTACTCCTAGAACAAAAGTTTTATTATTAAATACACCGTCAAACCCAACTGGATCTGTTTATTCAAAAGATGAATTAATAGAATTAGGAAAAGTATTAGAAGGTAGTGATATTATTGTATTTTCAGATGAAATGTATGAAAAAATAATTTTTGATAACAAAAAATTTACAGCTGCTGCGCAAGTAAGTGATGATATGTTCCAAAGAACTATTACTATTAATGGTTTAAGTAAATCAGCTGCGATGACAGGCTGGAGATTTGGTTACTTAGCATCACCTAAAAAAGATTTAATAAAATCAATGATTAAACTTCAAGGTCAATGTACATCAAATGTAAATGCAATGACTCAATGCGCTGCAATTGTTGCACTTGATGGTAAAGCTGATGAAACATTAAAAATGATGAATACAGAATTTGAAAAAAGAAGAAATGTAGCTTTAGAGAAATTCAATAATATTAATGGACTATCATGCTATAAACCAGATGGTGCTTTTTATTTATTTGTAAATATTAAAGAGCTTTCAAATGATTCAATGGACTTTTGTGCAAAACTTTTAGAAAAACAAGGTGTTGCAGTTGTTCCTGGTTTAGCATTTGGAGCTGAGGGATACTTTAGATTCTCTTTTGCAACTGATTTAGACTCAATTATTGAAGGTATTAATAGAATTGAAAAGTTTGTAAAAGAAACTTTTTAATAACCTTGCAAAAAAAGCAACACTAGTTTCAACTTCTGTTGCTTTTTTACTTTCAATTATAAAACTCATTGCTGGAATTTTTTCAGAAAACTTAGCCCTACTCGCTTCTGCGATAGACTCTATTTTAGATATGTTTGTATCAATTTTCAACTATTTTGCTATTGTTAATTCTGAAAAACCAGAAGATAAAGACTTTAATTATGGTCGTGGAAAAATTGAAGCCCTAGCTTCCCTACTTGAAGGTTTAATAATTACTTTCTCAGGTATATTTTTACTTTATAAAGCTTATGAAAAATACATAAAGGGAGAAAAGTCTTTATATTTAAATGAATCTTTAATAATTATGATAATTTCATTACTTGTAACAATATTTTTGGTTTTATATTTAAATAAAGTTGCAAAAATAACAAAATCCATGGTAATTAAAGCAGATGCACTGCATTATAAAGTAGATCTATACTCAAATCTAGCAGTATTGTTTTCACTTGTTTTAGTATCTATAACTTCTTATGAAATCATTGATGTGATTGTATCTATTTGTATATCTTTATATATAATTTATTCAGCATATGAATTAATACATAATGGTTTTTTAGTATTACTTGATAAATCACTTGAATCAAATATCGTAAAAGATATAGAAAATATAATTAAAGAAAATGATGTAAATAAATTTCACTTACTAAAAACAAGAGAAGCTGCAAATAAAATATTTGTAGAAGTTCATTTAGTATTTGATAAGATAATAACTTTATATGAAGCACATAAAATTTCAGATAAAATAGAAGAAAAAATAAAATTATTAGACAATAATAAAGAATGGATTATTAATATACATTTAGATCCATATGACGATTCAAAGATTAAAAATGAAAGATAAATATAAATTATGTAAAAATTCTATGTCCAGGTAGAAGTAAAACTAATTAAATACGTCTTTTCAAGTCTCTGAATATATTATCCTTCTACTCTAGGTAAATAACCAACAAATGGACATCATATATTTTTATTATATTGCAGTAGAGATTTACTTTATATTTAAATATTAAAAATAAATTAAAGAATTATGTATTTTAACAAGTGAAAAAAAATATTACAAATAATAAATGAAACTTCCTTATGACCTACCTTTCTCTACGAAATACTCTGATGTTTTAAATATTGCAGAAAATCGATAAAAAAAAGAACATCCACCTGGTTTAATGAAAAAATATATATCATAAATAGATAAGATATTTTAAGCTCTTAGTAGAAATTATAGACCTCTAAGAAAAGAAAAGTATATGAGGTTTTCATATATTATCAAGAATGAATAACTTTGATTAAATTAATAAAGATTTACTGCAACTATTTTTTGAAAGTAATTCTTTAAAAGAATATGATAAAGTAAATTAAAAGAGTTTCAATGTGATGAAACAAAATTAACTTTTTAAGGACATAAAATGGAAAAAATTTTATTAATACTTTTATTTTTAATATCATCTGCATTTGCACAAACAGATTATTATTCTGCTTTTTTATATAAAGAAGATATTACAGCTAAAAGGGCATACTTTTTACAAACAAGTGAAAATGTTTTAATTATAGATGTTAGAACAAAAGCTGAGTTTAAAGAAGGAAGAGCAAAAGATTCTATTAATATTCCTTTATTTAAATTAATAAATGATAAAAGAGTATTTAATAAAAATTTCTTAAAAGAAGTGTTTATTCTTTTAAATAATGATGTAAATAAAAAAGTAATTTTAATATGTAGATCAGGTTCAAGAACAAAAGTAGCCAGTAATTTACTAGCAGAACAAGGTTTTAGAAATGTTTATAATGTTAAAAAAGGTTTTAGTTATGATTGGAAAATAAACTCTTTACCAATGAGCAAATAAACTACATATACTTCGATTCATATTTTAGTTTTTCTTAATAAATTAAATTAGTTTAGAATTATATTAATAATATAAAAAATTATCAATATAATTTTAAAAAAGGTTTATATGAAATATTATTTTAAAACAATATCATTTAGTTTTTTTCTATTACTAGTACTAACTTCTTGTGGTAGTAGCTCAGAAAATGAAAATAAAATTACTAAGACCAATAAAAGTTTCAATATAGAATTACCATTCACTATATCAACATTTAATATTCTTTATTATAATAATAAAGAATATGAAAATGAATTTGGATATTTTAATCTTACTTTTAATAAAAACTTGGCTTTTGAAGATATATCTTATGACTTCGTTGATAGTTCATGGATATTAGATACAAATTCAGATATGCACAATATATATTTAATAATTGGAAAATGGAAAATATTCAATGACAGCATATTTGAAATTTCTCCTAATCAAAATACTTTTAATTTACAATTTATGAATATTAAAGTAATTGAAAAAACTAATATATCCAATAAACAAGAGAGCATAGAATTAATAAATGAAAATAATGTAAGAGTATATCCATTAGATATATTAATGCCTCTAGACTCAATTAAATATAAACTTGAAATTAGCAATTCAAAAGATAGCTATTTTATTTTAAGTAGTGAAGCTAATAAATACAACATTTATGATAATGTAGAAATTTTTAATACTTTTGAAAATTTAATAAATACAATTTGTCAGAATAGAACATTATTATTTGCAGAAGATGAAGAATCTGTATACTTTCAAAAAGATGATAATAATTCATGTAACGGAGAAAACAAAAGTGGCAATATAGTAAGTAAAAATGATACTAGCAAAGTTGTTGGAAGCTGGGAGAAAGTTACAAAAGGAGAAGAAAAGTTTTTATTAATAAATGCTCCATTCAATAATAAAGATAATGCATTTTATACTTTATATGATCATGATAATAATGAAAATACTGAAAAAGTCGTTTTTCAAGGATATTTAGATAAAAAAGATGATAAATATATTCGCATAGGATATAACAATATTGCAAGTGAAGCTATTAAAGAAAGTATAAAAAATAATGAGATTAAATAAGAATTTATGGGAAAAGAAAGTTTAATTTATATTTTAAATTAAACTTTCTTACTGTCTTAATACTAATGAAACTAAGAAATCTTTTTCTTTTTAGCTTCATAAACAAGGTTTTTAGCCATTCTTAAAGTATCGTTTGCAATTTCTGATACTACATTTGCTTCACTTGCATTTTCTTGTGTTACTTTATCAAGGTTATTAATTGAATCATTAATTTGTTTTATTCCAGACATTTGTTCTTTTGAAGCTAAACTTACATCATCAATAATTTCAATAGTTTCATTTATATTAGTACTTAACTCTTCGTATTCTGTAATCATTTCATGAGAAATTGTTTTACCTTTTTTAGCTTTAGTTAAAGCTGATTCTACTAAACTTTTTATTTCTTCTGCAGCTTGAGCTGAATTATTTGCTAAGTTTCTTACTTCTTGTGCAACTACTGCAAATCCTTTACCTGCTTCTCCTGCTGTTGCTGCTTCAACTGCTGCATTTAGTGATAAAATATTTGTCTGAAATGCTATTTGATCAATTATAATAGTTGCTTCTTTAATTAAAGAGACTTCAGTATTAATCTCATCCATCGACAAAGATGTTTCTTTTGCTAATACTTTTCCATTTTCAACTGATATTTTCACTTTATCACCTAATTTTGCCATTTTAATAGCATTATTAGTATTTGTAGCAGTAATGTCTGTTATTACTTCAATTGCTGCTGCAACTTCTTCTAGTGAAGCTGCTTGCTCGTTTGCTTTTAAAGATACATTTTTAGATGCTTGGCTCATTTTTAATGAATCTTTTTCAAGTGTTTCTCCATTTAACAAATTCTCTTGCGCATTTGTTTTTAAAGCAGTTCCTAACTCATTAACTGATTTCATAACTGTTAACATTTCATCATGAATATTATGTTTAATATTTACAGATTGAGTAAAATCATTTTGGGAATATAAAAAAAGTGTTTTTTTTAATTCTTCCATACTAAGATGAGTATTATTTATCATTTTATTAACAGAAGTACTTAAAGCATTAATCATAAAGTTTTTAGATTTTGTATTAATTGTTGCAGTATAAGTACCTCTTGAAATTTTATCCATTGTTAAAACCATTTCACCTAAAACTTTCATATCTTCTTTTCTTAAATCATCAAACTTATCAACATATAAATTTAGCTCATTTAAAATAATTCCAATTTCATCATTTTTTATATATTCTGCTTTTTTAATTTTATTTATTCTCATAAATACAAAGTCCATAATTTCGCCCATATAATTATTAAACTTTGCAGTTCCTCCAAGAATTCTATTCATTGAAGATCTATTTGTATATAAAATAATAAGAGCAAATGTAATATTTAGCACTACTATTGAAAGAACTTGTGATTCAAAAAATATTGCAGCAACAGATATTGAGGCAAAACCTAATTGAGATATAAACATATTAACTAAAAACCTATTTTTTGTATGCATATTTGTAAACATTATTTATCCTTATTGTTTTATTCTGCTATTATTATACAACAAAAGAGTACTAAAGTAGTAACTTATAATAAAATAAGTTAAAGATGTATAAGAATATACTTATTTGTATCCAAAATAAATATTTATCAAAAATACATTATATATTAAACACAATTTAGCTATTATGCTTAAAATTAGCATATAAATAGGATTTATTTAAACATGGCAATGATCGACTTACAAAACATAAATAAACAATATGATTCAAAAATCATTTTAAAAGAAGCAAACTTTTCTTTATTAGAAGGACAAAGAGTTGCTATAATCGGACAAAATGGTCAAGGAAAATCTACTTTAATGAAAATCATTACAGGTGAAGTAGAAATTGACTCTGGTGTAAAAGCAATTGATAAAAAACTTAGAATTGAAATGCTTCAACAACAACCAAAATTTGCAGCTAATTTATCTGTAAGAGATGCAATTGAAGAACAATTAGTTGAAATTAAAGCTACGCGTGATGAATATGACGCTCTTACTGAAAGACTTATGACAGAATATGAGAATGAAGAACTTCTTGAAAGACAAAGTCAATTAGCTACATATTTAGATATCCACGATGGTTGGGATATTGACAATATGATCGAGCGAGTTTTAGTTGAATTTAAATTAAAACCTTATGAACATAAAGATGTAAATATTTTAAGTGGAGGTGAACAAAGAAGAGTTTCACTTGCAGGACTTTTACTTAAAAAACCTGATGTTTTATTATTAGATGAGCCTACGAATCATCTTGATGTATATATGGTTGAGTTTTTAGAAGAATTAATTAAAAAAGCTAAATTCACTCTTTTATTTATTTCTCATGATAGATATTTTATTGATAATATTGCAACTTCTGTAATTGAAATAGAAGATGGAAATTTAAGAAAATTCCCTGGTGGATATACTAACTATTTAGAACAAAAACAACATTTACTTGAAAATATGCAAAAAGATCATTCTAACTTAATTGCTTTATTCAAAAGAGAAGCTAAATGGATGCAAGGTGGAGTTAGTGCAAGACGAAAAAGAAATGTTTTAAGAAAAGATAATTATATAGCTTTAAAACAAAAAGTAAAATCTAATCCTTCACAAATTAGAAAAATGACTTTAGATTTACAAAGAGAACAAAAATCTTTTAACTCAGAAGAACTAAGACCACAAAATAGAAAAAAAATGTTATTTGAACTTGATGATATTGGAATTACTTTAGGGGATAAACTATTAATAAAAGATTTTACAGCTAGAATTTTACAAAAAGATACTATTGCTATTGTTGGACCTAATGGAACAGGAAAATCTACTTTATTAAAAATATTTATGGAAAAATTAGAAGTTGATTGTGGAGAGTTTAAAAAAGGTGATTTTAAAATAGGATATTTTGATCAACATAGAGATATGTTAGATGATAATCAAACTATTATTGATCTATTTTGTCCATTTGGTGGAGATAGAGTTGAACTTAATGATGGAAGATCACAACATGTATACGGTTATTTGAAAAACTTCTTATTTCCAAGAGAATATTTAGAGAAAAAAATTGGTTTATTATCTGGTGGTGAAAAAAATAGAGT
The DNA here is from genome assembly GCA_013215985.1 of Campylobacteraceae bacterium. Taxonomy (GTDB): domain Bacteria; phylum Campylobacterota; class Campylobacteria; order Campylobacterales; family Arcobacteraceae; genus NORP36. The sequence continues at coordinate 7,763 of JABSOL010000012.1, forward strand.
TGCATTAGCTTGGTTATTTACTCAAAAAATTGATTGTTTAGTTTTAGATGAGCCTACTAATGATTTAGATATTCCAACTATTAATATTTTAGAAGAATACTTAGAAAACTTCCAAGGTGCATTAATATTTGTATCTCATGATAGATATTTTGTAGATAAAATTGCTAAAAAACTATTTGTATTTAAAGGTGCAAATGGAGAGATTATGGAAAGTTTCCAACCTTATACAGAATTCTTAGAGATTGAAAAAGAAATTAATGATTTAGCTATTTTAGCTTCAGATATGAAAGTTGATGTAGAAGAGAAAAAAGTAGAGATTAAAAAAGAAGAAAATAAAAAAGTTAAATTTTCATTTAATGAAAAAAGAGCTTTTGAATCATTACCTAAAGAAATTGAAGAATATGAAGCAAAAATTAAAGAAGTAAATATTTTTATGATGGATCCTGTAATATCTGAGCAAAAAGGCCTTGTTGCTTTATCTCAAGAACTACAAGAGTTAGAAAAAACATATGAAGAAAAAGTTGAAAAATACTTAGAACTAGAAGAGATATATGAGGGCTTTAACGCTTAATTAGCTATAATGATAATTATTAAAAATACAAAAGGAATATATTTTGACATTAAAAGAACAATTAAAATCTGATTTAAAAGACGCAATGAGAGCTAAAGAAATAGTAAAAAGAGATTCAATTAGAACAATTAATACTATGGTTAAACAAATTGAAGTAGATGAAAGAATTGAACTTGATGATGCATCAATTGTTAAGTTAATTCAAAAAGGAATTAAACAAAGAGAAGAAGCAATTATTCAATATACAGAAGCTGCAAGAGAAGATTTAATTCAAAAAGAACAAGATCAAATTGATATCTTTAAATTATACTTACCTGAACAAATTTCTGACGAAAACCTAGAAATTGGAATGAAAGAAATTATTGCTACTGTTAATGCTACATCTATGAAAGATATGGGAAAAGTAATGGGAAATGCAAGTAAAAAATTTGCTGGTGTTGCTGATGGTAAAAGAATCAATGAAATGGTAAAAAAACTACTTTCTTAATTTTTGGAGAATAACATGGAAGATATAAGTTCAATTGTAAAAGAAACTTTAATTAATTTAGGAAGAGCTGGAAAAGCAGCTACTCCGATTAATTATCAAAAAGAGTTTTGCCAAGTATCTAAAAAATATAAATTTATTGCAAAAGAGTGTACTCGATTTTTAGATTTAGTAAAACAATTAAATAATGAAGAAAAACAAGAGATTCTAAAACTTAAGATTGAAACAATTGAAGATATGATTCCTATTTTATTGAAAAGAGTTTCTTCTAAAAACGTTAAAAGTCTTAGCTCTATTGTGAATAAAACATTAGTTCCTTCTATTTCTTTAGAACTTGATGATAATTTATCAAAGTTTTCAATAAAAATTGGTAACAACCCTGCTTTAATATTTGAAGATGATATTCAAAAAGAGATGCAGAAATTTATTATTAAAAGATATGAAGCTGATAAAAGTATTGTAAAACAAAAAACTGAAGATATTGCAAAATTAGTTACTTTAATGGGAAAATATTTAAATGATGCTATTTATAGTTCTGTAAGTTCATCTTCATCAGTATCAAATATTAAAGGTCAATTAGAAGCTTTTAATATAGCTAGTGCTAGTCCTGATGAATTATCTTCTTTGCAAACAAAACTAATTGCAGCTGCATCTTCAATTGAAAATGAAATGCAAAAAGTTGGAGTAAATTTTAATTCAAGTAAAAATCAAATTAAAAGTTTAGAAAAAGAAGTAAAAGATTTAAAAAGCCAAATTACTACTATTAAAAAAGAAAGTAAATATGATTTTTTAACAAAACTTCTAACTAGAAAAGCTTATGAAGTAGAAGTTAAAAACTTCGAAAGTAATTATTTAAGAAATTCTGTTTATTATGCAATTATATTTTTAGATATTGATCATTTTAAAAATATTAATGATACTTATGGACATGATGCAGGTGATGTTATTTTATCAACATTTGCAAAAGTACTTAAAAACCAAACTAGAAAAATTGATATTATTGGACGTTATGGTGGAGAAGAATTTATTGCAATAATTCATTATAATAATGAAGAAGATTTAATACATTATTTATCTAGAATAAAAGCTATTGTACATGATAATGCTTTTATATATAAAGATCAAGAAATTAATATTAAATTCTCTGCTGGTGTTGTTTTAAGACATTTACATGAGTCTTATGAAGAAGCATTAAAACATGCAGATGATTTATTATATGAAGCAAAAAATTCAGGTAGAGATAAAATTATCTTAGAAGATGGAACAATAATATAAATTAATATATTATTGTTCTATTCTTATTTATTCACTAAAGACATTTGAAATAAAATTATACTTGCAGCAATTGCTGCATTTAAACTTGTAACATCATCTTCAATATCAATTTTAATCATATCATTTGATAAATCAAAAATCTCTTGTTGAACACCATCACCCTCAGAACCAATTACTAAAGCTGAATTTCTTGAAAAATTATACTTTTGTAAAGAAACAGCTTTTTCTTCATTTGCTGTTGTAATAATTGAATAATCTTTTTCTTGTAGTTTTTTTAAATCACTTACTAAATCAAATGATTTATAAACATTAAGATTAAATAAATTACCAGTAGAAACTCGTATACACCTTCTTATAAAAGGGGAACAAGTTTTTTCATCAATAATTATGTTCTTAACATTAAAAGAAGCACAAGAACGTACAATAGAACCTACATTCTCAGGTGAAGTAAGACCATTTAATACTACAATGTTCCCTTTAATCTCAGAGAATTCAATATATTTTGGTTTATCAATTAAAGCCATTAATCCTTGATGAATTTTATGTCCAACTATTTTTTTCATTAATTCATTTTAAGCTGTATAAATTTGAAAATCTATATTTTCGCAAAAATCTTCAATAAAATCTATATTTTCATTATTAGTAAATATTTTATGTATTTTTATATCACTTAAAAATAGTTTTTTTAATACATTTTTACTCTCAACTACAACAAGTTTTTCATCTAAAGATGATTGTTTTAAAGAAATAAATTCACTTACTTGTGCATCATTAATATCTAGAATATTAACCAAAATAACTAATCCTTGTTGTTTATATAAGAATCAAAGTTTTTTATATAATCATCAAGATTTTCTTCTAATACATTTGAATATTCTTTTACAAAATATTCCATTATTTCTTTTTTTGCACTTTCCATATCTGAAGCATTCTCAAAACCTCTTGCGCTAATCCATGCATTAAATCTAGCTAAAGAATACATAAAAGATGCACTTACTTTTCCAGCTTCTACTTCTTCTGTAACTTGCTCATTTGACAATCTTATATGCTCATCTGCTCTTTTATAAAAACCATTATCATTACTCATTATATTTCCTCATAATTATTTGTCAAATTATATTAAAAAATCAATAAGAGTTTACTAAGTTTTAAATAAAAATCTTTTATTTTTTTATGAAAATCTACATAAAATATACATATATTCTTATTAAATTATTTCAATATAAATAATTAATATTAAAAAAAACATTAAGGAGCTATTAACGATTTAATAGATACTTTACGGTTGATAATTAAATTAGCAAAAAATAAATAATTATTGTTTATTGTTATTATTATGAAAGTTAAATATTATTTAAGAGAAATTAAATAATAATAATTATCAAAATCTTAAGGATTAAAAATGAGCAGAGAAATTAAATTACATAAAGATACTATGATTGTTTCAGAAACAAATACAAAAGGCATTATTTTATATGCAAATGCTGATTTTTGTGAAATTGCTGGATATACAAAAGATGAATTAATTGGATCTGGCCATAATATGGTTAGACATAATGATATGCCAAAAGCTGCTTTTAAAGATTTATGGTCTCATATGCAGGATAATAAAGTATGGAATGGTATTGTTAAAAACAAATGTAAAAATGGTGATTATTATTGGGTTAACGCGACTGTTTATAATGTAACAAAATCAGATGGTGAGAAAAGACATGTATCAGTTAGAGTTAAACCTACTGAACTTGAAGTTAAAAATGCAATCACACTATATAAAACACTAAACTAAGGATAAATATGTTTTTCTCAAATAAAAATGATGTTAATGAAATTATGAGATTTTTAAATGAATTTGATTCTTATATGGATAATGAACTTAATGATATAAATACAGATAAAGAAAATAAATCAAAAAAACTTATTCAAATTGAAGATAAAATTTTAGATATTGCTAAAAAATTAAGAACCAAAAAAACTGAAGATTTAAAAGTTTATGGTGAGATTATGTTAGTTTGTGAAAAACTATCAGATGGTTATACAAATGATGAAATATCTACAAAATCTTCAGATGCTAAAATTAATTATATTTCTAAAACTATAAATGAAATGACTTTTAAAGTTAATCATGCAATAACTGAAGTTAGTACAAGATTAAAAGAATATCAAGAACAAAACTATTTAAATGAAGTTGATACAGGTTTATTTAGAGGTGGATCTATGCTTGATTTATTAAAAGGAGTAAATTCACTTAAAGATGAGATTACATTAATTTTAAAAGATAATTATAGATTTGCATTAGTGAGTGAATATGAATCTGAAATTTTATCAGATGAGTCTAGAAAACTATCAAGATCATCAATGATTCAAGCTGTTACGATTGAAGAAACAGCTGCCTCAATTGAAGAAATTTCTGCAAATATTTCTCAAAATAGAACTACTACATCTAAAATGGCAGATTATGGTAAAAAAGTTCATGCCTCTGCTGAACAAGGAATTGTTTTAGTTAATAAAACATTAAACTCTATGGATGATATTTCAGAAGCTACAAAAAAAGCTTTTGAAGCCATTTCTATTATTTCTCAAATTGCTTTTCAAACAAATATTTTATCACTAAATGCAGCAGTTGAAGCTGCTACTGCTGGTGAAGCAGGTAAAGGTTTTGCAGTTGTAGCTCAAGAAGTACGAACACTCGCTACAAAGTCAGCTGAAGCTGCTAAAACAATTGAAAACTTAATGAAAGATTTAACAAATAAAACACATGAAGGAACAGTAACTTCTAAAAATCTTGTTGATGAATACAATATTTTAAATGAAAATATTTCAGAAACTATATCTTTAATTTCTTCAGTTGAAACAGCTTCTAAAGAACAAGAAATTGGAATTAATCAAATTAATGATGCAGTTGCTAAAATAGATACTTTTACACAAGAGAATGCAGTTATTGCAGATAAAGTAAGTAGTATTGCAAAACAAAATTTAAATTTTGCAATGAAAACTGTTGATAAAATGAAAAGTATTCATTTTGTGGGTAAAGAAAAAATTAAAATTAGAAAAAATGAAGATCAAAATTATATAGGTAGTGAAAAAAGAGAATAATTAATATAATAACAAAGTAAATATTTTAAAATATTTACTTTTTATTATAAAACTAAATTTTTAACATCTTATTACAAGCTTCTATCAAATAATGTCTGTTTTCTTCTTCTATAGAAGCATGACCGGCAGAATTTGATATAAATAATTCTGAATTATTTAAGTTTTTATGTAATAGCCAAGCATTATCAAAAGGACAAATAACATCATATCTTCCATGAATAATGGCTATTGGTATATCTTTTATTTTATTTATATTATCTAAAATTTCATTTTCTTTAATAAAAAACTTATTATACATATAATGTGTTTCATGTCTGGCTAGTGTCCAAGCCGATTCATCTCCCGTACAAGCTTCCAAAAATTCTTTATTAGGAATTAAAGTACAACAAGAAATTTCCCAAGTACTCCAAGCTTTTGCAAGTTTTAAAGCTTGATCTTTATCTTCACCAAGGAGTACATCATAAGCTCTTTTTACATATGACTTTTCGCAACTTGTAGGCAAAGATTCTAAATATGTATCCCAGTAATCTGGATATATTCTATTTGCACCCTCTTTGTTAAATGCCCAAGCAGTATCTTCTTCTCTTGCTAAAAAGATGCCTCTTAGAACTAAAGACTTAACTCTTGAAGGAAAAGCTTGTGCATATAATAAAGCTAAAGTAGATCCCCAAGAACCTCCGAAAATATGCCAAGTATTAATATCAAACTTTTCTCTTATTTTTTCAATATCAGAAATTAAAAAAATACTTTCATTATTATTTAAAGATGCAAATGGAAGTGATTTTCCACATCCTCTTTGATCAAATAAAATAATTCTATATTTTTTTGGATTAAAAAATCTTCTATCATTAGCTGAGCATCCAAGACCAGGACCTCCATGAATAAATAAAACTGGCTGACCATTTGGGTTCCCACACTCTTGAACATAAATTTTATGTTCATCATCAACCTTTAGTAAAAAATCATTATAAGTTTCTATTTCAGGGTAAAATTCATTCATATATATCTCCATAAGTTTTTTATTATTTTATGGATTAGTATAGATTCTACTAGCTTAAAAGATTATTATCTTTTTATAGCTTTTGTGAAGTAAATTTAAGATTACTACAGTAATTAAGAATATCCTTTTTATAGATAGAATAAAATAATGGAATTCCCCATCCTAGTAAAGGATAAATAAACCATAAATTACCAATTCCAGTAAAAATGTTAATTAAAAATAAACATATATTAACACTTATAAAACTTTTTCTATGTTTTCTTGATTTTTTAGAGTTTTTAATTTCACTTATCCCTTCAGAGTTTAAAGAACTTTGATTTGATTCATATATATCATCTTCTAAATCTTCTTTCATTAATTCTTCTATATTTACATTAAATGCTTTAGAGATTAGTCTTAAAGACTCAGCACTTGCTTTATCATCTTTTTCTATTCTTTGTATTGTTCTTAGGCTTAAACTTGATAATTCAGCTAATTTCTCTTGTGACCAAGAATTCTCTAATCTTAATTTTTTAATAAGCATTTTAGCTCCTTTTATAATATTATATCAGTAACAAAGGCCTGTCATATATGACAAAGTATGACAATTTAAGATTTTTATACTTTTATTAATTATTTTACTAAACATTTACTTAACATTATTCTTTTATACTAAATAAAATTAAGGAGTATTATTATGAAAAAAGTATTATTGTCTTTGGCTTGTGGTTTATTAATCTTAACATCTAGTGCATTAGCAGATTCAATGCAAAAAGATCGTGATAAAATGATGAAAATGAATTCTGTGGAAAAAATGAATAAGATGAAGAAAGGTTTTGGTACAAAAGAAGATATAATTTATGCTAAATATTTGTGGAAAAAACTAGAAACTAGTACACTAAATTCAACGCCTGCAACATTATATTTAGGTGGTCCTCCTCATGGAAAAGTAAGAGAAGTATTAGAAGGAACAATTGATAATCAAAGAGTTATTGTAAAAAGAAACTATGGTGGGAAAAATATTACTATTAATAAAGTTAAAAATAATAGATCAAAATATTTAAAAGCAATTACAGTTATGATTCAAAGAAAAAACTATGATTCAAAAAATAATGATTGGTTTTGGATTAAATATAAAGCTAATGGAACATTACATACAACTCCAAATAAAACTGAACTTGCGGGAAAAGTTAAAGGCTGTATTAGCTGTCATTCTAGTGCATCTGGAAATGACTTAGTATTTATCCATAATAAAGATGCAAATGCAGAAATTACTCTTGTAAATGAAATGATGAAATAATTATTTTTATTGTAAATGGATTAAACCATTTACAATAATCAAATACTCTGTAAACTTGGACATTTTACTGTGCCATATGAACAAAACACACAACAATCACCCTCTTTTGGTTTTAGCAGAGTTAAACAACTAGTACATTCATAAAACCACATACAAGAATCAATGGGCATCTTCTCTACTTTTTTAAAAGAACACTTAGGGCAAGTGATTTCTGATTCTAATATTATACTTTTATTCATAATCATCCTTTAGCTTATTTATATTATATATAAAATCTAATTTAAAAATATCTTTTTTCCTTATTTATAATTTGATAAAATTAAGAAAAGAAAGGAGATATTATGAAATATTTTGAAGATATAGCACTTGCATATATATTTGTAATGATGCTAATGATACCAGTAATTTTAGTATTATATTCTACTTATGGTTTATTTATTACGCTATTTACTGTGGCAATTCCACTTTTATGGTTTGTAATGGACTCAGATGTTTCTCACCATCAAGTAGACATATATATGTAAATTATTTATCTTAAAATTATAATTTATTAAAAAGCTTATAAACTTTTATAATAAATTACTGTATCACTATATGAAGAATCTGAATTTAATGAATACGAAGGTATTTGTCCTGCTTTTATATATCCTAATTTTTCATATAAAAAAGATGCATCATCATTATATTTTGTATCTAAAACTAATAAAGATATATTATTGTCTTTTGCAATATTTTCTAAATAATTCATTAGTTTTGTAGCAATTCCTAAACCTTGATAAGCAGAATGAACTATAAGTTTTTCTACTTCAGCTCTATGAAGTGCATTTTCTTTTTGTGAAAAAGATAAAATAACAAAAGCTACAATATTTTTCTTTATTTTTACAATAAAAAGTTTTTTATTCTTTTTATCTAAATCATTTTCTAAACAATTCCATAGTTCTTCTGATTCTTTAAAACTTATAGTATTTAAATATCCTATAGAAGCTTTTTCTTTTATTGCATTATTTATTAATGCATTTAACTTTTCTTTTATATTTTTCAGATCACTTATTTCATTTATTTCCATATTAAACCTTTTATATTTTAAATCTATAAAGAATAAGACAGCTGCATCACTTTAAAAGGTAAATGAGAATGCTCTTTTGTAAGACCTTCTTTAAACCCTAATTTTATATACCAATTTTTTAATATTATATGATCTGTAATTATGGCTATTCTTATACTTTTAATGTTTTTTTCTTTTGCATATGAAATAATAAAAGAAACTAAATTTTCTCCTATTTTATCTCCTTGAAAATCAGGTAAAACACATAGTCTATTTAAATAAGCTATTCCTTCTTTTTTATTTTCAAAAGAAACACAGCCTACATTTATTTTATCTTTTTGATAAATAAAATATTCAGCACCTTTATTAAAATCACTTACCACCCATTCGCTTGTACAAAAACTAGGATGAGTAGAACAGTTATTTATATTTAAAGAAAATTGTTTTGCAACGCTTTTATTTGCTTGTACAATTATATTAGATAATTCTTCTGCATCGTTAATTGAACATTTAATTATATTCATAAAAGTCCTTTTATAAAGTATATCAAAATAAGTTTTATTATTAAATATTAATATATTTAACAATCACTTATATCTTTTGCAATCATTATAACTTCATCAGCCGAATAAAGATCTTTTATTACAGTTTCTACTTTTACATTAAGTACTTTTTTATACAATTTTTTTACATAATTATCATCTCTTGTACTTACAATTATATGTTTTATTCTTGATTGTGTTTTTAAAAGAACGTTTTTTACTAATTTAAGTGAAGAAATAATTAGTTCTGTTCCTACATTATTAGCTTGTTTATTTTTTAATACAGCAATTTGTTCTAATTCTAAAACTACTTCTTTTCTAAAGCCACTCTTTTGAGTCCAAATAATATATGCAATAATATTTTCGTTATCTTCAACAATATAAATTAAACTTTTAGGATAAGAGTTAAAAGAACATTCTAAATACTCATATGAGAAGTTTTGTCTTGTAAAATTCTCTTTATGCACTAATGATGCAGATTTTAAATCAGATTTTTTCATTTCTCTAATTTGCATAATCAACCTTTTTATTAAATTTATCAAATAACTTAATATATTACAATATTAAAACACACGCTTTTGGAATCCAAGCTACTTCATCTTTTGAATTTATAACATATAACCATTGGCAAACTTCTTTTTTAATAATAAGTATATCATTAAGTTTTATATCTAACTCTTTGGCAGAATAATTACATAAAGCCAAAGAACTTATTTCATTAATATACTCTTTTGGTGCCCAACCTGCATTATCATCTTTTGTTTTAACCCAAATCCAGCCTGGGTATTCGGTATCTTCTTCAGCTATTATAACTTTTTCATTTATTTTAAATGAAATAGGCTTTGGGTAAGTTGTTTTATGTTCTTTAATTACAAGCGCTTTCATACTTTTCCTAATAAATATTAAATATATATTATTTTAGCATATATATAAGTTAAAAAATAATGAAAGAATAAAATCATATGCCAATATGATTGAGAGTAGTGAAAATGAAATAAAGCAAAAGAATTTGCTTTATTTCTAATTTATCTAGTGAAGATCAGCGTTAAGTTTAACTTCTCTAGTTGAACGCATAGCTATTGTTTGTCCAGTTGATGAATTAACTCTGAAATGTACTCCATTAACTCCTTGGAATTCCATTCCTTTCATTGATTCTTTAATTTCTTTTTCTGGATTAATTTCTTGTATTGCGGCAACAGCTTTAGCAGATAAAGAAATTTTAGTACCTGGTAAAATTGTAATACCTGCATCTAAAATACAAGAATCACCAATTGCAGTACCTGTACAAGAGTTAGCTCCTAAAAGAGTATTAGCTCCAATTGAAACAGGAACTCCATCAGTTCCAGAAAGTACTCCTAAAATTGAAGCTCCTCCTCCAACATCGCTTCCTGCACCAACAACAGCAGAAGAAGAAATTCTTCCTTCAACCATAACAGAACCTAATGTTCCTGCATTAAAGTTAATATAAGAAGCACCTGGCATTACAGTTGTACCTGCAGCTAATTGTGCTCCAAATCTAACTTTTGAAGTTTCTAAAATTCTTGTATTATCAGCAGGAATTACATGTGATAAGAATCTAGGGAATTTATCCACAAAAGAGATATTTGGATATCTTCCCGTTAATTTTAATGAAATTTCATTTTCTCTTAACCAATCTAATTCAACTGGCTCAGAATCTACCCATGCACAATTATGTAATTGTCCAAATACACCATTAAGATTTAATGATCTAAGTTCCGCTTTAGAGCTTGAAAGTGCATATAGTTTTAAGTATGCAGCTTCTACACTTTGTACAGCTTCGTCTGCGAATATAAATACAACTTTATAATCATCAGCAGTCATTCCAGCATCTAAAGGTAAAGAAGCTAATTGAGATATAACTTGTACATTTTTATGATCATTCCCTTTTGCTTGTGGAATAAATGGTCTAAAGTTTTCAATACAAGATGTTAAAAAATCATCATTTAAAGAAAGTACTAATTCTGATTTCGAGCAATCAATTTGTGCCCCTGAATCTTTTAATGCTTTTAAAAATATTGCAGCAGAACCAAAGTTTTCATTCCAGTTAATTACAGGATACGTTGCTTGTAATATTTTAGAAGAATCTAATTGTCCTCTATCAACTCTAGCAATACCAAATCCAATTGGATTTTTATACCAATCTTGGCCTTGAATATCTGCCACTAATTCTTTAAATTCATTTTCTGTATAAATCATTATTTCTCCTGTTTGTTATAATATACTTTATTATTGTGTGAAATTATACACTATAAATAAATAATATTTCATAAAGATTGTAAAGAATATTATTTAAGTAATAACATCCATATCAATTGTTGCAATATTTGAGCTTATATTATGTAAAGCGTTTAATAATACATTAACTTTTGTAGATCTTAGAATAATTTCATATCTATATTTATTTGCAATTTTAAAAATTACACATTCTTTAAAACCTACAACTTCTAAAAACTCTATTTGTTTTAATTCTTTAACATAAAAGTTCATTTCATCTTGAGCTTTAAGTCCATTAGTTGATGCAAAAATTACTTTTGCCATTTTTACATAAGGTGGATAAAAATCTTCTCTTATTTCTAATTCTTCTTTTAAAAACTCTTCATAATCAAGATTTTCTAAATAATGTTTAAAAAACTCTGAGTTTTTACTTTGAATTATAACTTCACCTTCGCCTTTTCTTCCAGATCTACCTGATATCTGAATTAACAAAGATATAGCTCTCTCACGTGCTTTATATGAAGACATGTTTAGAATTGAGTCAATTCCAAATATAACTGCTAGTTTTACATTATGGTAATCATGACCTTTTGAAAGCATTTGTGTTCCAACAAGTATATCTATTTCTTTTTTATTAAACTCATTTAATAAAGTTCTTAATTGTTTATCAGTTTTAACTATATCTCTATCAAATCTTTTTATTACTTTTGAGGGAAAAAGAGATTTTAATTCTTCTTCAATTTGAGCAGTTCCAATTCTAAAGTTTGAAATAATACCAGTAATACAAGATGGACAAGAAGCAGGAATAGCTTGAGTATATGAACAGTAATGACATTTTAAAGCACGATCATTTTTATGTAAACTCATAGATACAGAACAATAAGGACATTCCACAGATTTTCCACAAGACGAACAAATTTGATATTTAAAGTTTGCTCTTGTTGGTAAAAATACTATTACCTGATGATTATCTTCAATAGTAGCGTGTATTTTATTAATTATATTCTGAGATAAGTTTTCTTCTTCATCATAATAATACTTTTTACTAGTAGTAAAGAATGTTTCTTTAACCCTTACAAAAGGAAGTTTATAAAATGAGGCTAAAGAAGGTGTTGCTGAACCAAATATAGCTTGCAGTTTATACTTTTTAGATATATAAATAGAAATATCTTTTAAATTATATCTAGGTTTTGAATCTGCTTTATATGATTCATCATGTTCTTCATCAACTATAATACATTGTAAATTATTATATGGCAAAAATAAAGCAGATCTTGCACCTGCAATTAATTTAATTTCACCTTTTAAAAGTTTTTCAATAATTTCAGCTTTTTTCTTTTTGGAAATCTTAGAATGCCAAATAGCTACACTTGTATTAAATGCAGACTCTAACCTTTTTTGCATTTGAGGAGTTAGAGAGATTTCAGGCATTAATAAAACTGCTTGTGAGCCTTCGTTTAAATGTTTTTCAATTGTACGAATATATATTTCTGTTTTACCAGAACCTGTATTTGCAAATAATAAAGCTTGTTTTTCTTTTTCACAAAAATCATAAGCTCTATTTTGCTCCTGAGATAAATTAATTTGAGAATCATATTGTTTTAAATCGTTTTTATATGCAAACTCTGAATTAAAAGCTGTATACAAAGATAAAGCTTCTCCTATTGAACATACATAATACATTGAAATAAATGATGATATTTCTAACATATTCTTTGAATAATAAAAAGCACTAATTTCGCTTATATCAGTACATTTAAACTTTGGTTTCTCAACTTCTTTTATAATTACAGCAGGAGATAAAACTTTTCTATTTCTTAATTTTACTAAAACTTCTGCACCTAAATCTATTTTTTCTTCACTTTGATAAGTTAAAGGATTTAAAGGTGATTTTAATAAAGATACTTCATAATAATTCATTCATTTATCTCTTTACATAATTCATTTTTGATATTACAGTCAAAGTTACCATTAGTATTGTCATAAATAAACTCTATGTTGTTAGAATTTATATATAAAATATATTTAGACTTTGATACTTTTATCCAAGAATATTCTTTTTTCTTCTCTAAAGAAGAAGAAAGAATAATATTATTTATTAAAATATCTTTTTTTGTACCAGTAAAAAGATATTCACCTTCTTTATTTATTTTAACTTCATCTAAAAAATTGATGTATTTAGCTTCTGTTTTTTTTAAAAGTTTTAATCTAAAATTCTTTTGAATTGAAGATCTAATTAATGCTATATCAACTTTAATTTTAAAAATATTTTTTTGATTAAAAACAATATTTGGAATATTATTCATAAAAAACAAAACAAGAATAGAAATTATACTTAGTACAAATATAAGTTCTAAAATTGAAAATGTTTTTTTCATCAAATACTAGGAAGTAATTCTGAAATTTTTTCTAATTCATTTTGTAATAAAGTATGTTCTTGACCTAATCTTATATAAGCTAATAAAAGTTCTCTAGTCTCAACATTTTCTTCAGTACTTAAAAACTTTATTAGATTTTTTTCTAGTTTCTCATCTATATTAAAAGAATAAGCTAAATTATCAATATGAAAAGTAAGTTCTTTTTTCATTATTTACCTTTTCTTGAGCTTAGAGTACTATCTATTTTTAAGATAAGATCTTGATTATTTCTGAAAAATTCATCATTCTCTTTTTCAAACATTTCAATTCTTCTTTTTAAAGAATCATTTTCTGCTTTTAATGAAGAATAATCATTTTTAAGTTTTTCAATTTGTTTATTAATGCGCTCTACTATATTCATGTTAAAATATTATCAAATTTTTCATTGGTATTTAATAAATAAGATAAAAAATTTCTTTTTTTATTGGAATTTTGACATAATTCTTAAATAATTGAAGAAATAAAGCTAATTATTCTTCAATTAATAGAATTCCTTGCTCATAAAGAGCAGAAACAGCTTTGCCCCAAGATGAAAAATGTTTAACTTCATTAGGATCAAATTTAAAAACTTTTATTATTTCTGAGATTAAATCAATTTCACTTAAGTCTAATCTATTATCAATATGTATTAAAATCATTGATTCTAATAAAACGATTTTTTTAGATTTTTTTGATTTAAATTCACTTAAAGTACTTTCTAAATCAAAATCTTTATTTGAGAAACCATTAGAATTTTCAATTCCCATTTCAGCACAATATTCTTCTATTATATTTTCTTCAGCTTCTCCATAATGACCATCAGCTCTTGCTAAATAATGTGATAATTGTAAAAAAGCAAACTTCTCTCTTGTTTTTAATTTCATAAGTAACATACTAATCCTTCATATTTAAATTATATTATAAAGTATAAAAGTTAATGAACTATAATTTGTTAAGCCCAACCTGGGAAAAGTTTTATTAATCCACTTGACATAAACTCAACTGCAATAGAAGCTAAAATTATACCCATAATTCTAGAAATTACATTAATACCTGTAAGTCCTAGTTTATCTGATAAATAAGCAGCAGCTCTTAAAAATAAAAATATATTTAAAATTAAAATAGCTACAATTAGACTCATTATAGCTAAATGAGAAAATGATGTAGATACGTTTGAGAATACAATTACAGTAGAAATTGCCCCTGGACCCATAATTAATGGAATTGCTAAAGGAATAATTGCTAAGTCTTTATTTGATACTTTTGATTCTTCTAGTTCTTCTGGTCTAACTTTAGCTCCTGGTATTTTTGCATTAATCATATTAATGGCTAAAGATAAAAGTAAGATTCCCCCTGCAACTCTAAAAGCGTCAATACTTATATTAAAAAAACCTAAAATTGATGTTCCTAACCATACAGAAGATAAAGCAACTATTAATCCTGCAAATGAAGCATTTTTTGCTAAAGTTTGTTTTTCTCTTTTTGATTTACCTGCTGTTAAATTAACAAATATAGGTAAAGCAGAAAAAGGCCCCATTATTGCAAATACTCCAAAAAATATTTTTATATACTCTTCATATTCTAACATCTAAAATGCTTTAATAGATAAAACGGGAAATACTTCTAATAAACCAGATGTAATAAATTCAATAGAAATAGAAGCCAAAATAAGTCCCATAACTCTTGAAATAATATTAATTCCTGTAATTCCTAGTTTTTTACTAATAAATGTTGCCATTTTTAATGTAAAAAAGATATAAACAGAAAGTCCCATAATGATAAAACCCATTATAATTAAATGTGAAAAAGAACTTGATTGTTCTGAATAAATAATAATAGTAGAAATGGCACCAGGACCAGCTATTAAAGGAATAGCTAAAGGAACAACAGCAATTTCTTTTATATTAACACTTTTTTTCTTAGCTTCTTTTAATTCAGATTTTGTAGATTTTGCTTTAGGAACTTTTGCATTTAACATATTAATTGCCATTAATAAAAGTAAAATTCCGCCTGCTATTTTAAAAGAAGATATTGATATTCCAAAAAAAACTAAAATATTTTTACCAATAAATACAGATATGATACCTGCAACACATGCGGCAATTGCTGCTGTTTTCGCAGTTTCATTTTTCTCTCTTAGAGAATGAGATGACGTTAAATTAACAAATATAGGTATTGCAGCAAAGGGTGAAAAAATAGTCATAATACCAATTGTAATTTGAAGGTATGAATTAATATCTAACAAAATATTCCTTTAAAATATTGATTTAAAAATTTCTGTATTCTATTCCTTTTTTGCTTTATTTAAAGCATAAAAAAAGACAAATAAAACTAATTATTTGCCTTTTAATTTAATTTAAAATTTATTTAAACTTATGCTCCAAGGTATTTTTTTCTAATTTCATCTGAATTAATTAAATTTGAAGATATATCTTCTAAAGCAATTTCTCCATTTTCTAAAACATAAGCATAATCAGATACTTCCAGCGCAGCATAAGCATTTTGCTCAACTAATAAAATAGTAATACCTTCATCTCTTAAAGTTTTAATAACTTCGAATAATTCTCCAATAATTTTAGGAGCCAGCCCTAGTGATGGTTCATCTAACATCAGCAATTTAGGACTTGACATTAAAGCCCTAGCAATTGCTAACATTTGTTGCTCACCACCGCTCATAGTACCAGCTAAATCATGACGTTTTTGATCAAGTCTTGAGAACATTCTATACATTTTTTCTTTTAGTTCTTCAAACTTATCATCATTATTAAAAGCACCCATTCTTAAGTTCTCTTCAATAGTTAAATTCACAAAAACTCTTCTTCCTTCAGGAACTAAAGCAATTCCTTTTTGGATAATTTTATGAGTTCTCTCTTTTGAAATATCATAACCATCATAAACTAAGTTCCCAGTTCTTTTAACATCATTTACAATAGCTTGAAGCGTTGAAGTTTTTCCAGCTCCATTTGATCCAATTAAAGAAACAATTTGACCTTTTTTCACTTCAAAGTTAATTTTTTTAACAGCTTTAATAAGTCCATAATATACTTCTAAATCTTTTACTTTAAGCATGTTTAAAATCTCCTAAATAAGCTTTAATTACTTCTTCATCTTGAATTGCGTCTTTTATATCACCAATAAAAATAGTTTTGCCATAATCTAAAACCATAACTTTATCACATAAATGATTTACGAATTTCATATCATGTTCAATTAATAAAATTGTAATATCAAATTCATCTCTAATTTTAAAAAATAGTTCTGCTAATTCTTTTGTTTCTAAAGGATTCATACCAGCAGCAGGTTCATCTAAAAGTAAAAGTTTTGGATTAGCAGCAAGTGCTCTGGCAATTTCAACTTTTCTTTGTTGTCCATAAGAAAGTGCAGTTGCTAAATCATCTGCATATTCTTTAATTCCTAAAACATCTAAAATTTCTAAAGCTCTATTTTTAAACTTTCTTTCTTCTTTAAAAAATCTAGGAAGTCTAAAAATACTCTCTAAGTATGTATAATTAGCTTGATAATCAAAACCAATTAAAACATTATCTAAAACAGACATAGACTTAAATAATCTAATATTCTGAAAAGTCCTAGCAATTCCTTGATGTACAATTTTATGAGGTTTTACACCATCAATTCTTTGACCAAAAAACTTAATACTTCCTTCTGTTGGTTCATAATTACCAGTAATTATATTAAACATAGTAGTTTTACCAGCACCATTAGGACCAATTAAACCAAATATTTCTTTTGATTTAACTGTAAAAGAAGTATCTTTAATAGCTGTAACACCACCAAATTTTTTAGTTATATTAGATACTTCTAAAATCATTTTTTAGCCTTTTTTCTTTTGAATAAATCTTTTAATTCTTTTTTACCCATTAATCCTTCTCTTGCAAAAAGCATTACTAAAATTAGAACTAATGAAAAAACAACCATTCTCATTCCAGGCATTGCTTCCATTTCAAAACCTAGAATATTCATAGGTTCATCTAAAAAGCGGGCATACTCTAATCCTGCCATTACAAAAATAGTTCCTAAAATTGCACCTGTAGTACTTCCTAATCCACCTAATACAATTATAATTAATAATTGGAAAGTCAAAAAGAATGAGAATAAATCTGGTGAAATTGATGTTAAAAGTGCTGCTAATAAACCACCACCTACTCCTTCAAAAAATGCTGAAGTAGTAAATGCTAAAGTTTTAATCTTAAAAGTATTAATACCCATAGCAGTTGCTGCATCTTCATCATCTCGTACAGCTTTCATAGCTCGTCCAAATCTTGAGTAAATAATATTTAAAATAGCTAAAACTGCTACAATTGCTAATCCACCAGTCCAATATAAATTACTAGCTTCTGGAATATCATTAATACCTAAAGACCCATTTGTAATTTCAGGTGAATTAATAGCTAAAATTCTAATAATAAATCCAAAACCTAAAGTTACAATTGCTAAATAATCTCCTCTTACTCTAAATACAGGAAAGGCTAAAGATAAAGCTAATAAAGCAGATATCGTACCTGAACAAAATAGAGCAAATCCAAAATCACTTTGTAATGCTAAAACCCAAGGATATGGATCTTCTATATCATATTGATATAACATAGTATCAGCATCAACCATTAAAATAGCAGTTACATATGCACCAATAGCAATAAAACCATTAGGTTCAAGTGAAAACTGTCCTGTAATACCATTAATTAAATTATAAGAAACTGCTAAAATAATAAAAATAGCAACATTATTCATAATTCTAATTGTATATTCATCAAAAGTATTTTGAGCAAAATTAATAAACCACATCGCAGCTATAATAATTGCTAAATTAATTAATCTATCTTTTGTAAAAACTGAAGTTTGCATATTAGAACCTGCTCTTTTCTAAATCTTTACCCATAATACCAGTTGGTTTAACTAATAAAACAATAATTAAAAAAATAAAAGCAAATGCATCTTTATATCCACCCATATCAGGCCAAAAAGCGATTACTACAACTTCAGTAAATCCAATAATAAACCCTCCTATTACAGCTCCTGTAACTGAACCAATTCCTCCTACAACTGCTGCTGCAAAAGCTTTAAGTCCAACTAACACACCCATCATAGGCTCAACGCTAGGATAATTTACTGCCCAAAAAATACCACCAATAGCAGCTAGAGCAGATCCTAGAGCAAATACCAAAGCAATAATTCTATTAGCATCTATTCCCATTAAATTTACAGTTTTAATATCAAAAGATAAGGCTCTAATAGCCATTCCATATTTTGTTCTATATAAAACAAATAATATACCTACTAATAAAATTAAAGTAATTACAGGAACAGTAATCGAAGCTACTGAAAAAATAACTCCTGAAACATTAAATATTTGTTCCATATAATCTGGAACGGGAAAAGGTTTTGAAATTCCACCTGCAAAAACAGTAAAAGCATTTTCTAAAAAGAATGAAATACCAATTGCTGTAATTAAAAGCGAAATCTTTGGAGCTTCTCTTAAAGGTTTATAAGCTATTTTGTCCATTAATACACCTAATAATGCACATAAAGTAACAGATACTAGAATTGTAAGTGGAAAAGATAAACCAAAAACACTCATACACGTGTAAGCTAAAAAAGCACCAACCATCATAATATCACCATGGGCGAAGTTTATAAGTCTTAAAACTCCATATACCATCGTATAACCAATTGCAATAAGGGCATACATGCTACCCAAACTAAATCCATTTACCATTTGTTGCATAAATGTTAATATATCCATAAAATCTCCCTACTTCTTTTACAAATATTGTAATAAAAAAACTAACTAAATTAATTTTCTTATTACAAACACTAGTTTAGTTTAAAACTAAACTAGCTTACACTTATGGTTTTACTGCATCTTTAAATACTGCTACACCATTTTTAATAACTTTAATAACCGCAGATCTTGTAGCATCTCCATGTTTATTAATAGAAATTGTTCCAGACACACCATCAAAATTGTTTGTATTTTTAATTTCTTTATTAATACAAACTGAATCGCTTGGATCTTCACATCTATTCATAGCAGCAATTAATACATTATAAGTATCAGCACCTAAAGCTACAAAAGAATTTAAAGATTTATTACCAGTTTCTTTTTCATGAAAAGCAACAAATTCTGCTGATCTTTTTGATGGAGGATTTGTATAATCAAAAAAGTCTGTAAACATATAACCTTCAACAGATTTTCCACCTAAATCAATAAATGTTTGATTAGCAACACCATCACCTGAGAACATAGGTTTATTTAAACCTAATTGTTTTGATTGTCTTGCAATCATTGAAGCTTCTGGGTGGTATAAAGGTAAAAATAAGAAATCAGGATTAATTCTTTTAATTTGAGAAACTACTGCTTTAAAGTCTTTATCTCCAGATGTGATTTTCATTTTTTTAAGAATTTTTCCACCAAGTTTAGTAAATGCTTTTTGAAATGCTTTTGTTAAACCAAGTGAGTAAACCTGAGCTTGATCAATAATAACAACAGCAGTTTTTAAACCAAGAGTATTATAAGCATATGAAGCTACAACTTCACCTTGAAAAGAATCAGTAAAACAAACTCTATTTGCATAAGTTCTTCTTGCAGTTAATTTATCTAATGTTGCAACAGGTGCAATAACTGGAATTTTCTTTTTATCAGCTATAGCAATTACTTGAGCTGTGTTAGTAGATGTTAAAGCACCTAAAATTGCAACAACTTTATCAGAAGAAATTAATCTTGTAGTTGCATTTGCAGTTTCAACTTTATCACCTTTATTATCTAATAAAATGATTTTAATAGTATCACCATTTTTTAGTGTAGGTTGTAATTTATGAGCTAATTTAACTCCTAAATCAGCTACTTGTCCATAAGCAGCAATTGGTCCAGACATTGGCATAACGGCACCAATTTTAATCTCTTTCGCAGAAATTGAAACAGATGCTAATGATGCAACTAAAACAATATTTAAAACTTTATTCATGTAAACTCCTTTTAGTATTATTTTTAATTAATAAAAATAATATTTAAAATAGTCTACATAAAATATATATAAAAGTTAGTTAAATATGCAAGGATTGCTATAAATAAGAATATTTATGTGTAATTTACTACTTTTTTTGTAATTTATAATACTTAACTATTTACTTTAATAAATAAGGTAAATCTCTTTTTAAAGATTCAAGTAAATCTTCATTAATAAAAAAATCTCTACATTCTAAGTCTTTATTATTATATGCATAAGAACAAATATATCTATTCTTTTTTATAATATATAAAGCATCTTCTAACAAAGTACTTTGATTGTTTTTATAGTATTCATACATTTCAATTAAGTGTTCATCTACAACTGTATCTTTTAATAATACTACTTGATCTTCAAAAAATTCTA
>JABSOL010000138.1 GCA_013215985.1 Campylobacteraceae bacterium
AATAAATCTGCCTGAATAGTAGTTCGATCTTCAAATGAAAAATCTATTTTAATTAAATATTTTAATCTATCAAAAAAATCTTCATAAGAAGATGAAGATGAGATACTTTTAAATTTATTTTCAGGTGCTTTAAAATCAAGCGATATATAATCAAGTAAATTCTCTTTAATTAGTTTTTCAATTAAATTTGGATTTAAACCATTTGTATCTAACTTAATTTTAAAACCTAAATCTTTTATTTTTTTACAAAAAAGAGACAAGTTATGAATACTTGCCTCCCCTCCACTTAAAACTACTGCATCTAAAAGACCTATTCTTGTTTTTAAAAACCCAAGAATCTCTTCAAAACAATATTTTCCAACATTTGCAAAAACTAAATCATTGTTATAACAATATTTGCATCTCATATTACACTTAATAAACCATATTATGCAAGATAAATGATTCTTATAATCAAGAGTTGTAAATTTTGTGATGTCATAAATAATTTTATTTTTCAATGAATTTAATTCTTTCTTTATGTTCTGCTTTTTTTCCAATATTAAAACTCTCAACCGGTCTGTGATAACCCATAACTCTAGTATACACTATACATTTTGTTCTTTTTTTCTCTATATCATCTGATATTTTATACATTTTCATTTGTTTAATTCCTTAATTAAAATTTCTTGATCACATTTTGGACAATATTCATATTCACCGCTTAAATATCCATGTATTTTACATATTGAAAACAGAGGTGTAATAGTAATATATGGTAATTTATAATTAGATATTACATTTTTAACTAATTTTCTACAAGACTCAATACTTGATATTCGTTCTACCATATATAAATGCATTACAGTTCCACCTGTATATTTACATTGTAAATCATCCTGTAAATCTAAAGCTTCAAATACATCATCTGTATAATCAACAGGAAGTTGAGATGAATTTGTATAATAAATATCATCACCATATCCTGCTTGAATAATATTTTTATATCTTTTTTTATCTTCTTTTGCGAATCTATATGTAGTTCCTTCAGCAGGTGTAGCTTCAAGATTATATAAATTACCTGTTTCTTCTTGAAATTCTTTCATAAGT
Source organism: Campylobacteraceae bacterium (assembly GCA_013215985.1). Lineage (GTDB taxonomy): Bacteria > Campylobacterota > Campylobacteria > Campylobacterales > Arcobacteraceae > NORP36. The sequence continues at coordinate 1,090 of JABSOL010000138.1, forward strand.
TCTCTCATAAAAAACATAAGTTCTGATGCAAGTTCTATACCTTTTTCATATGAAATATCATAAGCATCATTTGAATAATTTCTAATCATTTCATTAATACCATTAACTCCAATAGTTGAGAAATGATTTACAAAACCTGGTAAATATCTTTGAGTATAAGGGAATAAACCCCTATCATACATATCTTGTACAAATACTCTTTTTTTCTCTAAAGTAGATTTTGCTAAAATCATTAATTCTTTAACTCTAGCAAACAAAGCATCTTTATCATCTTTATATAAATACCCAAGTCTTGCCATATTTAAAGTAACAACTCCAATACTTCCAGTCATCTCAGCAGAACCAAATAAACCACCACCTCTTTTTAATAATTCTCTTAAATCAAGTTGTAATCTACAACACATAGATCTAACATCTCCTGGTTTATAAGCACTTTCATCTAAAATTTTATTTCCATTTTTGTCTTTCGTATATAATGAGCCAATAAAGTTTTGGAAATAAGAAGATCCTATTTTTGCAGTATTTTCAAATAACAAATCAGTATTTTCACCATACCAATCAAAATCTTCTGTAATATTAACAGTAGGAATTGGAAAAGTAAAAGGTTGACCTGTTTTATCACCTTCCGTCATTACTTGATAAAAAGCTTTATTAATTAGATTCATTTCTTTTTGAAAATCTTTATAAGTAAGTTCTTCAAAAGATTTATATCCTTTAGATTCAATTCTTTTAAATAATTCTTCATTTTCAAAGTTTTTAAATAAATGTAATTGATTTCTTGTAGGAATTTGATCTTTTAAATCTCCTGGTACTGTCCAATCAATTGTAACATTAGTAAAAGGACTCTGCCCCCAACGTGCAGGAACATTTAAATTATAAATAAATGATCTAATTGCTTTTTTAACCTCTTTAAATGATAAATTATCTTTAAAAACATAAGGTGCTAAATAAGTATCAAATGAAGAAAAGGCTTGTGCTCCTGCCCATTCACTTTGTAATATTCCTAAAAAGTTAGCCATCTGTCCTAGCGCTTCTCTAAAATGATTAGCTGGACTACTATCAACTCTTCCCCTAATTCCATTAAATCCTTCATCTAGTAAAACTCTTAAAGACCAACCCGCACAATATCCGCTAAGACAATCTAAATCATGAATATGATAATCAGCAGATCTATGTGCAGCACCTTCTTCTTTTGAATAAACTTTATCTAACCAATAATTGGCAATTACTTTTCCAGCTGAGTTATTAATTAAACCCGCATGAGAATAACCTGTATTTGAATTAGCTTTAATTCTCCAATCTGTACCATTAATATATTCATCAATAGTTTCACTTGAATTAATATATGTAGTATCTTCATTTAAACCTAGAATATGCTCTCTTTGCATTTTATGCATATGTCTATAAAGCATAAATGATTTCATTACAGAAAAATACTCATTTGAAAATAACTCTTTTTCAATAATATCTTGAATCTCTTCTACAAGTAATTCATTTCTATTTTTTAATATTTCTAAAACATTAAAAAATATTTTAGAATCATATTCAACTTTTACACTTTCAAATGCTTTTTTAATTGTATCTTCTATTTTAAAACTTTTAAAATCTTCATTTTTTCCGTCTCGTTTTAATACTTTGTCAAACATTAACACCCTTTAAATAATATGTCTAATCTTAAGGAAAAAACTCTTAATATTACATAATCTATTTTGTCACGTAAGTGTCATTTTATAGGCTTTAAAAGAATATTATTTTAAAAAAAGATGATAAAATTGATTCATATTAAGAAGATAATAATTTCAATTAGATATAATAAATCTTTATATTACAAATGAAATAGAAGGATACATTTTGAGACATTTTTTAACACTTAAAGATTATACAAAAGAAGAAATTTTAGAAATTTTGCAATTAGCAAAAAAGATAAAAAATGAAACTAAAAATAAGATTTACAAAGATTATTTACCAAAACAAACTTTAGCAATGATATTTGAAAAATCTTCGACAAGAACAAGAGTTTCTTTTGAGACGGGAATTTACCAGTTAGGTGGAATTGGTCTGTTTTTATCATCTAATGATATTCAATTAGGTCGAGGTGAACCAATGAGAGATACTTCTGCTGTAATATCTAGAATGGTTGACATGGCCATGATTAGAACTACAAATCAAAGTAAGATTGAAGAATTCGCAAAATATTCTAAAGTACCTGTAATAAATGGTTTAACAAATGAATATCATCCTGTTCAATTAATGGCAGATTATATGACTATTCAAGAAGAAAATCTTGAGGAGAATTTAGTTGTAGCTTATATTGGAGATGGTAATAATTTAGCTCATTCATGGCTTAACTTAGCTTCAAAACTAGGATTTGAACTTAGAATTGCTACACCTGCTGATTATCAAGTAAGACAAGAGATTTTAAAAAATGCTTTAGAAGAAGCTAAAAAATCAGGTGCAAAAATTACTATTACTCAAGACCCTAAAGAAGCAGTAAAAGGGGCTACTGTAGTTACAACTGATACTTGGGTTTCTATGGGTCAAGAAGATGAAAAAGAACAAAGAATAAAAGACTTTAATGGTTTTATTGTTGATGAAGATATGATGAAATTAGCAAAAGATGAAGCTATATTTTTACATTGTCTTCCAGCTTATAGAGGTTATGAAGTAAGTGAAGAAGTAATGGACTCAAGTCAGAGTAAAATATACGAAGAAGCAGAAAACAGACTACATGCCCAAAAAGGTATTATGGTTTGGTTAGATTCACAAAGAGAGAAATAATGATAGATTATAAAAAGTTCGAGAAATACTCAAAACCAGGTCCAAGATATACGTCATATCCTACGGCACCCGAGTTTTCAGAAGATTTTAATGCAGATGATTTAATAGAAATATTTTCAAAACAAGATGATAAAAGAAATTTATCTTTGTATATTCATATTCCATTTTGTAGATCAGCTTGTTATTTCTGTGGTTGTAATACAATTTTTACATCAAAAGAAGATAAAAAGATTTCATATATTAAATACTTAAAAAAAGAATTAAATATATTAAAAAAACATTTAAATACTAATAGATTAGTAAGTCAAATGCATTTTGGTGGAGGAACTCCTACTTTTTTATCTGCTGATCAATTAGAAGAAGTAATAATTGCAATTAAAGATACATTCCCTAATTTTGCGCCCGATGCTGAAATTTCTTGTGAAGTAGATCCTAGATTCTTTAATCAAGATCATATGGATGCTTTAAAAAGACATGGATGTAATAGACTAAGTTTTGGGGTTCAAGATTTAAATGAAAAAGTTCAAAAAACTATTCATAGAATTCAACCACTAGAGCAAACTCAAAATGTAATTGATATTGCAAGGGCTTCTGGAATTAAATCAATAAATACAGATTTAATTTATGGTTTACCTTTTCAAACAAGAGCTACATTTAAAGAAACGTTGGAGAAAATGCTTACTTTAGATACAGATAGATTTGCTGTATTTAATTACGCCCATGTTCCTTGGATGATGAAGACTATGAGAAAGTTTGATGAAACTACTTTTCCAAAACCTGAAGAAAAACTAGAAATGTTAAAAGATACAATTGACTTTTTTACATCTCATGGCTATAAAATGGTTGGAATGGATCATTTTGCTAAACCAGAAGATGAATTATTTAAAGCTATTGAAAAAGGTGAATTACATAGAAACTTCCAAGGTTATACTACAAAAGGTGGAGCTGATTTAATTGGAATTGGTGTTACATCTATTGGTGATGGAGTTGATTATTATGCACAAAACCATAAAGATATAAAATTATATGAAGAAGAAATTGATAAAGGATTATTACCTACGTTTAAAGGTTATAAATTATCAAAAGATGATCAATTAAGACAATATGTAATAATGGAACTTATGAGTAACTTCTCTTTAAATATAAAAAAAGTTGAAGAAAAATTTGATATATCATTTTATGATTATTTTAAAGATGATTTAATTGAATTAAACGAATTTATTGAAGCAGATTTAATAAGTATTGAAAATGATAAAATATCTGTTAGTCAAACAGGAACTATGTTAATAAGAAATATTTGTATGCCTTTTGATGCATACTTAAAAAAAGTACCTGAGAATAAAAGAAGGTTTAGTAAAACTATATAATGAGTAATAATAAATTCGATTTTATGGCAATTGCAGATCAATGTGTAAAATGTGGTAAATGTAAACCTGTTTGTACAATATTTAATATAAACCAAGATGAAACAACTTCTCCAAGGGGTTTCATTGATTTATTAGGTGCTTATAAAAGAGATGAATTAGAACTTGATTTAAATGCAAAAGAAATATTTGAATCATGTTTTTTATGTACTAACTGTGTTGAAGTCTGTCCAATGGACTTACCAACTGATATGCTAATTGAGCAAGTAAGATCAGATATTGCTAAAAAATTTGGAATCACTTGGTATAAAAGAGTATTCTTTTTCTTATTAAGACATAGAAAGATAATGGATTTAATGTCAAAACTAGGTTATGTTTTTCAAACATGTGGACTTAAGATTGAAAAAGAAACACAAAGTGCAGTGCTAAGGTTCTCACTTCCTATAATAAAAAAAGATAGAGCCCTACCATATGCAGATACTATATCTTTTTTGAATAAGTATCCTGAAAACCTTAGATTTTCAAAAGTTGAAAAAAGAAAAAAAGTAGCAATATTTATTGGTTGTATGGGAAATTATACTTATACTAATATTGGTGATTCTTTAGTTAAAATACTTAAAAAATTAGAAATTGATGTATTTATTCCTAAAAAACAATTATGCTGTGGAGCGCCTGCATATTTTACAGGTGACTTTGATACAGTTGATTATTTAATTAAAAAAAATATTAAATATTTTGAGACATTCATAAATGATGTTGAAGCTATAATTATTCCAGAAGCTACTTGTTCTGCTATGATTAATATTGATTGGGTTCATTTTTTACATGATCAGCCTGATTGGAAAAAAAGAGCAGAAAAACTAGTGCCAAAAGTTATTATGGCTACAAAATATTTAGAAACAGCTACAAAACTAAAAGATATATTAACAGACTCAAATAAAAAGTTTGATGATTTAGTTACTTATCATGATCCCTGCCATGCTAAAAAAATGCAAGGTATATATCAAGAGCCTAGAACTTTATTATCAAAAAATTATAAACTTATAGAAATGAGTGACTCAAATAGATGCTGTGGATTTGGTGGAGTTACTATGCAAAGTGAAAAATATCACTTGGCTAAAGCAGCTGGTTCACCAAAAGCCGCTATGATTAGAGATACAAAAGCAAATATTGTATCGGCTGAGTGCTCAGCCTGTAGAATGCAAATAACAAATTCAATGTATGTTGCAGATGTAAAAGCAGTATTCAAGAATCCAATTGAATTAATTGCAGATGCAATAGAGGAGTAAAAATGGAATATTGGAATAATATTTACACGAACTTTGATCCTGTAGCTTTTCAAATAAGCGCAGTATCAGTTCATTGGTATGGAATTATGTATGCATTAGCACTATTAAGTGCTATTTATGTATCAAAAATTTTAATAAAAAAAGATAACAGAGATGTTAAAGAAGAAGTTTTTGATTCATATATTTGGTGGGTTGAAATTGGAGTTATATTAGGAGCAAGACTTGGTTATGTTTTATTTTATGATCCAAATACATCTTATTACCTAACACATCCTTGGCAAATATTTAATCCTTTTGTAGATGGTGTATTTACTGGAATTTCAGGAATGTCATATCATGGAGCTGTGATAGGCTTTGCTATAGCTTCTTATCTTTTTTGTAGAAAAAATAAATTATCTATGTTATTTTTAGCTGATATTTCAATAGTTGGAATTTCATTTGGATATATTTTTGGAAGAATTGGAAACTTTTTAAATCAGGAGTTAGTAGGACGTGTTACTGATGTTCCCTGGGGAATTTACGTAGGTGATACACTTAGACATCCTTCAGCTTTATATGAAGCATTTTTAGAAGGTGTTGTTATATTTATAATATTATTTTATTATAGAAATAAAACTACATTTACAGGTCAATTAGTATTAATGTATGGATTTTTATACTCAACTATGAGAATAATAGCAGAAACTTATAGACAACCAGATGTTCAATTAGGATTTATTTTTAATAC
>JABSOL010000139.1 GCA_013215985.1 Campylobacteraceae bacterium
TATTTAATTCATTTATTTTTATTTTAAATAAAAATGGATTAAAATTAATATCTTTAATGTATATTTTTACATTTAATTTGTTCTGTACATTTTTAATTATTTGATCTTTTATAATAAGAGGAAGTATTAAAAAACCAAATATTGTATATATAAGAAAAAAAGCAATTATAATTTTTAAAATTTTATTTTTGATGGGAATCCTTTATTTTATATATTATAACAATAATTGTTTTATAACAACAAATTAGCTAAAATCTTTTCATTCAAAGTATAGGGAAGAATATGACAGAAATAGAACTTTTTCAAAAATTATTAAGATTTAAATCTTTAACTCCTTTAGATGATGGGGCTTTTGATTTTATAGAAGAGTATTTAGGGCAAGAGTGGACTTGTATAAATATAGATAAAGAAGATACAAAAAATAGATTTTATTATAAAAAATTTAATGATAAAAAACAGCACTTATGTTTTGCAGGTCATATAGATGTAGTTCCTGTAGGTGAAGGTTGGAGTGTTGATCCTTTTGCAGCTGATATAATTGCGGGAATAATAACAGCACGTGGAGCTCAAGATATGAAAAGTGGAGATGCTGCTTTTTTATATGCCTGTAAACATGCAAAAGATTTTGATGGAACTTTGAGTATTTTAATGACTTCTGATGAAGAAGGAGAGGGTACATATGGAACTATTAAAGCTTTAGAGTATTTAAAAGAAATAGATTTTATTCCAAATTTTGCAGTTGTAGCAGAACCTACTTGTGAAGAGGTTTTTGGAGATGCTATTAAAGTTGGACGTCGTGGAAGTATTAATGGATATTTACATATTCAAGGAAAACAAGGTCATGCTGCTTATCCTGAAAAAACTATAAACCCAATACATCAAATCTCAAAAGTTCTTGAAAAAATAGCTGGACATAATTTTGATAATGGTGATGAGTATTTTGCACCAAGTCAATTAATCATTACAGATATTAGAGCAGGTATGCAAGTTACTAATGTAACACCTAATACATTAGATTTAATGTTTAATGTAAGAAATTCTACTAATACTGTTCAAGAAGATATTAGAAATTTTATTAATGAAAAATTTAAATATACAGATTTTACTTTAAAACTAACTCAAGGATCTTATCCTTTTGTGACAAATAAAGAATCAAAAGTTGTGAAAAAAATGGAAGAATCTATTTTGAGAATTCTTAATATCTCTACAAAACAATCAACTGCAGGTGGAACATCAGATGCTAGATATTTTGGAGCATTTGGAATTGAAGCAATAGAATTTGGCGTTATTAATGATACTATTCATTCAATAAATGAAAGAACGAGCGTAATAGAAGTACAAAAACTAACAAAAGTTTATGAAGATTTAATTAAAAACTTCTAGAATTTATACAAGATTTTACATTATGTCTAATCTTAATATATATAAAACATATACATAAGTTTTTGTATTAGTGTAAAGTATGTTAATGCTTTACACTAACTATTATAAAGAACTTATTCTCTACAATTAAATTATTTTATTTTTGATAATTAATCTTATTTTCACTATAATTTCAATCTAAGCTTTAGGGGTGTCGTTATGACTGAGAATATACCCTTGTACCTGATCTAGTTAATACTAGCGTAGGGAAAAGTTATCTTACAAAAGATTACTACAAAAAAATCCTTTAGCTTAAAATATTTTTAAGGATTACAATGTTTTCAACATTAGTTTACAATGGCCTTGCTGCCTCAATTTTCATTTTTTTAGCTTTTGCTTTTTATTCATATAAACAAGCAAAAAACTCAGACAATTCTATTATTACATATAAAGATTCTGTCTCTAGTACTTTTGGTGTTTCAACATTAACTGCATCTGCTTTAGGTGTATGGATTTTATTTTCACCTGCTTCTTCTGCTTTATGGGGAGGAATGGCTTCTGTCTTTGGTTATGCATTAGCATCTGCTTTACCTTTATTAGCACTAGCATTTTTAGGTTTAAGAATTAGAAAGTATTTACCAAATGGTTCTTCTTTAATTGAATATACAGAAATTAAATTAGGTAAGTCATATAAAAACTTACTTTTAGTATCGAGTATTTTTTATATGTTTATATTTTTATGTGCTGAAATGACAGCAGTATCAAAAGTTCTACAATCATATGGTGATTTATCTTTAGGTTTAGGAGCTGTTATTATTTTAATTGCTACTGCTTCTTATTCTTTACTTGGTGGTTTAAGACTATCAATTAAAACAGATTTACTACAGTTTGTATTAATTATTATTGTTTTGATTGCAATTGTTTTTATGATTCCTTGGGAAAAAAGTTTAGAGACTTTTAACTTTATTGAAACTACTGCAAAAGATTTTACAACATTCTCTTCTGTATCTTTTGGAATAACTTTAATTATTGCAGTACTTTGTACAGAAGTATTTAATCATGCATCATGGCAGAGAATTTATGCTTTAAAAGAAAATGCAGTTAAAAAGTCATTTGTTATTTCATCTTTAATTGTATTTGTTGTTATATTTATTTTAGGTCTAACTGGATTATTTGCAAAATCTACAGGTTTATTAGGGGAAGATCCTAACTTAGCTTTATTTGATTTGTTACAATTACAAAATCCTATTGTTATATTTATTTTAATAGCTTTTGTAGTGTCATTAGTATTATCTTCATCAGATTCTTTGTTAAATGGTATTGCTTCGTTATTTGTACTTAAAAAAGAAGAAAATGTTAAAAGCCTTAAAATATATAGAGCTGTAATTGTATTAACGTGTTTTCCAGTTTATTATATTGCTTCAAAAGGTTATGACGTATTTTATCTATTTTTATTAGCAGATTTATTATGTTGTGCTTTAATAGGACCAGCAATTTTTTCCATTCTAGGGAAAAAAGAATATAAAAATACTTTTGCACTTTCTATAGTTTCTTTAGTAATAGGTGGAGTTATATTTCCAGGTCTTGATTTCTCAAATGGTATCTTAGTTATATTTATGGGAGAAGAATCATTACCAGCTTTACTTGTATCTAATCAACTATTCTTCTCTTTTGTTATAACTGTATTTTTATCTTTTATTTTAACAATGATTTTCTCAAAAGAGAAAAACTAGTGAAAACTTATCCAGTTTTACAAATCATCGCAGGATCGGATTCTTGCGGTGGTGCTGGTATTCAAGCAGATATAAAAACTGCAACTACTTTAGGTGTTTATTCAATGACTGCAATTACGGCTTTAACTGCTCAAAATACTTGTGGAGTTGATGAAATTTTAGATATTAATGAAAAGTTTGTAAGAGCTCAATTAGAAACTAATCTTAGTGATATTCCATGTGATGCAGTAAAAATTGGAATGTTACATAAAACTTCACTTATTTTAGAAATAAAAGATTTTTTAAAAAAACATAAATTAAAAAATATTGTTTTAGATCCGGTAATGGTAGCTGCTTCAAAAGCTATTTTATTAGAAGAATCAGCAATTAAATCTTTAAAAGAAGATTTGTTTCCACTTGTAGATATTATTACTCCTAATTTATATGAAGCTAATTTACTTTTTAATAAAAGTATTAAAAATAAAGATGATGCAAAAGATGCTTGTATTTATTTATCTTCTTATGGCTGTAAATATGTTTTAATTAAATCACTAGAGTTAGATCTTGAGTATTCTTATGATTGTTTATATGAAAGTTCAAGTCAAACTTTTACATTTTATAAAAATCCTAGAATTCTTACAAAAAATACTCATGGTACTGGTTGTTCTTTATCTTCTGCTATTGCGTCTTTTTTAGCAAAAGGTGTAGATATGCAAGAAGCAGTAAAAAAAGCTAATTTATATGTTTATGAAGCTATTAAAGCTGGATCTTTATATACGATAGGTAAAAATAGGGGAGCTATTAATCATATGTATAAAATATAAGATATTTTTATCTTATATTTTTTACTATATATGAAAATATAGTTTATTACTTACCTAAAGTATTGTAAGGGAATATTAAGTTAAATAAGCTTATAATACTTTTCTCTTAATTGAACGATTTTATATTATTCATTAAAAGGCGCGAACTTGTAATTAGTAAAAAGAAGTGTTCTTCTTTTTACTAATTATTCTACTTTTCTTTAAATCATAATCTTTAATTCTTTTTGTACTTATAATGATTTTTGTGGAATATAGGGAAATATATACGAATTTTCTAAAGGAAAGTTTTTTGATATTGTATTCAGGTAAATAGTTTATATATAAATGAGTTTTTTATTAATATGTCTAAAATATAAGATATTAGATATCTTATATTTATAGCGAGCAAGCACTGTCTTCTGTAATTTGCCCATGTTCTTTTGTATATTCAACGCCCCATGTATTCATTTCATTTACAATTTTTTCTAGTTTTCTTCCTATTGGAGTTAATGAGTAAACAACTTTTGGAGGAACTTGAGGAAAAACTTCTCTATTAATGATATTTTTTTCTTCTAGTTCTTTTAGTTTTACTGTTAGCGTTTTTTGTGTGATTTCACAAATTTCTTTATTTAAATCTTTGAATCGTCTATCACCTTTTAATAAATACCAAATAATTGCCAGTTTCCATCTATCATTAAATATATCAAGTGTAACACTTACTGAACATTTAAATTCTTTATCATTTATTAAATACATTATCATCCTTTGATAGATGATTGTATCATAAATATGATTAAAATCAATTACTTACCTAAAATATCGTAAGGGAAGATAAGTTCATATAATTAATAATTATTTTCTTCAAATAAAATCGAAAAAGTTTATGTTAAAAGAAAAAAGTAATATTCTTAGTATTCTTTATTAAATAATACTACTTTATTTCTACCTGTTTCTTTTGCTTGATATAAACCTTCATCTGCTTTTTTAAGCATTTCATCAAAATCGTCTTCATAAGAAGTATTTAAACCAATAGATACAGTATATTTAAGTTTTAAATCATCAACTTCTAAGGTTGACTCTTCAAAAGCAATTCTAATATTTTGATATACAATTTGAATTTCTTTTTCATTTAAATCTTCAGTAATAATACAAAATTCTTCTCCGCCCATTCTTGAAATTAAAGATCTTTCATCTAAGAATTTTTCTAGAATTTTAGGTATTTGTTTAATCGCAACATCACCGACATCATGGCCATAAGTATCATTTATATTTTTAAATTTGTCAATATCTATAATTGCACAAGATAAATTTTCTTTATTTTTTTTGGCTTTCTTGTAAATTTCTTTACCTTTTTCAAATAAATATCTTCTATTATACATTCCTGTCATATAATCTTTATTTGCTCTATCTCTACTATTTTCAAAAAGTTTAATAATTTCTAAACTTGAATTTATTCTTGCATAAAATTCTTCATTAGAAAAATCTTTATATATAAAATCATTTGCACCATATTTTAAAAATTTAGCAATAACAGATTTATCTTTACTTGCAGAAAGAGCAATAATAGATAATTCATCTTTTTTATAAGTTTGTCTAATTTTTGTAGTAAATTCTAAACCATCCATTCTTGGCATTATATAATCAACTAAAATTAGTTTTATATTATTTTTTTTAGACATAATTTCTAATGCTTCTTCTGCATTAAAAGCAGGGATAGTTTTAATATTGTATTTTAAACATAAATCCTGAGTTTTTGCAACAAAAGTTTTAGAATCATCAACTATTAGAACATCTATTTTAGAATTCTCGATAAATCTTTCTACTACATAAGCTGTGTAATCAAGTGAATATGAACCATTTTTAATTACATAATCAATTATATTATCATTATTGAAAATTGGATTACTTTTATCATGTTCGGTCGCTGTTAAAATAATACTAGGTATTTTAAATTTAGAAATAAAAGGAACTATTTCGCCATCTTGAGCATCAGGTAAACCTAAGTCAAGAATAGCTATATCAAATTTACCTTTTTCTTTTAATAATATTTTTGCACATTCACTTTTTGATGAAACTGTAAAAATTTCTGCAGAAATCTTTTTATTTAATACATGAATTAAACCAGCAACTAGTGATTTACTATCTTCAACTATTAGTATTTTCATTATAATCCTTTTCATTCTAAATTATTATATAATAATTATATAATAATTATTTATTAGTTTAATTAATTAATGTCTTTATTTAAAAGTTTAAATTTTTATTAAGTTTTCTTATAATTATAGCGAAAAAGATAAAACTATCTTAGTTAAGGCACCTTTATAAGTTTTATTTTCATAAGCATATTCAATATTCTGAGTTTTTATTTTCCCTCTCATAGAATCACAAATTAATTTATAAGTAATATTTAATCCTAATCCAATACCATTTGATTGATGTTTTGTTGTAAAATAAGGTTCATATATCTTGCTTAAGTGTTCTTCTTCTATTCCACCTGCATTGTCTTTTATTTGAATATATACTTCATTGTCTTGAACATAGGTATTAATAAAAATAAATCTTTCACTATCAATTTTATTTAAAGCTTCTTTAGAATTTTTAATTATATTTTGTAAAGCTTGAATTAAACTATTTGGTAAATTACTTAGATTTATTTCATCATCTAATTCTAAAATTATTTTTATATTATTTTCATCTAAAATATATTTTTCATTTTCAATTGTTTTATTTATAATTGTTGATAAATTAAATTCTGATAATTTATCTTGAAAAGTAAAGTTTCTAAATGATTCAATAGTAGAAGATAATTCACTTGTAGTATCAACTATTCTTGCTAAAGATGAATCAACTATTTCTTTATTATCTAAACCTAGTTCTAAGTTTAGTCTAAGTCCAGACGCACAAGTAGCAATTACAGATAATGGTTGTCTCCACTGATGAGCAATATTCCCAATCATTTCACCTAATGCAGATATTTTACTTTGTTCAACTAGTTCTAACTGTTGTTCTTGTATTTTTTCTTTTAATAAAATTTCTTGTTCTAAAGATTGCGATAAATTATCATTTAAAGATTGAAGCTCTTTTGTTTTTATAATAACTTTAATATATAAGTTTAGTTTATTAATAAATTGTCTATTCTCAATAGGTTTAGTTAAATAATCAATTGCACCAACTTCAAAACCTTTTTGTTGAAACTCTTCTTCTTTAAAAGCTGCAGTTAAAAATATAATAGGTATATTTTTAGTTTTAGGACTTGACTTTAAATACTCAGCTGTCTCAAATCCATCCATTCCGGGCATTTGTATATCTAAAATAATAATATCTATATCTTTTGTATATGTAAGTTTAAGTGCTTCTTC
>JABSOL010000140.1 GCA_013215985.1 Campylobacteraceae bacterium
AGGGTCATCATACTTATTCTGTTAGTACAAAAGATAAATGTAAAATTACAGGTAATTTTGAACTTGATTTTAAAAAAGATAAAAACATAGAAATATCATTTGAAGATAGTAATTATCCAAGTAATATTTTTAATTCAAAAAAGTTTAACGCAAATTTATCAATTGATGGAAAAAAATATAAAATTGCTAAAAAATATACTATTCCTCTATGTAATAAAAAAGTTCCATTTATAATTGTATATAAAAATCAAAGTAAACATGGAACATTAGATTTAAAAGTTAATGAAAGTATTGTTAAACAATTTGATTTTTTATCTCCTTTAGAAATTAAAACATTTAATTCTAGTAAAAGTTTAAAAATTAGTGTAGATAAGAATCAAGCATTCCAAGGAAATCTTTCACATGAAGATTTAATGAATAGTAGTTTAGTTTTTTCAATATCTTTATCTCCTAAGAATGGTAGTATTGATTTAGATAAAAGAGGATCTTTTATTTATACTCCTAAAAATAATTTTAGAGGTAAAGATAGTTTTAAATACACAGTTAAAGCTTCTGATAATGAAAGTCCTGCGAAATTAGTATTAATTAGTATTGTTGGTAAAAATAATGCTCCTATTGCTCTTACTACAACAATTTCTATATCTCAGGGTGAAAAATATTCATCAAGTTTAAAAGCTAAAGATTTAGATGCTGATCAACTTACTTTTAAATTAATAAAAAATGTTAAGAATGGATCATTGCTAATAGATGAAGATGGAGATATTAAATATATACCAAATAATTCATTTTATGGTAATGATACTTTCTCATATTCTGTAAGTGATAATAACTCAATAACTAAACAAGATGTTACAATTATTGTTAAGAAAATAAATGTTAAACCTGAAGTAAGTGATTTTAAACTTTCTGTTAATTCCAGCACAAAAAAAGAATTTAAATTAAAATACTCAAAAACTAATGCAGGTACATTTACTGTAAAAATTAATAGTAATGTAAAAAATGGTGAACTAACTTGTAGTAATACAGGTATTTGTATTTATAAATCATTAGAAGAATTTTCAGGTGAAGATTCATTTGAATATTACATTGTAAGTGAAGATGGTCTTAAAAGTGATACTGCTAACGTAACAATTAGAGTTGAAAAAAGTAAAAATAAATTAATCCAAAAAGTTTCTATAAATAAAGAAATGAGTGAAAAAGATTACAAAGATTTTGAAAACTATTTAGAATCTTTATTTAAAAATAAAGATGAAAAAACGTTATTTCAAATTAGAGAAAAATATCCTAAGTCTTTTGAAAGATTTATTCAAAACGCTATAAAATAGAATTTAACACTAGTAAAGAATAAATATTCTTTACTAGTATCTTTAAACTTTCTCATAAAAAAAGGCTTGTGAGATAATCTCACAAGCCTTTTTTATTAATATTAATATATTATAAAACTGGAGATTTTATAACCATTAATTTTTCTTTTGACATTTCGATCATAGAATGATGAATTCCACCCATTCCTAATCCAGAAGCTTTAGCTCCGCCAAATGGCATCCAATCAACTCTAAATGCAGTATGATCATTAACCATTACAGCAGTTCCACTTAATCTTTTTACAGCTAATAATGCAGTATCAATGTTTTTAGTAAAGATTGCAGCTTGGAAAGATACTTCCAGCGCATTAGCTCTATCAAATGCAACTTCGATATCATCATAAGTATATAAACAAACTACTGGTCCAAAAATTTCATTTTTAGAAATAATTGCATCATCGCTAGGATTTAAAATAACTGTAGCTTCAAATAAAGAATCAGAAATTCTTTTCCCACCAGTTAAAACTTTTCCACCTGATTTAACAGCTTCATTTACCCATTCTTCAATTCTATTAACTTCATTATGGTTAATTAATGGTCCAACTTCAGTATTTGGATCTAATTGATCTCCAACAATAAGTTTTGAAGCAGAATCACTTAATCTTTTAGCAACTTCATCCATAATATCTTTATGAACATAAACTCTTTGAACAGATACACAAACTTGACCAGCATGGTAAAAACCACCTTTAGTTAAAGCAGGAATTAATTCATCTAAATCAGCATCTTTTTCAACAATTACTGGTGCAACTCCACCATGTTCTAATGCAACTCTTGTTCCATTAGCAACTTTAGAGTTTAAGTACCAACCAACTTTTCCAGAACCAATAAATGTTAAGAAATTGATTTTTGGAGAAGTAGCTAATAATTCACCAGCAACTCTATCACAAACTACAGCTTGTGCCCAACCATCTGGTAAACCAGCTTCTTTTAATAATTCAACTAATTTAATAGCTGACATTGGAGTTTGAGTAGCAGGTTTAATAATAACTGAACAACCAACAGCGATTGCAGGAATTACTTGGTGAATTGCTAAGTTAAATGGGTGATTAAAAGCAGATACTGCAGCAACTACACCAATAGGTTCTTTAAATGTATATGCCATTCTATTAGCAGATGATACAGTATGACCCATAGCAATTTCTTTACCTTCAAAAGTTCCCATAGCTTCAATTGCAAGTTTAACACCATTAATTGCTCTATGAATTTCTACTTTTGAATCCATATACGGTTTACCACCCTCAGACGCACAAAGAATAGTAAGTTCTTCAATTTGTGAAGACATAATTTCAACAAGATTTTCTAAAATTTGAACTCTTTTATGCTTAGGTAGTGCATTTTTATGATCTTCAAATGTACTATGAGCTAAATCAATTGCAGTTTGTACTTCTTCTACGCTTGAAAATTTTACATTTCCTACTACTTTACCGTCAAATGGTGATGTTACTTCGATTGTACTCATTTTATTCCTTTTGTTTGTTTAACGAAAAAAAGATATTTGTCCGAAAACAAATACCTTTTAATTTATATTCTATAAGTATTTTAGTCTTTTATTATAAAATACATTCTTTAGTATCTAATAAATCATTTAAAATTGCGTGATTTAATGAATAATCAACAGCTAAGTCAATTAAATGTACACCTGTACCATTTACACACTCAGCTAAAGTTTTTTCAAATTCTTCACAAGAAGCAGGTCTATGTCCATGTGCTCCATATGCTTCTGCATATTTAACAAAATCAGGGTTACCTAAATCTAATCCAAATGTTTCAAATCCCATTCCAGATTGTTTCCATTTGATCATACCGTAAGCATTATCATTTAAAATAATAACTGTTAAGTTTAATTTTAATCTAACAGCAGTTTCCATTTCTTGTGAGTTCATCATAAATCCACCATCACCACAAACAGCAACAACTTTTCTATCAGGATGAACCATTTTAGCTGCCATTGCAGAAGGAAGTCCAGCACCCATAGTAGCAAGAGCATTATCTAATAACATTGTATTAGGTTGTGCACAATCGTAGTTTCTTGCAAACCAAATTTTATAAACACCATTATCTAATGTAAGAATATCTTCAGGCGCTAATTGTTGTCTAATTGTATTTACAGCTCTTTGAGGTAAGATTGGGAATCTTGTATCATCAAAGTATTTACTTGTATGTACTCTAACTTCTTTAATTACTCTTTTAAAGTAATCAAATTCCCAAGTATCTTGGTTAGTTAAAGCAGCAGATAATGAATCAACATTTGATGCAATATCACCAACAACATCTAATTGAGGGAAATAAGTATCATCTACTTCTGATGGGAAAAAGTTTAAGTGAATTACTTTAGTAGCACCTTCTTCATTTTCCATGAAAAATGGTGGTTTTTCAATAACATCATGACCAACATTAATAATTAAATCAGCTCTGTCAATTGCACAATGAATAAAGTCATTTGCAGATAATGCAGCAGTTCCTAAACATAATTCATGACCATCTCCAATTACACCTTTACCCATTTGAGTAGAGAAGAATGGAATTCCGCTTTCATTAACAAAGTTTTTTAATGCATCACCAATTCTTGTTCTATTAGCTCCAGCTCCAACAAGTAATAAAGGCATTTTTGCGTTTTCAATCATTTTAACAGCATCTAAAATAGAAGTGTTATCAGCTTTTGGATATCTTACTGGGTGAACTGCATAGATATTATCTTCACATTCTTCAGCTGCAATATCTTCAGGTAGTTCAATATGAACAGCACCAGGTCTTTCAGCAGTTGCGATTTTAAATGCTTCTCTAACCATAGATGGAATATTATTTCCATTTACAACTTGTTTAGCATATTTAGTAACAGGTTTCATTAAATTAACGATATCGATAATTTGGAATCTACCTTGTTTTGATTTTTTGATTGGTTTTTGACCTGTAATCATCATCATAGGCATTCCACCTAATTGTGCATATGCAGCTGATGTTACAAAGTTAGTAGCACCGGGGCCAAGTGTAGCCAAACATACTCCAACTTTACCAGTTAGTCTTCCATAAGTAGCTGCCATAAAACCAGCACCTTGTTCGTGTCTTGTTAAAATCAATTTAATATTTGATTCTCTCATAGAGTCTAAGAAATCTAAGTTCTCTTCTCCAGGAATTCCAAATATATATTCAACGCCTTCATTTTCTAGTGCTTTTACAAATAGAGCTGATGCTTTCATTATTATCTCCGAGTTATATTATTTATTTTAATTATGGTAATTTTCTCACAATTTGTTTTAAATGAATATAAAATTTTGGAAATACTTCTTATAGCTAATTGTTTCTAAATAAAAGTGCTTAGTTTTTACCCATTTTAATGAGTTTAAAGATGTAAAAAGTATGTAAGTATAGTAAGTTTGACTGTAAGTAGGGTACTTATAGAAATTCTAAAATTTTAGAATTTCTATGTTACTTTATTACCCATTTGAAAAATTATTTTTGTACTTCTAGTAAAGCTTTACCTAAAGAAGTAATAGTTCGTACAGTTAGTACTCCCGCTCTCTCTAAAGCTTTGTATTTATCTTCAGCAGATCCTGCATTTCTATCAATAATTGCACCAGCATGACCCATTCTTTTTCCAATAGGAGCTGTTACTCCTGCAATATATGAAACTACAGGTTTTGTGATGTTATATTTAATATATTCAGCAGCAGCTTCTTCTTTAGCTCCACCAATTTCACCAATTAAAATAATTGATTTTGTTTCATCATCTTCTTCAAATAATTTTAGAATATCAATAAAATCACTTCCTGGAACTGAATCTCCACCAATTCCTACACAAGTAGATTGTCCAAGTCCAACTAGAGTTGATTGGTTTACTGCTTCATAAGTTAGCGTCCCTGATCTTGAAATAATTCCAACAGAACCACGTTTATGAATAGAAGCTGGCATAATTCCCATTTTACATTCATCTGGTGTAATGATTCCAGGACAATTAGGTCCTATTAATCTTGCACCATTTAAATCAATCGCTGCTTTTATATCTAACATATCAATCGTAGGAATTCCCTCCGTTATACATACAATAGTTTCAATTCCATTTTCAGCAGCTTCTATAATTGCATCTTTACAAAAAGGAGCAGGTACATAAATAATAGAAGCATTAGCTCCGGTTAGTCTTTTAGCACATTCAACTGTATTATAAACAGGTAAGCCTAAGTGAGTTTGTCCACGTTTTCCTGGAACTACACCTGCTACAATATTAGTACCATACTCTAAAGCAATTTTTGAATGAAAAGATGCTTGTGCACCAGTTAGACCTTGAACTATAACTTTTGTATTTTTATTTACTAAAATAGCCATTAGTTTAATCCTTTTGTTAATTCAATTATTTTTAAAGATGCTTTATCTAAATCATTTTCTTCATAAATATTTAGATTCGCAGCTTTTATTAAATCTAAACCTTCTTGAACATTAGTACCTTCAAGCCGCGCAACAATTGGAATAGTTATATTCATTTTTTTAACAGCTGCAATAATACCAGAGGCAATAATATCACATCTTACAATTCCACCGAAAATATTAATTAAAATACCATTTACTTTTTTATCTGATAAAATTATTTCAAAAGCTTCAATAACTCTTGTTTCATTAACTGCTCCACCTACATCTAAGAAGTTTGCAGGCTCTCCACCATAAGTTTTAATTAGATCCATTGTAGCCATAGCTAGTCCTGCTCCATTAACCATGCAGGCAATATTACCTTCAAGTGAAATATAATTTAAATCTAGTTTATGAGCTTTTAGTTCTCTTTCATCTTCTTGTGAATCATCTCTTGACTCATTAAGTTCAGGCTGTCTATATAAAGCCGAATCATCAACTTGAATTTTTGCATCTAAACAAATAAGTTTACCTTCTTCTGTAACAACTAAAGGATTAATTTCAACCAAAGATAAATCATTTTCAACAAACATTTTATATATTTTTTGCATTAGAGAAATCATTTGAGAACTTAAGTTTTTATCTAAACCTAAATCGTCACAAATTTGTCTACACTGAGCTGGCATTATTCCTACTACTGGATTAATTGTGTTTTTTAATATCTTTTCAGGTGTGTTTTCTGCAACTTCTTCAATTTCAATTCCACCTTCACTTGATGTTATTATCATAATTCTACTAGTTGTTCTATCAACAATAAAAGCTAAATATATTTGCTGTAAGATATCACAAGGTTCTTCAATATAAATAGAATTAACTTTTTGTCCATCTTTACTTGTTTGATGAGTTATAAGTGTTGATCCTAATAGTCTTCTTACTTCTTCATTAGCTTTGGCTTTTGAATCAACAATTACTACACCACCAGCTTTACCACGTCCACCTGCATGAACTTGAGCTTTTACAACCCATTTGTTTTTTCCAATACTGTTTAAAATATTATCTAACTGAGAGGGGTGAGTCAATAACATACCCTTTGTTGTAGGAATATCATATTTTCTATATAAATTTTTTGCTTGGTATTCATGTAAATTCATTCTTTCTCCTAATACTATTTACTTTTGTGGGCAGGATATCAAAATAATTATTAAAATGCAGAAAAATGATTATAATTATTTCTTATAATTATTTATATTTGTCTTCTATTGTTTTGTATTTTTTATAAAAACTTTCTAATTTATTTAGTCTTTTTTCTGTAAAAGATTTTGTAATTCCAATGTTTGAACTTGATGCTAATTGAGAGTTTCCTAAAAATTTGTTAATTTCTTTTGATACATTATACAAAGTGTTTTTTTCTTCTTCACTCATACTAATATGATTAAATCCTAAAAAAGATATAAATATTGCAGGAGACTTTTTAATTATTTTAATTCCTTTTTTCAATTGAGGATTTA
>JABSOL010000141.1 GCA_013215985.1 Campylobacteraceae bacterium
AGAGGGTGAATACTCGTCAAGGCTGCCACAATTGGAAATAATATGACTGATAATATTGAGTGTGTGTTTCGTGCCGATTTTTTCTTTTGCTTTTTTTTTAAACAATGACTTCAAGCTAAGAATTAAAACAAAAATTATTTTGTTTTGCCATAAATACACACACTTGTGAGTATGCACTTTTATGGTAAAACAAAATAATTGTCACGTTGCGAAAAATATGATGTTGGAAAATACAAATATGAATTAAAAAAACTTAATAAAAATACACCATCTAAAAAAAAGATAGTTAAAAAAACTGTAAAAAAACCTACAAAAAAAGTTAAAAAAACTAAAACTTTAAGAAAACACAAAAGTAATTATAATTCAAAATATACAATACAAGATGTATATGTTCAGAATAATATGATTATTATTGATTTTAATACTAGAATAACTTCTTCATATCTTACTTTTTTTGAACAAAAGTATTCAAGATTAACAAAAGATGTTTTTAATATCGTAGGAACATTTAAAGAAGCCAAACAAACAAAACTTAAAATGAATAATGTACATAGAATAACTGTTTCGCAATTTAAAAAAGATAGAATTAGAATTGTTTTATCAAATAAAACAAATTTAAAAACTTTATTTCGAATTAAAAAAAACAGAATCATAATTGAAGTTACAAATATTCCAAAAAGTAAAAATAGAACTAGAATTTCACCTCTTATGAAAAAAAGATATTCATTTAAACGAAATAAAATAGTTGTAATTGATGCAGGACATGGTGGAAAAGATTCAGGTGCAATTGGACCTGGTAAAAAATATGAAAAACACGCTGTTTTAAAAGTTGCAAAAAATCTTTATAAAATTCTTAAAAAAGAAGGTTATAAAGTTTATATAACAAGAACAAGTGATAGATTTATAAAAGTGCGAAATAGAACTATTCTAGCCAATAAAAAGAGAGCTGATATATTTATATCAATTCATGCAAATGCAGCTCCAAAAGCTAAAGCTTCTTGGGCAAATGGTATTGAAACATTCTTTTTAAGTCCCGCGAGAAGTGATAGAGCTAAAAGAATAGCGGCAAAAGAGAATAAGTCAGATATGAGAAAAATGGATTATTCAACAAAAAGTTCATTTTTAACTATATTAAATAGACCAAAAATTACAGCTTCTCAAAAATTAGCAATTGATGTTCAAAAAAATATTCTGTATAGGCTTAGAAAGTCCTATAAAAATGTAAAGGATTCAGGTGTTAGAGAAGGACCATTCTGGGTCTTAGTGGGTGCTCAAATGCCTTCTATTTTAGTTGAAATAGGATATATAACACATCCTCTTGAGAGTAAAAGATTATATTCTAGAAAATACCAATTATTATTAGCAAAAGGAATAGCAAAAGGAGTTAACTCTTATTTTGCAAAAAATCCTTAATATCATTAAATAAATACTTTTGTTTTTCTCTAATTTTGGGAGAAGACTCTAAATCAAAGAATTTAACTTTTTGGTTTTCCCAAGATAAATGTATATTATGAAGTTTATTATCTTCAAACTTTTCATCAAGTCCTAAAATATGTTTTGCATTAACTAACCAAATACCAATATCTTTTTCTTTATTTAATTGTTCAAAATATTCTTCATAATATTTTTTCTCAACAAAAATAGAACTTTCTTCTTCAACTTCTCTTTGTGCACAAATGTCAGAATCTTCATTCTTTAAAAGTACACCTTTTAAAAAACCCCAAGACTCCCTACTTTTAACACTTTTACAAAGAAGTATTTTAATACCGTTCTTTTTTATTTTGTATATACATAAACCATAGGCTCTTTTATGATCATTACTCATATTAACTCCATACTAAGATATAAAATTATAGGTAAGCTTTTATTAGATAGTGTTTAAAAATTATTATTATCTAGCTTTTTTGATAAATATAACACTTGATAATATTATCCATATTCCAAAAGGTAATAAAATAGATAATTCAGGTAATAAAATTCCACCATAACTTAATTTATTTAACATAAAAAATAGTCCCCAAATTACTAGTGTTCCAAATATTGAAGCAGAAGTAAATGTAGCAAAATTAAAGGTTCTACCATTGGCTCCTGCAAAAGCAAATACCAAAAGTAAAATTGGAATAGAAAAGTAAGCAGAAACTATTTCATAGTATAAAGAAGCTCTAATTTGATCAGTATTAATATCTTGGTTTGATAATAATATTAAAGCAGAAATAGAATCTAATATAGAATATTTTGTTTTTGTTTCATATACAGTATCTAGAATCTTTGGTTTAAAACCTTCTAGCGTAACTACAGAATCTTTATAAAAAATTTCAAGTTTAGAATCTTCCCAAGAAATATTTTGAGGTTTTTTTGTGATTTTAGCGTCAAGAACAATCCATCTATTATTTTCAAATAAGGCTTTATCTGCAACTACACTTTCAATTACATTTCCATTTTCTAATTTATAAATATGTATACCTTCAGCTTTTTGCTCTAAAGGTAATAGTTTTTTAAAATATACAAAATAATCATTATATTTTAAAAAAATATCAGTTTTAAATGTTGTGAAATACTCATTATGTAAGATTTTTGATTTTTGATCGTATGAATAAGCTAAAGGTGTAGCTTGTAATACAAATAAAGCTGTTAATAAAAAAACTGAAACTTTTAATATTGGTTTATAAATAAATTTTTTTTGAGCTCCAAGTGAATAAAAAGCTACTAATTCATTTGATTTGATAAATACTACAAGAGTTACAACCCATGCAAATACTAATGAAAGTGGTAAAGTAATAGTAAGTGTAAAAAAGGCATTATATAAAAGATATAACACCTGTAAATTCGCAGAATCAGGTAATTTTTTCAAAACTTGTAAAAAATCTAGTCCTACAAAAAATAGTTCTAGAGAGAACAATATTATAAAAAAGTTTTTAAGAAATTTTGATAAAAGATATTTTGATATTAAGCTCATTTTACTTCAATGTGTATTTAGATTTTACTTCATCTATTTTTAAAGTTCTAAGAGCTTCTATAGATTTAATAATATGTGATATTATAGCTTCTAAATCTTTTAACTCTACTTTAGAGAAATTAGATAAAACATAATTAGCTACATCACTTTTGTTTTCTGGTTTGCCAATACCTACTCTAATTCTAATATAATCTTTACCCATGTGTGCATCAATTGATCTTAAACCATTGTGTCCGCCATGTCCACCACCAATTTTATATTTAACTGTACCAAAGGGTAAGTCTAAATCATCATGAATTATAATCATTTCTTCATTTGCAATATCATAATAATCTGCAATAGAAACAATGCTTTTTCCTGATTCATTCATAAAAGTTTGTGGTTTAACTAAAAGTGTATTAGAAGATTTTGTAATATCAGCTACAAAATTTGATTTATTTATATTTGTTTTAACACTAAGGTTTTTAGTTATCTCATCGATAACTAAAAAACCTATATTGTGTCTAGTAAGTGTATACTTACTGCCTGGATTTCCAAGTCCTGCTATTAAAAACATTATTTAGCTTTAATAACACCTACAACTGGAACTCTAGGGTCTAAATAACAATCAATGTTAGCTGGCATAACCATATCTCTAATTAAGATTGAGTGACCTGTATCTAATTTAGAAACTTCTAAATTGAAAGATGCTGGTAAATTCTCAATTGTACATCTAACTGGTAATCTTTTTTTGTGAACAATGAATAAACCTTTGTTCTTAAGACCAACAGGAGTTCCTTCAGTTGTAACTGGTACAAAATACTGAGCTCTAACACCTGATTGAACAATCATTAAATCAACATGTAATAAATCAGAAGTCATTGGGTGTTTTTGGTACTCTTGAACAACTACTTTGTAAGTAGTTCCTGCAATTGTTACGTCAAACGCGATGTTTTCTTTAGCTCTTAAAGCTTTGATGAATACATTTTTTTTGAAAGCGGCAGAAATATTTTCTAAACCTTTTCCATATAGATTAGCTATTAAATAACCTTCTTTTCTTAGTTGTTTAGTAGCTTGTTTATGCTTACTATCTCTTACGATACCCTCGATCATATTAATCCTTTTGTTTAATTTGTTGCGGATTATACACAAAGTTATATAAATTTAAGTTTAAGTTGACTGAGAAGTAAATCTTATTTCATATTTTTAATATAAAAATAAAGTGATCTTAATTCATCTGTTGTAAGAAAATATGTAGGCATAATAAGTGAAGAGTTTTTTTTAGCTCTTAGTACTTTTGAGAATTGTTTGTAAGTAAGTTTTGAAATTGGTGGAATAATAATTATCTTTTCAATATTTTTTCTATCAAAGTATTTTACAAAAACTTCTTTTTTTCTAGTATTTTTATGACATTTAATGCAACCTACTCCTCTTGGATTTTTATATAACATTGCACCATATTCATATTTAGTAATAAAAGAGTTATCAATTTTTGAAGAATATAAAAAAGTAGACAAAATAAATAATAAATAATACTTCAATCTTAACCTTTTTATAAAATTTTTTTGGCTATTATAGCCAAGTAATACCAAAATAAAATTAAAAAAAGGTTTATTCCAAATGAATATTCTAGATGGAAAAGCATTATCAATTAAAATCAAAGAAGAAGTTAAGTTTGAAGTTAAAAAACTTCAAGAAGATGAGCAAATCACACCTGGTCTTGCTGTACTTTTAGTTGGGGCAGATCCTGCAAGTGCTGCTTATGTTGGAATGAAAAGTAAAGCATGTAGAGGTGCAGGTATTTATTCACTTGTTCACGAAATGCCTGAAACTATCACTGAAGCTAGTATTTTAGATACAATCCATATGATGAATACAAATCCTAATATTGATGGCATTTTAGTTCAATTACCACTTCCTCCTCATGTAAATACTACATTAATTTTAGAAGCTATTGATCCTAAAAAAGATGTTGATGGTTTTCATGCTTACAACATTGGAAGAGTTACAACTAAACTTGACGCTTTTATTCCAGCGACTCCTTATGGTGTAATGGAATTATTAAAAGAATATAATATTGATGTTAAAGGAAAAAATGCTTGTGTAATTGGAGCTTCTAATATTGTTGGAAAACCTATGGGTACTCTACTTTTAAATAAAGATGCAACAGTAACAACATGTAATATTCATACAAAAAACCTTAAAGAACACACTTTATTAGCTGACATTATTTGTGTTGGGGTAGGTGTTGTTAATTTAATTACTGAAGATATGGTAAAAGAAGGCGCTATTATTGTAGATATTGGAATTAATAGACTAGATGATGGTAAATTAGTTGGTGATGTTGATTTTAAAAATGTAAGCCCTAAATGTGCATATATAACTCCTGTTCCAGGTGGAGTTGGACCTATGACAATTGCTATGTTATTAAAAAATACAGTAAAAGCCGCAAAACAAAGAAAAGAGAGATTAAATGCTTAAAAAAGCTTATGAGTGGTCATCTTCATGGACAGGAACAATAGTAATTGTATTAACTATAATATTTTTTATAGCTCAAGCTTTTGTTATTCCTTCAGGTTCTATGAAAAATACTATGTTAATTGGAGATATGCTTTTTGTTAAAAAGTTCTCTTATGGAATTCCAACACCTAGAATTCCTTGGTTAGAAATTAAAGTTTTACCTGATTTTAACGATAATGGTCACTTAATTGCAGCAGATGGACCAGAACGTGGAGATATTGTAGTTTTCAGATATCCACATGATGAAAAAATCCATTATGTTAAAAGAGCAATTGCAACTGGTGGAGATTTAGTTGCATTAAGTGGAAAAAACTTACTTTTACATTTAAAAGAAGGTGATGATTTTATTAAAAAGAATTACAAAGAAAATGAATACATTTCTTACGATAATAAGTTATGGTTAGTTAATCCTTATAGAAAAGAACACCCAGGAATTCATAATGATCCTAGTGTTACAATGGACGGTTATCAGCCTGGAAAATTATTTAATATGTTACCTTTAAAAATACCTGAAGGTGAATATTTTATGATGGGTGATAATAGAGATCATTCTAATGATTCAAGATTCTGGGGAACAGTTAAGTACAAATTTATTGTTGGAAAACCTTGGTTTATTTATTTCTCTTGGGATGATAAAAAAGAAATTAGATGGAATAGAATGTTTAGAACACCTGAGGGAATTGAAAAAGACTTAATAGGTAAAGATTTGAGAATTGAACATACAAAAGGAATTTATTAGTGAAATATTTTATAGCAGCAGATCATGCAGGGGTTGAATTTAAATCTTTAGTTAAAGAAATTTTTGAAAAAAGAGGACATGAAGTTATTGATTTAGGCCCTATGAATAAGGATAGAGTTGATTATCCTGATTTTGCAGCAAAACTATGTAAAGAAGTATTAAAAGATGAAAATTCTAAAGGTATTTTAATTTGTGGTTCGGGAATTGGTATGTCTATGGCTGCTAATAAATTCGATGGAATTAGAGCAGCGTTATGTCATAGTGAATATTCAGCTCAAATGGCAAGAGAACATAATAATGCAAATGTAATTTGTTTAGGTGAGAGAGTATCTGGACTTGGTATGATTGAAAATATTATTAAAGCTTGGGATGAAACTGAATTTGCTTATGGTAGACATGAGCAAAGAGTTGAAAAAATCAATGCTTTATATTCATCTTGTAGAAAATAGTAAATATATAAGATTTAGATAATTTAAAGGATTAATCATGAGAGAACCTTGGGTAGCGTATGTTATTGTTGGAGGAGTTGTAGCTTTAATGATGCTTGGAAAATTTATGATATTTTCAGGCGGAAATAAAAAAGACAAAAAATGATTAATCCAGGACTTATTGATTATAATAAGTTAATTAAAGTAGGAATTTATAAATTTCTACCCTTAGCTAAAGAAAATAAATGAAAAAAATAATACTAAATATAGAAGATAAAAATTTATCTATAGTTTTAAATATTTTAGAAAATTTAAAACATGGTTTAATAAAAGATTTATCTGTTGAATCAGATTTAAATAAAAGTAAAGAAGTATATTCTTCTAAAAATGAAAATACTCATAATAAAAATAAATATTCATCTTCATCTTCGTATAAAAAAAGATTATATAAAAATGAAGAGGGAAAAACATCAACTGGAAGATACTTAAGTAAA
>JABSOL010000142.1 GCA_013215985.1 Campylobacteraceae bacterium
TATAAAAATAGATTAATAAATAATTAAGATTTAAATATTATAATTCCAAATTTAAATGATCAAAATATTATACATAAAATAATATATGATGAATTGTGTTTAGGAATAATAAAAGAAGATTCAAAAAACGAGTATCTTCGTATTATAAAAAATATTAATGATGATAATAAACTTGATGCTGTAATACTTGGCTGTACTGAAATAACTATGTTAATTAATCAAAAGGATATTAATATAGACTTATATGATACAACAAAAATACATGCTTTAAAAGCTGTAGACTATGCTTTATCTTAATTATTTACAATAAGTTATCTTGTAATTAATTGTAAAAATTATCTCTAATTTATGATATCTAAATTGCAATGTTCTTATTCTATGAGACTTTGTTATATTTTTATATTTTCTTTAAACGATTTGTTATAGTGTCCTCGTAATTTTTAATTTATAGATTAGAGATTAAGTGCATCGTTAAAATTAGCTAGAGTAAACATCTCTGGCGATCAAGCTCCCTATATGAATGCCACCAATCCGAACTCGTACCAGTCTTAAAGTTAAAAAGCCAACAGCTGCCGTCATTTTCTTATCTGGCGTTGTTTCCCTTCACAAAGAGTGATAGAATATCCAGCTAGTAGGACCATGTCTTGAATCACGTATATTACGACTGAGAAAGGGGAGTTTGGGATCATTCTCTAGTTTGAATACTTTACAAGGAAGGTTTTGATATTTGTTTCCAGTAAGTGTAATCTCAACACCATTTTGTAGCTTTGATATTGCTTCTGTAGTAATGTCTCCATCAACTTGCACGTAGTATTCTTTTCTATACTTTTGTCTCTTATTTTGTAGCTCTCCATACCATCAGTTATGAGTAACAATAATCCTTCTGAGTCGTGATCTAATCGCCCAATTACCATAGTCTTATCATGAAAATTAAATAACTCACCTAATAACTTTTTCTTCTTTCTTACTTCTGGTAGAAACTGACTTAAAAAACCGTATGGCTTAAATATTTTGGACTGGACTAGAGAGTTCAATTAGATTATCTTGATTAGTGGTTGGCATTAAACATCTCCTTTAACTATTCTAAATTTTAATTTTATAAAGTGGAAATTCATGACCTGTCCCTATTTTTTATTTAAGTCACATTCTATCTTACTTAATTAAATTTGTTATATTTTTAGTGAAAGGATGGTATTTTACGCTTGTATAAATATTATTTAAAAAATCATTGTAATGAAAATAAATGAAGAGATCTATAGGAATGAAAAGTTCTTATATTTTAACAGCTAAGAGTGTAGATTATGAAATCACAAAAATATCAGCTGGTAATTTCGCTTTAGGAAATGAAAGTAAAAGTGGACTATTTGTAGTTGAATATTATGGTCGTTCTGATACAGATTTAAATTCTGAAATTAAAATTGGATTGATAAATATAAAAGATTTAAATTCTTCTATGCTTCAATCCCTAAAAGTGCTTTTGTGAAAGAGTGCAAAAATTATCATGCTTTTGATAAAGATAAAATAGATAATAAAACCCACCCCGAAAAACCTGAAAATACAGATTATGATTGTCCTTATTATAACTAATCAAGTTAGTCAAATAAATAAACAGAATAATTAAATTTTTAAAAGTTATATATTTCATCTATATTTAAAGATGTAATATATAGTGATGACTATTTTGAAAGAGTACTTAACGTTGGTATTGAGGAACAATTTAAGTAATAGTCAACTCAATTAAATTGTTTGTATCTCTTACGAACAATTTAACCTAACCGTTTTCTTATCTACTACCTTGTTTTCCTCCTATTTTTTGTTATGTATGGAACTTCAAGTAATTGACTATATTTAGTCTAATTCTAAAATCATAGACTGAGTTTTTAAATTATCACCAAGTTTAAAAATCGAAGGAGAACCTATAAAGACAAAACCAAAAGAACTATATAAATTGCTTGCGCTACTATTATTTGTTGTAACATTCAAATACAAATATTTTGCTCCTAATTTTATAGACCAATCTTTATATTCTTTTAACATCTTAAATGCTATTCCTCTATTTCTAAAATTTGGATTAATCCACATTTGATATAAAACGGACTTCTCATAATTTTCTTTCTCAATATTAAACCAGGCTAATCCAGCAGGCTTATTATCATATTCTGCAATTAAAGGAAAGGACATTTTTGAAGTAATACGCTCAATTAAACAATCTTTCCATTCTAAGTCATTCTTTTTTATTTCATTATCATATGTACTTCCAAAAGCATCTGGAGAATCCATCAAAGATTCTAATCTTAATTTTTTATATAATAACCATTCAGTTTCCTTAAATTCTCTAATAATCAATAAATCCATTTTATTCCTTTAAAACTAGTACATAACTACATTTTAAGCGACAAATTGTAGTTGGTTAAAATATAACTTAGGCACGAATAAAAAGCCAAATGTTATTTGTCCGTCTTGATAACTATTGTTATACGTAGCCTAAATTGGACTTAAAGATAAGGAGTAATACCAATGTAATTATTGATATCACAGTTCCAACTTTAATAGACCAAAGAATGACAATTGATCTTGAGATTAAACTAACCATCCCCAATACATTTAGTTGCAACACCTATCGAAGATATAAACCATAAAAGATCAAAAGCTACAAAAAATGGTCCAATAGAAAAGGGATTTATACCAACGCTAACTATAATTTTACTCCAAGTACCTGGAGTCGCAGGAGCAAAATATTTTCCTTTTTTGATGACATGACAAGCATCAAAAATAATCCATCCATCATTTAACGATGCTAAGAAAATAATTACTACTTCTATAATCAATTCTAAACTTCTCTACTTATGAATACAAATAGCGTTTGATTTTAGCGCCGCTCTTCGCTCACTGGAATAGTTTGTTTTATTATATCAGATTATGAAAACTAATCATTTTGTATCTAATTTAAATTATGTATACTTCTTTTAATAGTCTAGCACTATATTCTATGATTATGAATAATTTTTTTTATTTTTTTAAACAAAGAGATTTTTTATTGAATAATATAATGTATTAATAAAACTAAGAGGTGGAGATTGATCTTCTCTACGATTACAACTTTAAATTAGAACATAGTTTTACTTAGAATTGATAGATACACACAGTTAGTAAGGTTTAGAGATTCCATTTTGGTTTATATGCTCTTTGATTAAATTGATATATCCTTTTCTAAATACTTAAAATCATCCAATTGATAATATTTTTCAATGTATCTTTTTTTAATGAATATAAACTATTTTTATTTGTACTTTTAATATGATCTATAAAATTTATAGTATCACTATTCATTCCATATAAATAAGATGCAATTGTATTTTTTAATCATATTTTACAGTCAATTTTATTTGTATACTTAAAATTATCTTTATGTATATCTTTTATTTCTATAATTTATTTCTATACTGATATAAAATTATTTGTATTATTAATCTCAAATATATTCTATTTTTACTTCCACGTAATTTTAAAAAGATAGCCATTTTTCATTGGACAGTGAATTCCAATTAAATTAGGTAAAATCGAATCTGAAAGATATTGAAAGGGTAACCTCGTATCTTGTCGAAGGATTTTCATAGGGGATAACGTTTGACTTTATCGATGCTCTGCGTTCGTCTGTTAGATTTTAAACTAAATTACTGTCCATAATGTGTCCACATTCTTGATATTCTGATGACTTTATCTATTTCCCTTACTTCATAAACTATTCTATGTTTAATATTTATTCTTCTTGAATAAGAGCCATTTAGATTACCAACTAGTTTTTCATAAGGTGGAGGGGTTTGAAATGGGTTTTTTTTTATAATTTCAATTAGTTCTTTTGCTTTATTTGCTAAATTAGCACTTGATAGTTTTTTAGCATCTTTTAATGCTAATTTACTATATAATATTTTGTATTCTACCATTCAATATTTTCAGTAAATTCACTATCTGGTGCATTCATAGAATCTTGTATAGACGATGCCATATTTGGCACAGTATTTAAATATAATGTTTCTTCTATTGCGTTCCAGTCTTCTTCTGAAATCATTACAACATTATTTCTTTTTCCCGTAATAAGTACTGGTTCATGTGTTAGTGCTGTTTCATCCATTACATTATAAATATCTGCTCTAACTTGACTTACTGTCATAGTTTTTGTCATGAATAACCTTTAATTTCTTTTTTCTATATTGTACATAATATCGTACGTTATGTCAAGAAGAAATACCTATCTTATCTACAGCAAGACATAACGTTTGACTTCAGCTACGCTCTGCGTTCGTCTGCTAGAAGTTGTTATATTGTTCATTTTGAGAGAATAACAATAACAGAGGAAACAACAACAAAGATTACTGGTACAAAAATTGCTTTAATATAATTACGTTTAGATGGATGTATTTTTTTTATAAAAAATAAAATAATAAGAAAATAATCCTATTCCAGAAAATAGCATAAAATTAGTACCTACCCAATTTAAAACAGTTACAGGTTGTTCATGATTTAATTTTAAATCAGACCTTATCAAAAAATATATTGCCAGTGAAAAAAATAATAATGCTAAAACTACTGCCATTGATTACTCCAAAAATTAATTTATATAGTTTACCGCAAACACAATTAGCTTATGAATTCTTGTTATAGTATTTTATACTTAGATATAACAATTTATTAGTTCCCCATTATGTCTATTTACACACGTGCATTAATTATTAGTAGACAAAATAATACCCTTTTAATAATGTAATAAATACGTGTATATCTTAGTTTGAAGTTTATTTTGTATTGTAGTAGCATTTAACTTAAATTTTAAATGTAATTTTAGTACTTATATCCCTGTTATTTGGACATAAATGTCCGTTAATTATCATATTCAGAGATAAAGAGACATTATGTCCCTTATGTATGTGTATTAATTTAAAGAATTAATTTTGTGTATTATTAATATATCTAAGTTGATATTAGTTAATACCTATACTTAATATTAATTATAGCCTGCAATAAATTACCTTGTTAATAATTATAAAAACATATTTATATAAAAGTATGACTTTTTAGCTAAGTTTGCTATAATTGCATTAATATATATAAAGGATTTATCATTATTTTAAACAATGAATCAATAAAAGAACAATTTAAAGAATTTTGCTCAAAAAACAATCCAAAAGACATGGAAACAGCTGTTAAATATTTTGCAGTTTTTGGTGGATTAGAAGTAAAACTTGACATGACAAAAGACCTAAAAGAATTAATACAAACAAATATCTTAGATGACTATAGATATTTAAGAAATGAAATTTCTCAAATAACAGGTGGTAATAATATTTACCATACTATCTTAACAGGTATTGCCTTAGGTGATAGACGAACAAATTCAGCTTTTAGAAGAGCAAAAGTTTCATTTGATAATGGAATAGATGATATTGATCATATGTGTGAGTTAGGTGTAATAACACTTGAAAAATCTCATATGCATTTAACAAGACAAGCAAGAAGTCAAACAGTAAGTGAAAGACTTCTTTTTAATTCTCCATATTTAAGATTCTGGTTTGCTTTTATCTCTCCTATTTTTAAAGGAATTAAAGAAGGTAACTATGAAGAGTTCTTTAAAAAATATGAAGCAAGAGAAGAAGAATTTGCTGATTTAGTTTTTGAAGAATTATCTCATGAATTTTTAAAAGATGCATTTAAAGATGATGAATTTAAACAATTAGGTAGATACTGGGATGATAATAATGAAGTTGTTATTGTTGGTAAAACATTCTCTGGTAAGATAGTTGTAGGTGATTGTAAATTTTCATCTAATAAAGCTAAAAAATCTATGCTTACTTCTTTGAAAAAAACTTGTGAATCAATTTCATTTGTTCCAGATATTTATGTATTATTCTCAAATGCTGGATATACATCTGAATTAAAATCTCAAAAAAGTGATACTCTAAAACTATTCTCAAGTAGAAACTTTAAAACATTATTAGACTAATGAATTTAGAAGATTTCTCATATATAAATATCAAAGATAAAAGTCTTGTAGACTCTTTTATCTTTGATAAAAACATAAAAAAATACATTCTTGGTATTAATAAATTCACAAAAGCAGTTCAAAAACATATTGAAGTTGATGGAATTATTGATGATTTTTCAAGAGTTCAAAAATCAAGAAAAAAATCAATCTATCAAATAGAAGATATTCCAAAAGATGCATTAATCTTATGTACAGTAAGTGGAAGTCCTTTAGAAGTAATAAATAAACTTGATGAATTAGGTTATAAACATTTTAACTATTTAGCTTTTATTAAATACTCAAACTTCGAATTAAGAGACCCTGATTTTATAATGGATTTTAAAGAAGATTATAAAACTAATAAAAAAGAGTATTTATATACTTATAATCTATTAGAAGATGATAAATCACGTGAAGTTTTTAAAAAAGTTATAAATTTTAAAATTACTTTTGATTTTGAATACATGAGAGGATTTACCAATAATCATGAAGAACAATATTTTGATAGAGATTTAATTCCTGATATAAAAAATATTAATTTTATTGATGGTGGTGCTTATGTTGGAGATACTCTTCCTTCTATTATAAAAAACTTTCCTGATTATAATAAAATATATTGTTTTGAACCAAATAATTTACATATTAATATTGCTAAAAGAGATTTTGATCAGGTGAAAAATATTGAATTTATTAACTGTGGTTTAGGTTCGCAAAAGATTTCCTTTACACAAGATCAAAATGATCAAAACAATTGTGCTCATGATTATCAAGCTTCAAATATTAACTCTATTGATAATTTAATTTCATCACCTATTGATTTCATTAAATTAGATATTGAAGGTGCTGAACTAGATGCACTAATAGGTGCAAAAGAAACTATCTTAAAACACCATCCCATATTAGCTATTTGTATTTATCATAAAGCTAGTGATTGGTATAAAATTCCTAAATGTATACTAGATATAAGAGCTGATTATAAAATTCACCTAAGACATTATATGGAAGGTATTTACGAAACGGTAATGTACTTTATCCCAAATAAATAAAAATTATAAATTAGTTATTTTTTAATA
>JABSOL010000143.1 GCA_013215985.1 Campylobacteraceae bacterium
TCTGCTATAATTCAAAAAAATATAAGGCTTTTTTTGAATCATAAATTTATTAAACTATTATTTCTTCTTCTTTTATCTATAAATATTTCTCATGCTAAAGAACTTAAAAAAGTTACTTTGCAATTGTCATGGTTTGATCAATTTCAATTTGCTGGTTATTATATGGCAAAAGAAAAGGGTTATTATGAAGAATTTGGATTAGATGTAACAATATTACCTTTTAAATACGGATTAAATATTCCAAAAGATGTAAGTAAAGAAAAGATTGATTTCTCAATTGGAAGAGAAACATTAATTTTAGATAAATCTAAATATGATATTGTTGCTTTATATGCTTTATTTCAATCAACTCCTTTAATATTATTGACAACAAAATCATCAGGAATAAAAACCATAAATGATTTTACAGGTAAAAATATCATGACTACTATTGATGATGCAGGAGAAGTATCTTTAAAAGCTATGATTCAATCTCATAAAGTAAATATTACAGAACTTAATTTTTTAAAACATACTCATAACTTAAATGATTTATTAAATAAAAAAACTGACATTATTTCTGCTTATATTTCTAAAGCACCCTTTATATTAAAACAAAAAGATATTAAATATACAATATTTGATCCTAAAAAATTTGGTTTTGATATGTACAGTGATTTTTTATTTACTAGTGATAAACTAATAAAAAAAGATCCTATATTAGTACATAATATGAAAAAAGCTTCTTTAAAAGGATGGGAATACGCTTATTCAAATATAAAAGAAAGTGCTACTTTAATTGTAGAAAAATATAATTCATCAAAACTCTCAAAAGAAGAATTAATATATGAAGCAAATGAATTAAAAAAACTATCTTATTATAATACAAAAGAACTAGGACTTATAAAAAAAGAAAAGATTCAGAGAGTATATGATTTATATAATATTATGGGATTAGTTAAAGAAAAAATTGACATAAATAGTTTTTTAATTGATAAATTAGATACCAACACTTTAAATTATACAAAAAAAGAAATAAATTATATTAAATATAAAAAGAATATATCAATGTGTGTTATTACTGATTCTTTACCTTATGGTGGGATTAAAGACAATGAATTTGTAGGTTTTATTGCTGATTATATGAAAGAAATTGAGAAAAAGATTAAAATACCTCTTAAAACTATTGTAACTGTTTCTTGGTTTGAATCTTTAAATAAAGCTATGAAAAAAGAATGTGATATTCTTTCTTCTGCTGTAATTAATAAAGAAAGAAAAGAATATTTTAATTTTACAAAAGATTATTTTTCACTTTCTTATGTTTTAATTACTAAAAATGACATTACATTTATTGATGATTTATCAACTTTATCTAATATTAAAATATCTGTAACAAAAGGATATGCAATATTAGATATTTTAAAAAGAAAATATCCAAAAATAGAATTTATTGAAGTTGATAATACTAATAATGCATTAAAAAAAGTATTTGATTCTGAATATTTTGCACATGTTGATACTATAGCTATTAGTTGGTATTTATTGCAAAAACAATTTTCATCAAAACTTAAAATATCTGGAAAATTAGATATTAAAAGTAAAATTTCTATTGCAGTTAGAAATGATGATCAAATTCTATTTAATATACTAAATAAAGCTGTTGAGAGTATTAGTGACTCTAAAAGAGATGAATTGTTACAAAAATGGGTTTCAATTGAATATAAAGATAAAATTGATTATAAAATTTTAGCTGAAATATTGTTTGTTATTTCTATTTTATTTATCTTTTTATTATATAAACAAAGTATATTAAATAATAAAAATAAAAATCTTAATTTTGAATTAGAAATCAAGAAAAAAGAGTTAGAAAAAGCAAATATTGAACTTGAAAATAAAGTAAGAGTTCAAATAATTAAAAATGAAAAAAAGAATAAAATTCTTGCACAACAATCAAAAAAAGCAGCACTTGGTGAAATGATTGCTAATATTGCACATCAGTGGAGACAGCCTTTAAATAATATTAATTTGTTAGTTCATTTTTTAAGAGATAATTACACTAATAAAAACTTTTCACAACAAGATGTAAATTCAAATGTTCATGATATATATTTACAAATAAATTATATGTCAAAAGTAATTGATGATTTTAGAGAATTCTTTAAACCAAGTTCAAAAGAAGAAGATTTTGATTTAAATATTGCAGTTGAAAAAACTATGAATTTAATTTCTGCCCAATATAGTAAATATAATATACAAATAATAAAAGATATAAATGAAATAAAACTAATTACTTTTGAGAATGAATTAATGCAAGTTTTAATTAATATATTTAATAATGCAAAAGATGAATTATTAAATAATGAATCTTCAAAAAGATTTATATTTATATCTGCAATAAAAGAAGAATCAAAAATTATTATAAAAATTAGAGATAATGCAGGTGGAATCAATGATGAAATCATTTCAAAAATATTCGATCCATATTTTACTACTAAAGATGAATCAAAAGGAACAGGAATTGGTTTATATATGAGTGAACTTATTATCTCAAAACATATGAATGGAACTATTTCTGTTAATAATGAAGAGTTTATTTATAAGGGTGAAAAATACTTAGGTGCAGAATTTACAATAATATTAAATATAGAAAGATAATAAATAGTTTATTTGTAATATATCTATCTATTTATTTAAATTATTTATTGGAAATTAATATACTATTTAATATTTTTATGTAAGAATAATATTAAATAAAAAAACTTATTTTAATTTAAGTTTACTTTAGGACTTCCATGCAGATATCTAAGTCTATTATTCTATGTTTATTATGTTACACAAGTCTTTTTTCTTCATCTCATCTTACTCCTTCTGATGTATATGCAGAGGTTATGCAAATTCAAAAAGAATTAATAATATTAAAAAAATATTTTAAGACTAAAAATAATATTTCTTACTATAAAATTAAAACTCCTTTAAAACCAAGACATGCTTGGCAAAAAACATATGAAATAATGCTTAAAATAAATATTTTAAGACTTTCTCATAATATGCCAGTATTAGAACCATCGGCAATGGCTCCTGTATTAAATTTAGATCCTGCTTTAACATTTGAACAAACTCAAAGAATTCTTACTGAAATAAGAATTTTTAAATACAGATTACTAATAAAAGCGAAGGTTTCAGAAAAACAAAAGTTTAATAATAAAACTCCACTTGATGTATATAATGCATTAAATAAAGCTTCTGTAGTATTAGATATTCTTAATGGTGGTGAATTTACTCCTTCTCATGTATTTGGTGAGACTATGCGAATATTTGATGATATTAGTACTATTTTGGCATATCTAAATATTAATAACCATACTATTCCTACAAAAAGAAGAGATGATTCAAGTCCCTTTGATACATTTAATGTAGGTATTAATATTTTAAGTAGAATTGAACAAATTCAAAAAACATTTGCAATTGAAAGTATTAATTTTTATTCTTTTAAAAAGAATAAAATTACTCCATCTGATGTTTTTTCTTTAACTCAACTTATACTAGCAGAGCTTCAAACAATAAAAGCATATATTGGTTTAGATGATTATGTTACTCCTTATGCAAAACATTATAAAAATAAAACACCTGCTGATGTTGATCAAATGATGGGTTGGTCTCTTAGACAAATATCATTAATTTCACTTGATTCAAATAGAAAAGGTAAATAATGAGATTTTCACTTAAAAATAAAATATTTGTATTGTATATGATTGTTATTATTATTTCAGTAACTAGTATTGGTTATATTGGTTTATCCGCAACTTCAAAATCATATCTTAGTGCTGCTTTATCATTAAGTAAAAATAAAACAGATAATTTAACTCTATCACTTGAAAAATATTTAGCTGATGTTCCCAATGAGATTAATTATTTATCTAATTTTTATGCTTTTCAAAAGTATTTTATTTGGTCTTCAATTGGCGAAAAAAGTAAAGAAAAAAAATGGGAAGATCTTTTCTCCGCAACTTTATTAGACTTTTTACAAAAGAATAAAACATATTATAAGGTAAGAATTTTAGATAATTATGGTTTTGAAAAATTATCTTATACTTATAATAAATCAAATGATTATGCGTATAAAAGTGCGAAAGCTGATCTTCAAGATAAGTCTAGAAAAACATACTATAAAGAAGGAATAAATTTAAAAAAAGGTGAATTCTTTATTTCAGATGTTAATTTAAATGAAGAACAAGGAAAAATAGAAACTCCTTATATCCCTGTTATTAGATTTATAACTCCTATAATCGATACAAATGGAGAAAAACATGGTTTATTTGTTGTAAATGTATTTGCAAATATATTTTTAGATTATTTTGATAAGTTAAATGACTCAGATAATCTTCAATTAGAGTATTTTTTAATAAGTAAAAGTGGTGAATATATTTATTCTAAAGACAAAAATAAATTATGGTCAAAACAATTAAAACATGATAATAATTTTAATGTGGATTTTCCAAATATTTTAGATAAATTTAAAAATGATTCAGGTGTTTCTAAATATGATGATATTATTTATTCATATAAAAGACTTCATTTTGAGAATTCTTACAATAATAAATATTTATATGTTGTATCAAGAATTGATACAAAAGTTGCATTAAGTGATTTAAGTCAATTTAAAGAGAAGTTTTTAATTATATTAATTTTAGTATTAGTTCTTGGTTATTATGTAGTTACAAAATACTTAGAAGTTATAATTAAGCCTTTAGTTAATGTTTCGAAACAGCTAGCATTTTTATCAAAAGGTGAAGTTGATGATACTGTTATTGAATATAAATATGAAGATGAAATTAAAGAATTATTAAATGCAAATGAGGTTCTTAAGAAGTCACTAAAAATGAATATTCTTCAAGCTCAAGCGGTTGCAAATGGTGATTTTTCACAAAAGGATTTTAAAGTAGCAGGTAATGATAAACTAGGTCTTGCTATTGCTCATATGACATCAAGATTAAGTGAAGTTTCTTTTTTAGCAAATGAGTTGTCAACTGGTAATTATGATGTTAAAATTAATGTTAAAAGTGAAAATGATAAATTAGCACAAGCTTTAATTCAAATGGTTAATTATTTAAAAGAAATAACAAAAATATCAGAAGCTGTATCTAAGGGTAATTTAAATGTTATTCATAATATTAAAAGTGATAAAGATAGACTAGGTTATGCAACACTAGAGATGACTACTTATTTGAAAAATATATTAAATCAGACTAAACTAATTTCTCAAGATGATTTTTCACAAAAATATATACTTAAATCAGAAGATGATGAAATAGGATCTGCTATTTTGTTAATGACAAACAAATTAGAAGAAAATAATATAAGAAATAAAGAAGAGATATGGTTTAGTGATACTTTAAGTGAATTATCAAATAGATTAAGTTTAGCAAATTCAATGGAAAACATTTTTAATATTTCATTATCTTTAATTTCGAGATATGTAAATGCAGCATCT
Source organism: Campylobacteraceae bacterium (assembly GCA_013215985.1). Taxonomy (GTDB): domain Bacteria; phylum Campylobacterota; class Campylobacteria; order Campylobacterales; family Arcobacteraceae; genus NORP36. The sequence continues at coordinate 5,471 of JABSOL010000143.1, forward strand.
TCTGTATTATATATTTATGATAGTAAAAGTGAAAAATTATATTATGAAGCAGCGTATTGTTTTAGAGTAAAAAATGAGAATAAAATATTCTCTTTAGGTGAGGGAGTAATTGGACAAGTAGCTTATGAAAAAAAAGAAATTATCTTAGATAATTTGCTTTCAAAAAATGTTCAAATACAAAGTGCATTAAATTCTTCTTATCCAAAAGAAACATTTACGTTCCCTATGTTAATTGACAATAAACTATATGCAGTAATTGAGTTTTCAACATATACAGCTTTTACAGAAATTCAAAAAGAGTATATAAGAAAAAGTTCTGATATTTTAGTTAATGTTTTTAATAATGCAAAACAAAATGATAAAATTAAAAACTTACTTGAAAAATCTCAAAGAACAAATGAAGAACTGCAATCTAATTCGGAAGAATTAAGTGCAACAAATGAACAAATGGAAGAACAATCTGAATTATTAGAACAACAAGCAAAAGATTTAAAAGAGCAAAATACTAAATTAGAATATGCAAAAAAACAAATTGATATTAGGGCTTCTGAGTTAAATAAATCAAATGAATATAAATCAGAATTTTTAGCAAATATGTCACATGAATTAAGAACACCATTAAATTCAATTATTCTTTTATCTTCGTTATTAGAAAAAAACAATCTAAGTAATTTAAATAATAAAGATATAGAAAAAGCAAAAGTAATAAACCAATCTGGAAATGAATTATTAAGGTTAATTAACGATATTTTAGATTTATCAAAAATTGAATCTGGAAAAATGGAATTAATAATTGATAAAATTGATAGTGCAATGTTTTTAGATTACTTTGAAGATACATATAAATATACAGCTGAAAATAAAAATATTGATTTTATTATAATAGATAATTATAAAAATGAGTTTTATAATGATAGAGATAGATTATCTCAAGTATTACGAAATCTTATTTCTAATTCATTTAAATTTACAAAACAAGGAAGTATTACTTTAGAGATTAAAAATTCAAGTAATAAAGATTTACCTATTTGCCTTAGTGTAAAAGATACAGGAATTGGAATTGCTAAAAATAAACAAGATATAATTTTTAAAGCTTTTATGCAAGCTGATGGAAGTACTAGTAGAGAATATGGGGGAACTGGTTTAGGCTTATCTATTTCTAAAGAATTAGCTGCTTTAATGAAAGGTAAAATAGTTTTAAGTTCTAAAGAAGATGAAGGTTCAGAATTTTGTATATTATTACCAAATTTAAAAAAACATTTTAAGACTAATATTAAAAAAGATAAAAAAAAGATATTAAAAAATTCAATTTTAATTGTAGAAGATGATATTTTTCATCAAGAAATGATATATAATAATTTAAAAAAGAATAGAGATATTGATGTTAAAACAACTATCTCTGTTAAAAGTTCACTAGATTTACTAAAAAAAGAATTTTTTGATTTAATTATTATTGATTTAAAACTTGAAGATGGAAATGGTAGTAAAATATGTGAGTTTATAAAAAATAATAGTATAAATTCATGTGTATTTATTTATACATCAAAAGAATTAAGTACGAA
>JABSOL010000144.1 GCA_013215985.1 Campylobacteraceae bacterium
CATTTTTAGATGGCATTTTGAATTTTCTAAAACATGCACTATCTTTCTGATTATTTAAATATGTTTCAATTGCTTCATCAAATGTAATTTTATCTTTGTTTTTCTTTTCATCTTTTTTCAGATTTTTATTATTTTTACAGATTTTTATTTTTTTACATTGGTTATATAGTCCTTTTTCAAAAAGAATATCGATATAATCCATTTGCATTCGTAAATGGTAAGTTGTTTTATTGCTAGGATTGTATTGCCTTAAATTTTTAATGATAAGATTGTATAATTGAACTTTAATAGATTAAATATTGTCAACTAATTTTTTATCTTTTATTTTTGATTGTTTATTCTCTAAATCTAAAATTGTATGACTGTTTATAGAGATTAAAGAAGTTTTACTTTTATTTAGAAAATATTTACACCAAAACATTAGTTCATCTAAACTAAAAGTATTATGAATATAGTTGGTAAATTGATTTTCTAAACAAAGTTTTATATCATTATTATTGTTAGTTATAAAAAGCATAAATACATTTTTATTTTTATATGAATCTAAATTATTCTTAGTAATAGTTTGTACATCTATTAAATAAAAATCTATATCTTGAATATGAATACTTTCTTTCATATTCAAGATATTAAAAACATGTTTTGCTTTATCTAAAAGTTTGTTATTTAGGGATAAAATTTTATAAATCATATTTAATTATAACAATAACTATGGTTCTTGTCTAGTCGCAGCTATTACTAATTCTCTAATACAAACATTTTGTTTTTGTGAATATACAAAATTAATAGAATTTGCAACATCAGAAGCTTCTATTACTCCATCCATTGACTTTTTCCATTCTTCATATGAAGATATTATACTTTTATCACTTGTATGAGATAATAGTTCAGTTTCAACAGCACCAGGTGCAATAGTAATTATTCTTACATTAGATGAAGCTACTTCTTCTCTTAAGCTTTCACTAATTGCATGAACTGCAAACTTTGTACCACAATATGCACTATGAGCTTGGAATGTTTTTTTACCAGCAATTGAAGAGATATTAATAATAGTACCTGTTTTATTTTTTTTCATATCAGGTAAAACAACTTGTATTGCATTCATTAAAGCAAGTACATTTAAATCAAACATACTTTTCCACTCTTTTATATCTTGTGTTTCAATTGATCCTAATAACATAGAACCTGCATTATTAATCAAACAAGCAGTTTTACCATATATTTTTTCTGCATTTTGAATTGTAAGTTTAACTTTATCGAAGTCTGTAACATCAACTTCGGCACATATTGTATTTTTTAAATTTAATTCTTTTAATTTTTCAACTCTTCTTGCTAATAATAATAAAGAATACCCTTGTTCTGCAAACATTAAAGCAGTAGCTTTTCCAATTCCTGAGCTAGCTCCTGTAATAACTATTAATTCTTTCATTTTCTTCCTTTTGATTTTTATAATTATAAGTGTTAAAAGGTTTCAAAAAGGTTTCAAAATAAAAATTTGACATTATAGAATATATGTTCTATAATCTTTTAAATGGAGATACAAATATGGCAAGACCAACAGAATATGATTTAGAAAAAGTACTTGATAATGCAATGAAACTATTTTGGTATAAAGGATATGAAAATGTATCTATATCTGATTTAGTTGAAAGCACTGGTTTAAATCGTAGAACTATGTATTCTTTATTTAAAGATAAAGAGGGTGTTTTTAAAGATGCTCTTGATAATTACTATTTAAAATTGGCATCAGCTAATATTCTACTTTTAAAAAACAATTACGGTAAAAAAGGAATTAAAAAGTTTTTAGAAAAATTTGAATTTAATGAAAACTTTAAAGGATGTTTATTTACTAATACTTTGAGACACTCTGAAAACATAAGAGAAGACGCATACGAAATTGTTAAAGACTTTTTTTCAAAACTAGAAATGCAAATTGAAAAAAATTTAAAAGAAGAATCAGAACTTGGTAATTTTAATGGTGATCCTCGGACTATGGCGCTTACAATAATTACATTAATTCACGGATTAAATGTTCATGGTAAATATAATCATTCTAAAGAGGATGGTGAACTTATCAAAAAAAATATTTTAAGTTTAATAAAATAGTTTTTTTCTACTTATAGAATATATATTCTATAATAAAAGAATTTTTTAAAAACCAGATATAGAATGTACATTCTATATTAATAAAAGGAATAAAAATGAAAAGTTTAAAAGATGAAATCAAAGCCTTCCAAAAAGAGCATTTCCCAAATCTTTCGGAAGATTTTTTAAAAGAGGCAAGTATTGATACTAAAAGATTAGAAAGTTTAAAGATTAGTGAAGATGCTCTACAAGTTGGAGATATAGCTAAGGATTTTATTCTTCCTAATGCTGTAAATAAACTTATATCTCTTTCTAATGAATTAAAAAACAATGATTATATTGTTCTTAATTTTTACCGTGGAAGTTGGTGCCCATATTGTAATATTGAATTGAATGCATTAAAGAAAATAAATAATGAAATAAATAGTTTAAATGCTAAAATTATTGCTATTTCTCCAGAAACTCCAGACTTAAGTCTTAGTATTCAAGAAAAGTATAATTTAGAATTTGAAGTTTTAAGTGATAAAGATTATTTAGTAGAAAAAGAATATGGATTAGTATTTTCAGTAGATGAAAAGTTAAGATCATTTTATGAGTCTATGAATATTGATATAAAAAATGCTACAAAAAACAATTCTTACGATCTTCCTATGCCTGCTACTTATGTAATAAACAAAAACTTTGAAATTATTTTTGCATTTATTGATGAAGATTATACAAAACGTTGTGAACCTCAAGATATTTTAGATGTTATTAAAAATGATTCTAAATAAATATGATATTTTAAAATAAGAAGCATGAAAATATATAGAATAAGCTTCAAAATTTACTATGTTTTATTCCTATACGGCTCAGAACATAAGTTTTTTACTAGTTAATTATACAAAATAAGAAGTCTTAGAATTACAAAAGCCTATATTTAAGGGATTTTGTGATTTATTAGTATAAATAGTACATATTCTAGCGTATAGAGATAGAAGCTTACAAAATGATATGTTTTTAAATTACAAAAACATATCATTTTTTCTAATTTATTTAAGATTTTCAACATATTGCATAATATTAAAAATCATATTTTGTTCAATTGTTCCAGAAACTAAATGCGCTCCTGGTCCTTTTGCAAAAATAGCTACATCTTCACCTGCATGAGTTTCTGATTTTCTAGGAACTGCTGCTTCTTGATGAAAACCTGGATTTCTTGTATTGACTTTACTTAAATCAGCTCGTCCTTTATGAATATCTTGATCATATGAAGCGTCTGAATCATGTTCATAACCTCTACCATTTGCATAAGCTAATTTGTATAGGGTAAATTATCAGCTGCAAGTGAGAAACCTTTGTTTCCCCCTTTTCCATCTGTTTCTTTTACTTTGCCTAAGATTTGATTAGCCCGTACAGGATAACCTGCAATTGTAAATACATGAGAGTGATCAGCAGTTCCAAGTATTAAAGTATCAGAATCATTTGTTAAATCATCAGCTGCTTGAACTGCTTTTGATAATTCAATAGTATCAGTTAATGCTCCATATGCATTTCCTGCATGATGTGCATGATCTATTCTTCCAGACTCTACAATTAAAACATAACCTTTTTTATTCTTTTGTAAGATTTTAATAGCTTTTGTAGTCATTTTAGTAAGTGATGGTTCTGAATCAATATCATTTTTCTATTAGCTTCATATTGCATATGAGAGTAATTAAATAAAGCTAAAAGTTTATCAGTTTTGCTAGGATTAATAAAATCAAACTCACTTAAGTTTTCAATATATTTCCCTTTAGGGTATTTTTTCTTCCATACTTCTCTTAAATCTACCCCATCTTCTCTTTTACCAGATTTACCTTCTACTTTTTTTGCCCCTTTTGGCATAAACTCACGTCTACCTCCACCCATTGCTACATCAATTCCATCACCATATGAAAAATCAACAAATTGTTTTGCGATATCTTTACAATCACCTTGTGCTTTATGTTCCCAATCTCTATCTGCACTATGAGCAAATGTAGCAGCTGGAATTGCGTGAGTTAGTCTTGCAGTTGAAACTATTCCTGTTGATTTTTTCATCTCTTGCGCAATTTCAAGAATTGTTTTTACTTCATGACCTTTAGAACCATTACAATCAGCTTGAAAATTCTTAAATAGATAAAACACCTTTTTTTGTTTTAACTCCTGTTACCATTACAGTCATAGTCCCAGCTGAATCAGCAGTTTGAGAATCTGTATTATAAGTTTTTACAAGTCCTGAGTAAGGAAACTTATCAAAACTCAAACTATTCTCTTCACCTGTATGTCCTTTATTCTGTCCATCTAAAATTCTAGCAGCTGTAATAGTTGATACTCCCATACCATCACCTATAAAAAGAATAATATTTTTAGCTTTATGATTATTCTGAATTGTTTTGATTTTTGCATTAAGAATATTCTGCGCATCTTTATACCAAGTAGAACTTTTTTGTTCAGAATTTATTGAACTTGCCATTAAAGACGAACTTAACATTAGAAGTAAAGCAGTGTTTATAACTATTTTTTTCATTTTAGAACCTAATTTTGAGATAAAGAATTTTAGAATAAAAAGATTTCATTTTGATTACAAAAGATAAATTTAGATTTTAAGAATAATTATTTATGCTAAAATAAAACATATTTACAGAAGGAAAAATTATGACTCATAGATATATTGGGAAAACAGGATTAAGAGTAAGTCCTATTTGTTTAGGAACTATGACTTTTGGTTCAAGTACGAATAAAAAAGAAGCTTTTGCAATTTTAGATAAAGCTTATGATAAAGGTATTAATTTTATTGATACTGCTGAGTTATATCCTGTTCCTCCAAAAGCAGCTTATGAAGGTGAAACTGAAAGAATAGTAGGGCAGTGGTTAAAAACAAAACCAAGAGACTCAATTATTTTAGCTTCTAAAGTAAGTGGTGCAGCTTCTGGATGGTTTGTTCCTCCTACAAGACACGGTTTAACTGCTCTTGATTCATTTCATATTAAAAAAGCAGTTGAGAACTCTTTAAAAAAACTACAAACTGATTATATAGATTTATACCAAATGCATTGGCCTGATTCTATAGTTCCAATTGAAGAGAGTTTAAAAGCTTTTGATGAACTAGTTAAAGAAGGAAAAGTTAGATACTTAGGAACTTCAAATGATACAGCTTATGGTTTAACAAAAGCTAATGAGACTTCTAAACGCTTAGATATCTCAAGGTTTGAATCTATACAAAATAACTTTTCACTTATTAATCCCCGTTTTTTAGATGAATTAAGTACTGTATGTCAAAAAGAAAATATTTCCTTACTTCCTTATTCTCCAAATGGTGCTGGAATGTTAAGTGGACAGTATAATTCTGGTTTATTTCCTACTGACTCCAGATTTGGAGCTTATATGGCAAATCCTAATCCCCGTGTACAAGCAATGGCTTCTAAGTTTGTAAATGAAAAAACTATTAAAGCTTGTAAAGAATATGTTCTATTAGCAAAAGACTTAAATATCTCTCCTGTTACTTTATCAGTTGCTTGGTCAAAACAATTTGATTTTGTGGCATCTACTATTATAGGAGCTAGAAAAGTTGAGCACTTAGATAATTCTTTAAAAGCAATGGATTTAATTTTAGATGAGGTAACACTTAATAGAATTAAAGATATACAAAAAGAGATTATGTATCCAATGGGCTGAGGTCCTGTAATTAGTAATATCTAAGAATAAGTAAAAATTCAAATCCTTTAAGAAGGGTTTGATTAATCTATTAAATATATTCATCTACAAATTAGTATAATTAAATACCTTTTTTATCTATTATTGAAATATATCCATATTTTAATATGTCTTTAAATCATTAAGTACATTCTCTGAGTTTCAATAATCTCATTGGCCATGAATTTTATAAATGGATATATGTCACTATTATGTAAAGAATCTAAATTTTTTCTTTCAGTTTTAATTACTGCTGGAAAAGAATCATCTTTCATTAAAATAAGATTTATTAATATTCTAGATCCTCTGCCATTACCATCATCTAATGCATGCATTCTAAGTAAATTATAATGAGTAATAGAAGATATTAGAATAGGGTGTGATTTTTCCTTATTTTCATTTATCGATTTTACTAATTCATCCATTTGAGATGATACTTGAAAAGGGGTCTACTTATTTATGAATATCACCATTAGTTAAAGTATATGATTAGGCTGTGCTTTATATTCTTCTGTCCTTGATCTTTTTCTTATTATATTTCCATTTTTATCTTGTGCTTTTGTATAATCAATTCCTGAAAGTATAAGATGATTTAATTCTTTAATTAATCAATCTCTTTAATATAATTTCTAGTATCTAAAAAGTCTTCCCTTCAACTGTTAAACTTTTAGTTTTTGTAAAATTGTATTCCATAGTTCTAAATTGTTGTTTTTTATTTTAGTATTTAATTTATCTGTAATTTGAAATAATGAAGTAATTTTTTCATTTTCTTGTGGATATAAGTTTTCCATAATGATTTTCAGTAATAAATTGAAGTTATACAATAAAAATCTAATATGTAAATGATATAATTAAAATATTCAATAATAGTCTATTAATTTCGCTAAGTTGTCGAGTCGACTTTTTTGCTACTTTTTTTAGATATTATTAAAATTAAATCGAATAAGGATCAATTGTTAATACAATAAACATGAGTAAGAAGTGTGATTGAACTCATATAGAAGATAGCGATAGTTACATATATAAATATAATAAAAGTATAAGAATTATGAAAAAGAAAATAAACTTAATTGAGGATTTGTTTGATGAAGAATGGGCTAGAAAACTTTTTTCTTTACCTGCCTATAGAAAAACAGTAAAATTCTTTTATGATGATTAACTAATTAAAGAATTAATTTTTATTACAGTTAATAATTTTAAAGTTTTACTTCCA
>JABSOL010000145.1 GCA_013215985.1 Campylobacteraceae bacterium
AAGTATAGTATCAATAGAATCTATATTGATGATTCCTATGTCAATTTGTGAGTTTGTATTTGCATTATGCTTAATATATAATTATTTTTTGTTAGAAAATAATAATTAAATATGAATTATGGAAATAAGAAAGAATGGAAGTTACGTAAATAAAAAAGGAGTCTTTGACTCCTTTTTTTAGAATGCTTCTAAAATAGCACCTTTATACTTTTCTCTAATAAATGCTTTAACTTCTGGAGAAGTAATAGCTTTATTTAAAGCTTTAATGCTTTCTTTATTTTCATTACCAACTTTAATAGTAATAATATTTGCATATGGAGAATCTTTACTCTCTAAAGCAATAGCATCTTCTAAAGGACTAAGTTTAGCAATTAATGCATAATTTGTATTAATTACAGCAGCTGCAACTTCATCTAAAACTCTTGGTAATTGAGGAGCATCTAACTCTTTAATTTGAAGATTTTTAGGATTAGATAGAATACTTTGAACTGTTTTTAATGCGTCATCATTTAAAGTAATTAAACCTTCTCTTTCAAGAATAATTAAAGCTCTACTTTCATTAGTTGGATCATTAGGAACAGCAATTGTATCACCATCTTTTAATTCTTTTAGGTCTTTAATAGATCTAGAGTAAACTCCCATTGGCTCTAAATGTACATTAACTGTATTAATTAAATGTGTACCTTTGTTTTTGTTAAACTCATTCATATATGGAACATGTTGGAAAAAGTTAGCGTCAAGCTCTCCCTCTTCAACAGCAATGTTTGGTGTAACATAATCAGTAAACTCAACAATTTCTAAAGTGTAACCGTCTTTAGCCATTAATTTTTTTACTACTTCTAAAATCTCAGCGTGAGGAACTGGGGTAGCTCCAACCTTGATTATTTTGTCATTTTTATTTTCGTTCTTATCTCCACAAGCTGAAAATCCAACTGCGATGAAAATTGCTAAAACAATTTTTAAAATATTTTTCATAAATAAACTCCTTTTATTTTTTAGTGATTCTATATAAATAATCACCAAAACTTTGAAAAACTTGGACGATTGCAATTAAAATCAGAACTGTGTATAACATAGTATCTGTTTGGAATCTATAATAACCATATTTGATTGCAACATCACCTAATCCTCCTCCTCCAACAGCACCAGCCATTGCAGAAAACCCTACTACAGTAATTAAAGTTAATGTAATTGCAGATATAATACCCGGTAAGGCTTCAACTAACATTATTTTGAATATAATCTGTAAGTTTGTCGCACCAAATGATTTTGCTGCTTCAATTACACCTTTATCTACTTCTCTAAGCGCTGTTTCAATAAGTCTTGCAATAAAAGGAGCTGCTCCAATTGTTAAAGGAACAATAGCCGCAGTCGTACCAATGCTTGAACCTGCTATTAGTTTTGTAATTGGGAAAAGAATAATCATTAAAATAATAAATGGAAAAGATCTTAAAGTATTAATTAAAAAGTCTAAAATAGTATATATTTTTTTATTTGGAACTAAACCATCTTTTGCAGTTAATATTAATAATATTGCTGCACAGAATCCAATTATTACTGCTATAAATGTAGCAACAAGACTCATGTATATAGTTTCTCCAAAAGCTTTTAATAAAATATCAAACATTATAAAACCTCCCAGATTATATTTTTATTTATTAAATAAGAACAAACTTCTTCTTTTTGTTCATCTTTTATATTGATAATCATATTACCAATAATATGAGTATTAATTTCTTCTAGTTTTCCCCATACAATATTAAAATCCATATCAAGCTCTCTTGCCATTTTAGTAATTAAAGATTGATTTGTATTATCTTTAGGAAAATAAATTTTGATATTAATTCCAGAATTTGGAACTACATCAATTTCTCCTAAAAACTCTTTCATTTTATCATCTGGTTTTAAAAATAGATTTTCTGTTACATCTAAACCAATTATATTACCATGCTCTAATAATAATGATCTTTGAGCAATTTGTTTAACTACTTCCATTTCATGAGTTACAAGGATAATTGTAATATTCATGTCTTTATTAATTTTCTTTAATAAATTTAATATTGAAGATGTAGTATTTGGATCAAGTGCTGAAGTTGCTTCATCAGATAATAATATCTCAGGATCAAGTGTTAAAGCTCTTGCAATTGCAACTCTTTGTTTTTGACCACCACTTAATTCACCAGGATATGACTCTCTTTTTTCTTCTAAACCAACAAGTTTTAATAAAGAAAGGACTTTTGTATTAATTTCTTCTTTTGAATATTTCCATATTTCCATTGGTAGTGCAACATTTTGAAAAACTGTTTTTCTCTCTAATAGTGAAAAATGTTGAAATATCATTCCTACATTTTTTCTAAAATTATTAAGTTTATCTTTTTTTAATGTTTTTACTTCATTATTATTTACTTGTAAAGAACCTTCTTGGTACTGTTCTAATCCATTTATACATCTTAATAATGTTGATTTTCCTGCACCACTATGTCCAACAATCGCAAATATATCACCTTTATTTATTGTTAAAGAGATATCATTTAAAACTTTTGTTGTTCCATAATATTTATTTAAATTTTTTATATTTATCAAATCAAACCTTTAGTATTTTGAGAATGAAATAATAGTAAAATTCTGCTAATAAACTCATTAAATTTATTAGCTAAATTCTACTTGTTTTTTGTACAATGTTTTTTCATTTTGATCTAGGGAGTTAATATGCTAAATAAAACTAGATGATTACTGCACTTTGATCAATTTGAGTTCATATTTGTATATGTTCTGCATATTGATGAAGTGTATATGTAAAACCTATTTAAAAACATATGTTCTGGACTTTGACTGATGCAATAATCTCATTTATCTTGCAATCTTTTTTTTTAGCTTTCCCAGCTTTTTTATTTGGAGTAGGAACAATATGTTCGGGGTTTGTAATTTAAACTTTTATTATATATCTTTATATGGTGTTGGTATTATTTATAATGAACCTGTATCAACACTTATAAAACAGTTTGTCAATACATTTTTTACTTTACGTTTAGTGCTTTTTTAATTATGGTTTTATCATCTATTCATTTAAATGTAGCTTTAAAAAGTCCTAGATTTTACGGCTTATGCTTAATGTTATTTATAAATATAACTTGAGGAATTGCAATAATTGGTGTAGTCTCTCTTTTATTAGAAGAATTTTTAGGCTTCTCTTCACTTACTGTTGATTCATCTCTTGATTTAATGGAGTAGGACACATAATATGGGCTTCAATATCAGATTATTTAAGATGAGCTATTGTTTATATCATGTTCTTTTTTACTCAAACAATTGCATTTTATATTTTATAATGACTTGTTATGCTGGTGGTATTTCATCTATTCCTACTTATATTGGAGATGCTGTTGGAACAAAACAACTAGGTGAATTCATAGTTAGGTATTTAATGCTTGTGCAGTAGCTTGTTTATTTGGTCCTTTATTTATTTCACTTGTAAAAGATAAAGCAGGTTCTTATTCACAAACACTTAGTGTTTTTTCAGGTTTTTTTGTTCTAGTTTTAATAATTTCTATTCTAATGTTTCTAAATATTGAGAAAATATCAAAGAAGAATAAGAAAATCTAATAATAAATAATGATTATTAATTTAAATTTTAATAAAATTTTTATATAATTACAAAAAAATTTAGGAGAGAGTATGCAAAAAGAAAAAAGTTCATTTTTTTCTAATATAGGAGTTCAAATTATAATTGCTATGGTTCTAGGAACTATAGTTGGTTTTATTATGAAAGAAGACGCTTCAATGTTTGCACCATTGGGTACAATTTTTATACATTTAATTAAAATGTTAGTTATTCCTTTAATTGCAGTATCTGTAATTTCAGGAACTATGAATTTAGGCAATTCAGCTTCTGCTGGTAAAATTGGTGTTACAACTTTTGCTTTCTTTTTATTAACATCTGCAATAGCAGTTATTTTGGCAATTGTATTAGGTGAGATTTTTCAACCTGGTTCTGGTGTTGATTTATCTAGCGTTAAAGGTATGTTCTCTAGTGAATATGCTGATAAAGGTGCAGTTCCTGGTATTTTAGATACTATTATTGGTATTATTCCAACAAACTTTTTCCAAAGTTTAACAAATGCGAATATTCTTCAAGTTTTATTCTTTTGTTTGTTTTTTGGTATTGCTTTATCAAAAGTTGATAAAAGTAAATCAAAAGTAATTGTAAGTATTTTAGATACTACAATTGAAGCTTTTATTTGGATGATTAATGTTGTAATGAAAATCGCACCTTTAGGTGTATTTGGACTTATGGCTGATGCAATTGGAACATTTGGTTTTGATATTTTAACTATAGTTACAAAACTATTTTTAGTTTATGTATTTGCAATTATCTTTTTTGGATTTGTATTTTATCCTTTATGTTTAAAATTATTTTCAAAAATGCCAGTTATGGAATTTATGTATGCTATGAAAAAACCTCAAGCAGTAGCTTTATCAACAGCTTCTTCTATGGCAACACTTCCAGTAACACTAGAAGTTTGTGAAGAAGAGTTAAAACTTTCAAAATCTACTTGTTCATTTGTATTACCACTTGGTGCTACAATTAATATGAGTGGAAATGCAATTTATTATGGTTTAGTAGCTATGTTTTTTGCTCAAGTTTTTAATGTTGAATTAAATACAGCTTCTTATATTGCAATTATTTTAACAGCAACTATAGGATCAATAGGGCAAGCAGGAGTTCCTGGACCTACATTCTTAGTAGTAGCTGTATTATTAGCAGCAGGTATTCCAATTGAAGGTTTACCTTTATTATTCGCACTTGATAGAATATTTGATATGATAAGAACAGCATTAAACATTACAGGTGATGCTGTGTGTGCAGTTATTGTAGACAAATACGCTCCAAAAGAAGAAAAAGCTTAGGCTTTCTTCTTTTGTTTTATGTATAAATCTTCTTTTAGAAATCAAAATATAAACTAAGAATTAAGCGTTCTATTTTAAGTTAAGGATTATTTAAATATTCATAGATGGTATTTTTATTAGTTTTTATATCAATTAAACTTCTTAATAAAAGTTTAATTGACTAATCATAATCTTTCTAATGTAGTCTAAGTAAATAGAAACAAAAAGAGTTTTACTTCTTATCTTTTTTTTCTTCTTTTTTAAATTCTTGTATTTCTTTTTTATCTTTTAATTTATAATTTCTTTTGCTTTTAGTTCTAGATAAGATTTTTCTTTGTAACTCAATAAATCTTCTTTTATTTTCATTACTTATATCAATAGATGTATGGTTTATGTCTTCACCCATTTGAACATTTAGGAATTCACTCTTTTTCATTTTTAATATTTGAGAAGGGAATACACTTCTATGTCCCGTTACTAAAAAAGATATTACACACGATATAGCGGCATAAGGAGCTATTTCTAGACCAAAAAGCTCAACAGCCATAATAATCGCTGCAATTGGTGCGTTTGCTGCTCCTGCTAAAACTGATACAAATCCAATAGCAGAGAAAAATGCAAAATCACTTCCCCATATACTTGCAAAAAAGTTTCCGGAAGTAGCACCTACAAAAAATATAGGTGTTAATACTCCACCACTTCCTCCAGCTCCTAAAGTTAAAGCTGTAAAAATTGTTTTTAGAATAAATGCATACCAGGGAATTTCTTCTGATAAACTTTTATCAGAAAAAAATGAGTTGTTAATCGTATCAAGCCCCAAACCTAAATAAGATTGACCAAATATTTCTGTTAATATGATTATTATTAAACCTGCAATAAAAGCTTTTAAATAAACATTTAATTTAATTTTTTTAATACCTCTTTCTGTTCTTTTTAAAAAAGTAATAAAAAAATCAGATATAAGTCCAAAAAATATACCGGCAAGTACAACTTTTAAAATTAATGTTATTTCTAAATCAATTGATTGTGAAAATCTCATATTAAAATATGTATAATCCATTCCTAAAAATCTAGCAGTTGTAAATGCAGCAAATCCTGCAATAAAAGAAGGAAGTAAAACGTTATACATTATAATTCCAACAATTAAAACTTCTACTCCAAAAATAGCACCCGAAATTGGTGTTCCAAATACTGTTGCAAAACCAGCAGAAATTCCACATATAACTAAAGTTTTTCTATTTTCATTTGAGAATTTAAATAAATCTGCAATAAAAGAAGCTGCTCCTGCTCCAATTTGTGCACCAGGTCCTTCTTTACCAACAGATCCACCTGCAAATATTGTAAGAATTGTAGCAATTAGTTTAACAGGCATAACAGCAATATCAATTTTTCCATTGTTTTTATGAACTGCTTCTATTACTTTTTCAGTTCCATGACCTTTTGCATTTGGAGCAAAAGTTTTAACTAAATAAATTGTAAGCATTAAAGCAAAGGGTAGGGTGTAATAATATGGAATAATTAATAAAGACCTGGAATCTTCGGCAATTTGAAGTAAATTTACAAATAATGTAACTATTGCACCAATAACAATTCCTATTAAAGTAGAAATTATAAGCCATTTCGAAACTGAGTAGAGAATAATTGATTGTTCAAGTAAATGTTTTTTCATAAGATATCTTAAAAAGTAATTTTTATATTATAGTTTAATTCTAATAAAATTATACTTTTAATCAATAAAGTTTTGAAAAAAAATCTTGACTAAAATAACTATATGTGTTATTATTTAATACTTATTATTAATTTAAAAAAGAAAAGGATATATTATGGAATATGAGTACACTACTTATTCGTTCGATGAAAAGTTGTTAGATGACAATAATGGATCTTGGAAAATTCTTGGCATAATTGATTATCCAGATTTAGAATTTAGAAATGATAAAAATGAATTATGTTCTTTAATTAATCATCGAATGTCTGCAATTAAAGTTTGGTATTCAAATGGACCTCAATATTACACTCTTTCATATTCCCATAATGTTTCTTTTTATTTAAAAGATAAAAAAGAATTTATAATTGATCTTATTT
>JABSOL010000146.1 GCA_013215985.1 Campylobacteraceae bacterium
CTTTATCAATTAGAAAAAAAATTAAATATTAATATAATTTATAACTCTTTTGCAGTTTTTATTATATCAATTCCATATTTATCTCTTAATTTATTAAGATGAGTATTTAAGTTTTTTTTCTTTAAATCTTCTTCATATTCAAATAAATTAAATGAATCAAAACTTTGTTCAATAAAGTTTCCTAGTGATAAATTTATTTGTATAATATAATGACTTGGATGAATATCTATTTCTTCAAACATTAACAATAAATTCTCTTTTAAAAAACTCTCAGAAAAAACTCTATTAGTGCTCATAGTAGTTTTTGATTTTGAATTAAATTCATATCTTATACTTAAATAAAAAGATCTCGGATTAACATTTTTTTTATAAACTAAATATGATAAATATCGTCCCAATATAACTAATCTTCTTTTTATCTCACTTCTTGATATTATGGGATCAAAAGTTCGCCCTATTCCTATTGATTTTGAATCAGCTGCTTTTTCAAGTTTAAAATCATTAATTCCTAAGATTCTATTATAAAGTTGAATACCTGGTTTTTTCCAAGAATAGAATAATTCTTTTTTAGCTTTTATTTGTCCTAAATAAGATATTCCATAAGCTTTTAATCTATCTTGATAAGCTTTTCCAATACCTGGAAACTTCTTTATTGGCATTTTTCTAATAAAGTCTTCTACTTCATCTTTTTTTACTTCTTTTACACCTATTGGTTTAGCTTCTGTAGTTGCAAGTTTTGCAATATATTTACTTTGTGCAATTCCTATTGAAATAGGAAGTCCAAATTCTTCTAGAATTTCATTTTGTAAATTTACTGCAAAATCATAAACATCTTCATCTTTTATATATCCACTTACATTTGCAAAAAACTCATCTATTGAACCTTGTTCAACTTCAGGAATCCGCTCTTCTAAGAATTGTAAAAGCTCATATGATAATTTATGATATAAAGGATAGTCAGGGCTTTGCATAACTAGCTCAGGACATAAAGACAAAGCTTCATTAACACTCATAGCTGTTTTTACTCCTCTTGCTCTTGCTTCATAAGAACATGTTGTAATAATACCTCTAATTCGTCCATTCTCATCTATAAAGTATTTATCACTTTTATCTTGTTCACTTAAAATTGTAGATACAAAAGCTCCAGAGTTTTGAGAAACATATCGTTTATGTTTGTTTTTGCTAAAAATATTTATATTGCTTCTTCCACCAACTGCACAAGGAATGTTTAATAAAGACTTATCTTTAATTCTATGAGCTGATACAAAAAAACAATCTAGGTCAAGGTGTATAATCATAAAAACATTATACTTTAATTTTTTTCTTTTATTTAATAATATGGCATTTTGTAAGAATATGTTATATTTTTAAAAAGGATTTATTATCAGAGATTGTAGAAACTGTAAAAGAGAAGTTGTAAAAAAAATAACAAGATGTCCTTACTGTGGAATTATGAATCCCACGTTAACTTTAAAAGACATTTTTGTAAGTATATTTGGAATTTTAGTAATAATGGCTGTAGTTACATATTTTTCTAATTAAACTCTTTTTAGAAAAGCACCCATTATCATACCTATGAATAAACCTATAAAATGAGCATACCAAGCAATTGGTAATCCTATTAATAAAGGTGCAACAGAAATTAATAAAACCCAAGTAATAATTCCATTTCTTTGCCTTTTATCAATTATTGCAATAAATCCTAATAATACAGTAATAGCTCCAGAAGCACCTACAAGATTATGATTAAAACCTACGTAGTACATGAAATAAAAACTACCAAGTGAAGTTAAAACTCCACCAACAAAATATAAAAATAGAAGTTTTTTAGCTCCAAAATTAGATTCAATCATATTTCCAAATTGAAATAATACAAACATATTCATAGCCAAATGTCCAAGTCCTCCATGAGTAAACATAGTTGATAATACTTGGTAATACCATCCTTCTGAAAGAAATAAAGAATTAAGTCCTAAAATAGCAGAACCATACTCCATATTTATTTGAACAATATACATAATAACTGTAAGAACAATTATTATATTTGTAATAGTTAAATTTTTAATATCTTGTAACATTTTGTTTAAAAGCCTTTATTACACAATTTATTCTATTTTTTATATCTTCTTTTTTATAAGACATAATATCTGTCTTCATTTTAAATGATTCTTTTGCATTTATACGAAAAGAAACTTCTAATCTTGATACATAATCATTCTCAAAATCTTCATTTTCAATGAAGTCATATTTTATTCTCACAAAATATGATGAAGAAGGAGAATTAAATACATTTAATTCATTTAAAAAATATTTATCTATTTGAGATATTCTTATTTTTGATTTAATATTAGATCTAAATTCTAATCTTTGAATTAAACCGCCATCTAAAATAAACTTTCCTTGTGAGATAAGTTTATTTTGGATATTAAGAAGTTTTTGTGAAATTATTTCATCACTAGTATTAAAATCTTTTTGACATTCAAGTCCAGAATTAATTCTTGCTTCGTCAACTCTTATGTATTTAACATATAAAACTAAAACAATAGTAACTAAAATAATTGTAGCCAAAGAAAAAAAATTATTAATAATTTGACTTTGGCGCGCGCCTCTTCTCATTTAAACTAAAGACTCTTTTAAAACATCTTCAATAGTATCAACAGGCAGGATATTAATAGCTTCTTTTACTTCATCAGGCATATCATCTAAATCTCTCTCAAAGTTTTTTCTAGGAATTAAAGCTTTTGTCATTTTTGCTTTATGAGCAGCAATAAGTTTTTCTTTTAATCCTCCAATTGGTAATACTTTACCAGTTAAAGTAAGTTCACCAGTCATACAAATAGAAGATAGAATTTCTTTTTCGCATAAAATTGAAGCAATAGTAACAGCCATTGTAATACCAGCAGACGGCCCATCTTTAGGAGTTGCACCTTCAGGAATATGTACATGTATATCAAATCTTTTATAAACTTCAGAAGAATCAAGTTTAGTTTTTTCTTCTATTTCTTTTAAGGTTTCTGGAATGATTTTTGGATTAATTTTTATTTTATTATTGTCAATTAAAACTTTTACAACAGAAAAAGAAATTCTTGAAGATTCTTTCATTACATCACCTAAATTACCAGTAACACTTAAAAGACCTTTTCCTTTGATTTTTATTGCTTCAATTTTTAAAACATCTCCACCAACAGCAGTCCAAGCTAAACCATTAGCAACACCAATTAAATTCTTTTTCTCAGCTCTATCAATTTCAAATATTGGATTATCTAAATAATCTTTAATATTTTTAGAAGATATTGTAATTTTCCCAATCTGAGGATTAGATACAATTTGTTTAACAGATTTTCTAAATAATTTAGAGAATACTCTTCTTAAATTACGAACCCCTGCTTCTCTAGTATATTTCTCAATAATAAGTTCAAGAGTATTTTTACTTATACTAACTTCTGATTTTTTTAATGCATGTTTTTCTAATTCTTGAGGAATTAAATAATCTTTTGCAATATGATATTTTTCATTTGGAGTATATGAAGAAATTTCAATAAATTCCATTCTATCTCTTAAAGCTACAGGAATATTTCGAGCATCATTAGCTGTTGCTACAAAAATACACTGAGATAAATCAATTGGGAAATTTAAATACTGATCTCTAAATTCATTATTTTGTTCAGGATCTAAAATTTCTAACATAACAGCAGAAGGATCACCTCTATTATTAGCACCAATTTTATCAATTTCATCTAATACAATTACAGGATTCATTTTTTTAGCATCAACAAGTGCTTTAATAAGTCGTCCAGGCATAGCTCCAACATAAGTTCTTCTATGACCACGTAGTTCATTAACATCTTCCATTCCACCTAAAGCAATTCTTGCTAGTGGTCTTTTTAATGCTTTTGAAATTGAGTTAGCTAAAGATGTTTTACCAACACCAGGAGGTCCCACAAAACATAATACTGTACCTTTAGAAGATAAGTTTTTAACATTTCTTTGCTCTAACAATTGTTTAACTGCAAAATACTCAGAAATTCTCTCTTTTGCTTTTTCAAGTGAATAGTGATCTTTATTTAACTGTTCTTCAACATTTTTTACAGATATTTTTTCATTTGAATATTGTCCAAAAGGAAGTTCTAATACTTGTTCAATATATGTTTGTAAAAGTGAAGCATCAGGAGAATCTGGGTGCATTCTTGCTAATTTTTCAATTTGTTTTTTAGTTTCTTTATAACCTTCTTTAGGCATATGAGCTTTGAATTTTTTAAGCTTTTTAGAATAAGCTTTAATTTCTTCATCTTTTTTATTATCATTACCTAATTCTTGATTAATAGCTTTGATTTGTTCTTTTAGGAAATAATCTTTATGAGTTTTTTCAATTTTTGAATTAACTTTTTGAGTAATTTCTTTTTGAATTTTAATACTATCAGCTTCTTTTTTAACTGTTTCAATTAATTCTAAAAGTCTAATTTCTAAATCAGCTTCTGCAAATAATTTATAAGCTTCATCTTTTTTAACTCTTAATACAGATGAAATTAAATCAGCAATTCTATTTGCATCATTATTATCTTCAATAGTTTTAATTAAATCACTAGGGAATTTTGGATTAAGTTTTGAAAGTTTTCTAACCTGATCTCTTAAAATATCTAATAAAGAAATTACTTTATCATTGTTTTCAATTTCAGATTTAATAACTTCAGCTTTTGCAAAAACTGGATTTTTAGGATCAAATTCAGAGATTTTACCTTTTACAAGACCTTGAAATAATACTTTTATTTTTCCATCAGGTAAAGATACTTTTCTCATAATATTACCAATTACACCAACATCATAAAAACTATCTTTATCTCTTGAATTCTCAAAACCTGGTTTTGATACAGATACAATTACCAATTTGTTTTCATTTATTGCTTCATCAACTGCTTTAATATTTTCATCTTGACTTAAAAATAAAGGAGCAATCATAAAAGGATATAAAAAAACATCATCTTCTATAATTAAGGGTAATACTTGTGGAAACTCATCATAATTTTCTAATTTCATCTTTAATCCTTATTGAAATATACTTTTATACCAAGGTGTAACTACTTTTTTTATATCTTTGATATCTATTTTACTTATATTAACTTTTTCTTCATAAAACTTAGAAGCTTCTGGTTTATCTATTCTTTCATATAAATCAGCTATTTCTTGATTAAATACAACTTGAGCATACTCTAATCTTGTGCTCATAGTATAAACTAAAGGTAAATACTTAGAATTTGGGAATTTAACAATGTATTCATTAATCTCAAGTAAAATTTCTTTTACTAGTTTTTGGTTTCTAAATTCTGCTGTAAAAGCTAAAAATTTAGATTTAATTTTAAAGAATCTAACATAATCAACATTTTTACTCATTGCAAATCTTTTTAAATATTCATCTAAATAATAATTTGCTAATTCATATTCTTCTTCTTCAACGTGAGCATTTGCTAATATAATTAATGAAGTTGATATTAATGGTGAATTTTTATGTTCTGAATTTAATGAAGTATAAAAATCATCTGCTTTATCTAAATCATATAAATCAATTGATTTAATCATTTCGTTATACCAAAAAATAGCTGGTTTATTAAATACTTGTTCTTCTTTTCCTGAACAAGCTTGAAATGAAATCATTATAAAACCTGCAATTAAACTATAAGAAAATGTTCTTAATATCTTTTTTATCATTTGTATTTATATCCTTTTTTTAAAGAATTATTCTATCTAACATTTGCTTAGGGAATATTTGCTATAATATTTTTACTAGGAAAAACATTTAAAAAAACGTATTATATATAGAGATAAAATCAAAGGAAAATAATGAAACTTACACTACTTGGAAATGGAAATATGGCACAGGCAATATTAAGAGGATTAATTAACGATTATGATTTAGAAATAATATCTAGAAATGAAAAAAAACTAAATGAAATAAAATTAGAATTCCCTCAAATTACTGTTAAAACATTAAATGAAAACAATGAAGATATTGAAGGTAAAAACATAATATTTTGTGTAAAACCTTATGCTTTAGAATCTATATCAGCTAGATTAACAGGAAAAGCAAATTCTTTATTTTCAATTTTAGCAGGAACAAAAATTGAAACTTTAAAAAAGAATATCAATGCAAAAAATTATATTAGAACAATGCCAAATATGGCAGCTTCTTATAATGCATCAATGACTACAATTACAGGTGATAGAGAACTTAAAAATGTATCAATTGAAATATTCTCAAAAATTGGTGATACTTTATGGGTAAATACTGAAAACCAATTAGATATAGCAACAGCAGTTGCAGGAAGTGGACCTGCTTATTTAGCTCTTATTGCTGAAGCTTTAGCTGATGGAGCTGTTAAATCAGGTTTAGAGAGAGCGCATAGTATGAAATTAGTATCTGGTTTATTTAAAAGTGCATCTGCTTTATTAGAACATAATCATCCAGCATTAATTAAAGATGCAGTTACTTCACCAGGGGGAACAACTGCTGCTGGACTTGGAGCTTTAGAAGAAAACAATGTTAGAAATGCAATGATTAAAGCAGTTGAAGCTTCTTATGCAAAAGCACATGAGCTTGGTCAAAAATAGTTTTACTATAATTGAAACACTTTTATCAATTATAATATTTTCTGCAATAGTAGGTACTTTTTAAAATACTTACTATTAAAGAAAATAAAATAAATATTCAAGATATAAATAAACAAATAAAAGAAGAAAAATATATAAGTATCTTAAAAGATGGCAAAGTAGAAAACTTACTTATAAATACTCAAATCTTAGAATCAAACAAATACAATTTAATTAAGTACTCTCTAAAATGAAAAAATCTTTTACTTTAATAGAAATACTTTTTGTAATAAGTA
>JABSOL010000147.1 GCA_013215985.1 Campylobacteraceae bacterium
CCCCGAGAGTTGGGTGGGCCCCACGAGAGTTGGGTGGACCCCTCCAGAGTTGGGTGGGTCCCGCGAGAGTTGGGTGGACCCCTCTAGAGTGAGAAGAATAAAAGTAAAAATAAAATTAAAAATAAAAAACTTTATGAAAAAAGTGCATATATATATTCTTTAAAAGTTAAAAAAGGAGATTATGTAAATCCCGGAACAATTCTTTATGAGAAAAAAGATTTAAGCGCAGGAAAATTAGAAATATTTATTCCTATTTCTGATGTTAATATTATTAAAAATCAAAAGATTTATATTAACTCAAAACTTTCATCTTTAAAAATTGAAAAAATATATGAAATAGCAGATGACAAACACTTGTCATCATATAAAACTATAATCATAATGCCAAATGTTAAAACATTCTCACAATTAGTAAAAATAGAATTTAAATAATTCTTTTTTATTAATAATATATAAATAAAAAAAGGTACAAAAATAAATTGACTTATACAAAACTACTTAAAGAGTATCCTCTAATTAGACAACTCTCAATATTACAAATAATTGCATATTTTGGTGCATGGTTTTCATCAGTAGCTATTTACACTATGTTAGTTGAATTTGGTTCATCTGCTTTTGCTATTTCTATGGTTACAGTTATGCACTTACTTCCAGCTGTTGTAATTGCTCCTTTATCAGGTGCTATTATAGATAAATTTAAGATTAAAACTTTAATGCTTACTTTATTAAGTATTGAACTTATTATGACTTTATCATTTTTATTTATTGATGATAAAAGTGAAGTATGGATTTTAATGATTTTAATTTTTATTAGAATGTCTTCTGCTTCTATATTCTTTTCAGCTGAAATGTCTTTATTACCAAAAATTGTATCAGGAGTAGCTTTACAAAAAGCTAATGAAATACATTCAATTATTTGGTCTTTTACTTATGCTATTGGTATGGGATTGAGTGGATTAGTAGTTCATGCTTATGGTGTAAAAGCTGCAATTATTATTGATGCAGTAATTTTTCTTATAGCTATTATTGTATTTTTTAATATTGATTTTAAAGTAGAAGCAATTCATACAAAAGAAAAAATCTTTAATATGATAAAAGATGGTTTTATTTATATTAAAAATCATAAAATTGTTATTCATTTAATAGTTTTACATGCAAGTGTTGGATTAACATCTTTTGATACTCTAGTAACGCTATTAGCTAAAAATGAATATAAGTATTTTATCGCAGTACCTTTAGCTATTGGTATTACTAATGCAATTAGAGCTTTAGCTTTAATGATAGGGCCATTTCTGATTTCAAACTGGGTAAATAAAGATAGACTATTATATATTCTTATTTTCCAAGGTTGTGCAATTATTCTATGGGGATTCTTACAAGATAATTTTTACTATTCATTATTTGCAGTATTTTTAACTGGTTTTACAACTACAACAATTTGGTCTTATACTTATGCTTTATTACAAACTCAAGTTGAGAGTAAATATCTAGGTAGAGTTATCTCATATAATGATATGATTTTTATGTTAAGTAATGTAACAACTACTTTATTTGTAGGTGTTATGGCTTCTTATTTAGCTTTAGATACTATTACAATTATTCAAGGTTCAATATTTTTCCTTGTAGCAATATATTATAAAAAAATAAAACATTTAATATAATCTTTTTCAAGATTATATTAAATCTAAGGTGTGTATTAAATTTTATTTAACTCATGTAGGAACTTAATATCTTTTATACAATCTTTATAATATGGATAAGATACTTCATAAAAAGAAGCCTTATCTATATGTAAATTTATATAGGTTTCAAAATCAATATTTTTTTGTTTTAAAAGATTTCTGGATAATAAAGTATCGTTAATTCCTCCTAATTTACTAGGTGCTATTAAAATTGTTTTACATTCTAAGTCTCTAATTAAATCACACAAAAAATAATTTTCTTCAATTGGAACCATTAATCCTCCCGCACCTTCAATTATTAAAAAATCACAAAACTGTAATAAATAATCTCTTTTTTCTTTAATATAATTTATATCAATGCTTATATCTTTTTTTGCAACATAAGGAGCAGCCCCCAGTTCAAACTGATAAGGTACAACATCGTTAATATTTACATCAAATGATGGGTTTAGTTTTTTTGTGAAGTTCAAAAGCATTGTTCCATCTAATGGGTAGTCTTTTACTCCTGTTTCTATTGGTTTAAAATATCCAACTTTAAAACCTTTATTTGAATAATATTTCAAAAACTCTTTGGCGGCATAAGATTTACCTATATCTGTATTAGTTGCAGTAATAAATAAACTTCTTTTTAAATAGTAATTTTTTTCTTTAATCATTGTAATGTCTTTTTTGCTATAATATCTATAAATTAGTTAATGTATTTTAACCAAAGAATATTAAAGGTTTTATGTGGCACAAGAATTTGAGTTTGAATTAGAAGAACAAATAGAAATAGAAGAACCAAAAAAATATAAAGTATTATTGTTAAACGATGATTATTCAACTATGGATTTTGTGATTGAAGTTTTATCTAAAGTATTTAGAAAAACAGAAAAAGAGTCAACAAATATTATGTTGAATATTCATAACAAAGGTAAAGATGTTTGTGGTGTTTATACTCATGAAATATCTGCTACAAAAGTTGCACAAGTGCAAACAATGGCAAAAAACCAAGGTTTTCCTTTAAAAGCAATAATGGAAGAAGAATAAAATGATTTCAAATGAATTAAGAACAATTTTCGGACAAGCTGTAACATATGCAAAAGATAGTAAACATGAATATCTAACTGTTGAACATATTTTTTTAATGTTATTAGGTGATGCTTTTATTTCTTCTTTATTAATTGATTTAGGATTAGATACTGAAGTTATTTTTAATGAAGTAAAAGAGCATTTAGAAACAAGTACTCCAATTTTACCTGAAGGAATTGATGATGAACCACTTGAAACTGTATCATTAACATCTGTTATTGAAAATATGGTTGCACATACTCAAGGTAGTGGTAAAAGAATTGCGAATGTTGAAGATATGTTAGTTGCTATTTTAAAAGATGATAAATCATATGCAACATATAAACTTAAAACATTTGGTATTGAAAAATTAGATATTCTAGAAGAAATTTCTCATAATGATCTTTTAAATGAAGATGAAGAAAAAGAATCTTCAAATGAAACTTTAAGAAAAAATTCTACTGAACTAGTAGCACTTGCAGAAAAAGGTGAAATTGATCCTGTAATTGGAAGACATAAAGAAATTAATAGAATAATTCAAATTTTAGCAAGAAGAAAAAAGAATAATCCTATTTTAGTAGGTGAACCAGGTGTTGGTAAAACTGCTATTGCTGAAGGTTTAGCTGTTGAAATTGCAAATAAAAGAGTACCTTCTGTTTTAGAAAATGCAAAAATATTTTCTTTAGATATGGGTTCAATGTTAGCTGGAACAAAATATAGAGGAGATTTTGAGAAAAAATTAAAATCTTTATTAGATGAAATTTCAAAAGTTCCTAATTCAATTTTATTTATTGATGAAATTCATACTATTGTTGGTGCTGGAAGTGTAAGTGGTTCTACTATGGATGCTTCTAATATTTTAAAACCTTTATTAGCAAGTGGAAAACTTAGATGTATAGGAGCTACAACATACTCTGAATACAGAAATGATTTCTCAAAAGATAAAGCATTAAATAGAAGATTTGCAAAAGTTGATATTGATGAGCCTAGTATTGCAGATAGTATTATTATTCTTAATGGTTTAAAAAACAAATATGAAGAATTTCATAATGTTAAATATAATTACCAAGCAATTAAAAATGCTGTTGAATTAAGTAAAAAATTTATTACTGATAGATTTTTACCTGATTGTGCAATTGATGTTATTGATGAAGTAGCTGCTAGAAAAAAATTAGAATTTGATGCTAGTGATAGAAAACAAGTTCTTAAAATTACTGCTAAAGATGTAGAAGATATTGTTGGACTTATGGCAAATGTCCCATCTGCAAATGCAAGTAAATCAGATTTGACTTTATTAAAAAACTTAGAAAAAAATATGAAAAAAAGAGTTTTTGGACAAAATGAATCTATTGAACAACTAGTTGAATCAATTAAAATGAATAGAGCAGGTTTAAGTGGAGATAATCATCCAATTGGATCATTTCTTTTTACAGGACCTACTGGTGTTGGTAAAACAGAAGTTGCTAGAGAATTATCTACTCAATTAGGAATTCATTTTGAGAGATTTGATATGAGTGAATATATGGAAGCTCATACTATTTCAAGACTTATTGGAGCACCTGCTGGTTATGTTGGATTTGAAAATGGTGGATTATTAACTGAAGCTATTAGAAAACATCCACATTGTGTGCTTTTATTAGATGAAATTGAAAAAGCTCATCCTGATTTAATGTCTTTATTACTTCAAGTTATGGATAATGCAAAACTTACTGATAATAATGGTAATGTTTCTTCTTTCCAAAATGTTGTATTAATTATGACTTCAAACTTAGGAACAAAAGAAGCTCCTATTATGGGATTTAATAAAGATGAAAATTTAAATGAAGATAAATCTATTAAAAAATTCTTTTCACCTGAATTTAGAAATAGACTTGATAATGTAATTCATTTTTCTGCTTTAGAAAAAGATATTGTAGCTTTAGTAGCTGGTAAATTTATTGAAGACTTAGAAAAACAATTAGCAGATAAAAACATAAAAATTAATATTACATCTAAAGCAAAAGACGAACTTGCTAACTTAGGTTACGATAAACAAATGGGTGCACGTCCTTTAGGAAGAGTAATTTCTAAGAAAATTAAAAATGTTTTAACAAATGAAATTTTATTTGGAAAACTAAAAAAAGGTGGAAAAGTTTCTATTGATTTTATCAAAGACGAATTCACATTTACATATACAAAGGATTAAAAAATGTTTAAAAAAATATTAGTAGGACTTATGGTTTTAGGGCTGTTTACAGCCTGTAGTGATAAAGAAGAAACAAAAGTAGAATCTGTAGAAACTAAAGTTGAAATAAAAACTGAAGTTATGGCTGCACCAGTTGTTGAAAAAAAAGCTGAAGTAAAATCTGTTGACGTTATGGTAAAAAAAGTTGAAATGAAAACAGAAGTTAAAGCAGAAGATATTGAGAAAAAAGCTGAAGTTATGGCTACACCTGTAGTAGAAAAAAAAGCTGAAGTAAAACCTGTAGAAGTTATGGTTGAAAAAGTTGAAATGAAAACTGAAGTTAAAGCTGTTGAAGAAATGAAAACTGTTGTTGAAGAAAAAACTGCTGAAATGAAAACTAAAGTTGAAGAGAAAAAAGCCGAAGTTAAAGTAATTGTAAAAGAAGTTGCAAAAATTGACCCAGCTTCATTATTTAAAGCCTGTGCTTCATGTCATGGTGCTAAAGGTGATAAAAAAGCTTTAGGACAATCTGATTTAATTGGAACTTGGTCTGCAGATAAAATTGCTGCTGCTTTAGTTGGATATAAAGAGGGTACTTATGGTAAAGCTATGAAGGGTTTAATGAAAGCTCAATCTGTTAGACTATCTGATGAAGAAATCAAAAGTATTTCTAAATATATTTCTACTTTAAATAAATAAAATTTAAATAATTAGACTTAAGATTTTAAGTCTAATTATTTACTTCTAAAAATAAATCTTATAAAATATCGTGAACTTCTAAAGGAATAAACTTTTCATGTTCATTTTCTTCAAGTTCTCCTAATTTTGATAAAACAGTAAATTCAATCTTATCTTTTAATTGTACTTTTCTTATTACATTAATTTCTTTATCTATTTCTTTTAAAATATATTCTTTATTTTCAGAATTAGTATATGTTAAAATCTTTTCTAAATTATAATGGTTAAAATTTAAAGATAAAGTATATGTTTTATTATCATTTTGAATGTTAACTGTACTTGAGTATAAACCTTGAGATATAATCATAAAACTACTTAAGGAGAATGGTTTAAATTCAATTATAGTTTTTTCATTATTATTTGTATTCTCAATTTTTTCATTTTTTGGAATTGATATATATTTTATAAAACTAATAATTGCAACTTTGTTTATAATATTTTCTTTGGTTTTCACCAGCTGTAGTTTTATTTTTTGAAACCTCTTTAATAATACACTGGATAGTTTTGTACAATCCTTCCGATGCGAAGTTTGATATCAACTAATTCATCAGCGACACTAATGACGGGGTCAACATATTATAGTTAGATTTTAAGAGTAAGAGACAACAAATCAAATATCAAAAATCTATAATTTTATATCATTTTTAAAAGTCAATTTGGTCGGTCGAGAAATTTTCATCAACGCTAGACGGAGTTCAAGAAATTTAGTCTATAAATTAATCGTTGAAACTACTCTGTGTGGTGGGAGGTATAAAAATCGTTTTAAGTGGGCCGGCAGTCGAGACAATTTCACAAAAATTATTTGCTCTATAACAAAAAAGTTATGCACGTCATATGATAG
>JABSOL010000013.1 GCA_013215985.1 Campylobacteraceae bacterium
AACATGAGGTATTTATTAATGTTTTAGATTTAAATGAAGCTCCTACATTTATTAGTGATTCTAGTATTAGTATAAAAGAGAAAGAAACATTTGTAATAAAAGTTATTGCAAAAGATGAAAGTGAAGTCTTTTTTTCTTTAAGTGGAGAGGATAGTGAATATTTTGTAATTAATAAAAGTACAGGTGACTTAAGTTTAAAAAAAGAATCAAATTATGATAAAAAAAATTCTTATACTTTATTTATTAATGCAAGTGATAAGAAAAATATAAGTAAACAAGGTTTTAAAGTTAATATTATAAAACGATATAAAAAAACTTTAGGAACTGTTATGGATAATATTAGTGGTTTAATGTGGCAAGATAATAAAATAGTAAAAAAAACTTGGCTTACAAAAGCTAATTATGAATCATCAAATTACTCAGATACAAGTGGAGATACTGCAAGTACTTATTGTGAAAACTTAGATCTGTTTTCTTACACTGATTGGAGATTACCAAGTGTCAAAGAGCTTTTAAGTATAGTAGATACAAATATAAAAAGTGATTTAAAAATTGATAGTACATTTGAGAATAATATGTCAAGTGCTTATTGGACATCTACAATTGATTCTGCTAATTCTCACTTCTCTTGGTTTATATCTTTTAAAAATGGTTACGCTTATCATAGTGACGATCATTATAGTGTATATGTGCGTTGTGTAAGAAGTACTATAAAATAATTAGACTATAATTAAAATAGGAGTTTTATGGAAAAGTCAAATAATAAATCAATAATAGTTTTAGGATTGTTTATTTTCTTAGGTTTATCAATCTTAGGTTATTTTTTATCATCAGCTGCAATTAAATATAAAGAATTTGAAAGAACTGTATCTGTTAAAGGTTTATCTCAAAAAGATATAAAAGCAGATTTAGTTTTATGGCCTATTAAATTTACACTTTTATCTAATAATTTAAATGATATCTATTCTTTGATTGAAAAAGATACTAAAAAAATCACAAAGTTTTTAAAAGATAATGGAATCAAAGAAGATGAAATTACTATATATAATCCTAATGTAATTGATAAACTAGCTGATAGATATTCAAATGCTCAAAGAGCTATCAAATTTAGATATATAGCATATAGAACTATCACAGTTTATTCAAATAATGTTGATAAAGTAAGATCTACAATTTCAAGACTTCCAAGTTTAGGAAAAGCTGGAATTTCTTTATCTCAAAATACATATGAAAATAAGATAGAATACTATTTCACTAAATTAACTGAAGTAAAACCCTCAATGATAGAAGAATCTACAAAAAATGCAAGAGCAGTAGCTTTAAAGTTTGCAAAAGATTCATCATCTAAATTAGGTAAAATTAAAAAAGCAAGACAGGGTCAGTTTTCAATTAATTCAAGAGATAAAAATACTGAGCATATAAAAAGAGTTAGAGTAGTCTCTAGTATTGAATATTATTTATCTGATTGATTATAATAATAGTTAGAACTTTGTCCAACTTAATTATTAGTGTTCAATAGAAAAAATATTTGTAATTAATCTTGACCCAAAAGATGAAGTAAATTTTATTATTCTTTAATCGGAAAAGACAATAAATATTTCTAAATTAATAAAATACAGGTAGTTTAAGTTTAAAGAAAAATGAAATTATAATAAAAAGATATTTTAAAACTATGGAAACTATTTTAATGTTGGAAGATAATAAAGTTGTAAAAAACCTTGCCTACAAAAGATAATTATACAGTATCAAATGATGATGCTACAAATAGATATTGTGAGTGATTAGATCCGTTTTCATGTGTTGATTGACGATTATCATTGGTAAAAGAACTTTTAAGTATAGTGTAAACAATGTAAAAAGTGATTTCAAAATTGATAGTACATTTTAGAATAATATTTTATTTTACTCTTATATTTATTTTATTAGTAGATGTTTTCTATAGATTTAAAGAGAGAACTTTTACTTAGCATTTGTTTTTTTACTTTTCATGCTTTTTTTAAAGTTTTCTAGATATTTAAAATCACTCTGTAATTTTTTCTTTCTATAATCTATGAAATCAAAATTAAATCTATTTCTATTGTTATTATACTTATGCTCTTCATTATAAAAATTATTTTCAATTGAAGGCTCAGCTCTTTCTATGGGTGAATAAAAATGAGATTGTTCAAATTTTTTATAATTATTTGCAAAAAGTGTACTGGCTAGTATAATTATAGTTGTTAATATTTTCACCTGAAACTCCTAAGTTTATTTAGGATTAATTGCATAATCATTTAATTATACAATATTATCGTTTAATATACATGAAAATAAAGTTGAGTACTATTTCACAAAATTAATTGAAGTAAAACCCTCAATGATAGAAGAATCTACAAAAAATGCAAGAGCAGTAGCTTTAAAGTTTGCAAAAGATTCATCTTATAAATTAGGTAAAATTAAAAAAGCTAGACAGGGACAATTCTCAATTTCTTCAAGAGATAAAAATACTGAGCATATTAAAAGAGTTAGAGTAGTATCTAGTATTGAATATTATTTAAGAAGTCTTTTACTTTTCCAATAATGTTTTTTCCAATAAACATTATTTAAGTATGAGATTTTTACACCCCTTGATGTAGAAACATGCATAAACGTACCATTCTCTAAATATATTCCAACATGTCTATATTTAGCAGATGGTCTGAAAAATACTAAATCTCCCATTTTAAGACTGTTTTTTGAGATATATTTACCAATTTTTGCTTGGTAATATGTAGTTCTTGGAATTTGTATATTTAAAGCCTGTTTATAAGCTTTTTGAACAAATGCAGAACAATCTAAGCCTTTTTTATTAGACCCTCCATACTTATAGTTTACGCCTTTGTATTCATTATAAAAGTTATTAAGTGATCTGGAAAGATTTGTATGAGATTTTGATTGGTAATTTGTTTTTTTATTATGGAAACTTTTTTGATTAGTTTTTGAAGCACAAGATATAAATATAAAAGATATAAGAATTATAAATAAATATTTCATTTGTATCCCCTTTTTAATTAAAAAGTAAAGAAAAATCTTTACTTTTTTATAAACCTCTTAAAATAACTCCAAGATAAAGAGCAATAAGTCCTAAAACTATATTAATAGGAATTAAATACTTAGCTATTAAAGATAAATGATTTTTAGTAGAAATCATATCTCCTAATTCATAAGCTTTTTGTGCTTTATTTCTTTTAATATAAATAAATACAAAAATACCTGTCATTATAAACCAAATGATTTCTTTTGAGATAATCATAGAATATAAGGATGTACCTTTAAAACCTAAAGCAATTATCATAATAATAGCAGTAAGAAGTAGCATACAAATAGCTGGAATAACCATTTGAAAGAATCTATGAAGGTTTTCTAAGATTCTTTCTAATTTTATTCTAGGGTTTTCTATATTCATCATTGAGAAATGAATAGCATATCTTACAACTATCATTCCTCCTAACCATATAACAGCAGAAATTATATGTAAAAATATAATTTCTGTAGAAAAAAGATTAAAAAATTCAGACATTCTTAAATATTTTCTTTTGCATAAGCTAAAGCTGCAACTTTTGCATCTTCCATTTTAGATATGTCTTTTCCACCAGCTTGTGCAAAGTCAGGGCGACCTCCACCACCACCGCCAACGATTGGTGCAATTTCTTTAATCCAGTTTCCAGCTTTAAGGGATGTATTTTTGCTACCCGCAACTAACATTACTTTTTCACCTTTTGCTTGAATTAAAAGAATAACTAGTTTTTCATTAGCATTTTTTAAATCATCAACAATTTTTTTAATATCACCTGATTTAACAATATCAACTACAACTTTAGTATCACCTATCATTTCTTCATAAATAGGGCTTACATTTGCACTTTGAGCTTCAGATAATTCATTTTTTAATGTTTTAACTTGTTCTTTTAATTTATTA
The DNA here is from genome assembly GCA_013215985.1 of Campylobacteraceae bacterium. Classification (GTDB taxonomy): domain Bacteria; phylum Campylobacterota; class Campylobacteria; order Campylobacterales; family Arcobacteraceae; genus NORP36. The sequence goes on from JABSOL010000013.1 coordinate 3,938, forward strand.
ATACCTTGTAATGCATCAATATTTTTAACTTCTTTTTGAACTTCTAACATTTTATTCATAATGTTTTTTGCATATTTAATTGCAGATAAAGAACATACAGCTTCGATTCGTCTAACACCTGCAGATACTCCTGATTCTTTTACAATATAAAATGAACCAATATCAGCAGAACTGTTAACATGAGTACCACCACAGAATTCAACAGAAACATCATCAAAAGATACAACTCTTACTTTGTCACCATATTTTTCACCAAACATAGCAATTGCGCCTTGTTTTTTAGCTTCTTCAATAGGTAATTCTTTAACATCACCTTTAATTCCACGTGCTATCATAGAGTTAACTAAATCTTCAACCTCTTCTAATTGTGCAGAACTCATAGCTTTAGGATAAGTAAAGTCAAATCTTAATCTATTTGCATCATTTAATGATCCAGCTTGTGAAACTGTTTCACCTAGAACCATTTTTAAAGCACTTTGTAAAAGGTGAGTAGCTGAATGATGTTTTGAAACTTCATATCTATTTACTACAACAGCAGTTACATTTTCACCCACAGATATAGCTGAATTAGCAACTTTTATTTTAGACATATTTAGTCCAAAATATTTTGAAGTATCTTCAATAATTGCAATATGCTCATCATCTTCTAAAGCTCCAATATCTCCATTTTGTCCACCTGAAGTCGCATAAAAAGGAGTTTCTTCTAATAAAACATAACCAGTTTTATTCTCTTTCAAAACATCAATTTTTTTGAAGTTTTCATCTAAAAGCGCTAAGATTTTAGTTTTGTGAGAAACTTTATCATAACCTACAAAAGTATTAACTCCATGATCTTCTAATAAAGTTTTAAAATCTCCAGAAGTTGCAGCATCTCCACTACCTTTCCAAGCAGCTTTAGCTTTAGCTTTTTGAGCAGCCATTAATTCATTAAATTTATCTAAGTCAACAGTTTTATTAGCATCTCTTAACATATCTTGAGTTAAGTCTAATGGAAAACCATAAGTATCATATAGTTTAAATGAAACAGAACCAGAGAATACTTCTTTTGTAATTTTTAACTCTTCATTAAATAAAGTCATTCCAGAATCAATAGTTTTAAAGAATCTTGCTTCTTCTAGAGTTAATTGTTCTTTTATGAAATCAGATTTTTCTTTTAAATCAGGATACACATGAGACAGCGAATCACATAAAGTATCTAAGATTTGTGCCATATATGGTTTTCTTAAACCTAATAAATAACCATGTCTAACTGCTCGTCTTAAGATTCTTCTTAAAACATAACCACGACCTTCTTTATCAAATAAAATACCTTGAGATAACATAAAAGCAGATGCTCTTAAGTGATCAGCAATTACTCTAAATGAAGCAATAGTTGAAGCTGTAGTTTTTTTATTTGTAATCTCTTCTATTTTTGAGATAATTGGAGTAAAAGTTGATGAATCATAATTATTAAGAACACCTTCTTTAATTGCAATAACTCGCTCTAATCCCATACCTGTATCAATTGAAGGTTTGGGAAGTGGATGTAAAACACCATCTGATGATCTATCATATTGCATAAATACTAAGTTCCAAATTTCTAAGAATCTATCACCTTCTCCACCCATTTTATCTTCAGGTCCAGAAAAGTTTTCTTCACCTTGATCATAGAATATTTCAGAACAGGGACCACAGGCACCAGTATCTCCCATAGACCAGAAATTATCTTTATCTCCAAATCTAATGATTCTATCTTCCGAAATATGTTCTTTCCATAAATCAAATGCTTCATCATCACTATCATGAACTGTTACCCATAATTTACTAACAGGAAGTTCTAAATTAACAGTAATGAATTCCCAAGCATAAGAAATTGCATCTTTTTTAAAGTAATCTCCAAATGAGAAGTTCCCTAACATTTCAAAAAGAGTATGGTGTCTAGCTGTATAACCTACATTCTCTAAGTCATTGTGTTTTCCACCAGCTCGTAAACATAACTGCGAAGTTGTTGCTCTTGGGTTTGAAGGTCTTGGTACTGCACCTGTAAATATATCTTTAAATTGAACCATTCCAGCATTAACAAACATTAATGAGGGATCATCTGGCACTAAAGGCATCGAAGAAATAACCTCATGTCCTTTGTTTTTAAAAAACTCTAAATACTCTTTTCTAATATCCATATTGCCATCCATTTTAATTTTTAAGTCTTATATTCTATCTAAAAAACTATTTATATATAATTAGTACAAAAAATATAAAATAACTTTCTTTAAGCTTTAAAAACGTATAATTTATTAAATTATAAAAAAAGGAAAGAGAATGGGAAAATATGTTGAATTAACGAAATCAAACTTTGAAGATCTTACTAAAGAAGGTGTTTCTTTAGTTGATTTTTGGGCACCTTGGTGTGGACCTTGTAGAATGATTGCTCCAGTAATTGATGAATTAGCTGAAGAGTTTGAAGGAAAAGCTAATATTTGTAAAGTTAATACAGATGAAGAACAAGATTTAGCAGTTAAATATGGTGTTAGATCAATTCCTACTATTTTATTTTTAAAAGATGGAGAAGTTGTTGATCAAATGGTTGGTGCTTCTTCAAAACAAGCTTTTATAGATAAATTAAATTCGCTTTTAGAATAATATTAAACAATAAAAAATACAATGTAAAAAAGCTTAGTCCTTAATGTGCTAAGCTTTTTTTATGCCAAAAATCTCATTTTTAATATAAACTTTATCTAAACTAATAATAAATTATTAATAAATATGTCTAATTTAAATTTTATTTAATTCTAATTGCTCTATAATTAAAAATAATAATTTTAAAAGGAGATATAATGAATAATAAAATTAAAGTTTTTTTGCCAATTCTATTGGCCATAGTCGTAGTATTACTTCCTACTCCTGAGGGTTTAAGTCTAGAGGCTCATTATTTTGTTGCAGTTTTTTTAGCTGTTATTGTTGGTCTTATATTAGAACCAATTCCTCCCGCGCTTATAGGATTAATAGGTGTTTGTTTTTCTGCAACATTTGGTTTAGTAGGTGAAACTGCAAAAGCTAGTCGTAATTGGGCTTTAAGTGGATTCTCAAATGGTGTAATTTGGCTTATTTTTGCAGCTTTTATGTTTGCTTTAGGTTATAAAAAAAGTGGTTTAGGAAAAAGAATAGCACTTTTATTAGTTAAATATCTAGGTAAAACATCATTAGGATTAGGTTATGCTGTAGCTTTTGCTGATGGGATTTTAGCTCCTTTTATGCCATCAAATACTGCAAGAAGTGCAGGTACAATATTTCCTATTGCAATTAACATTCCTCAAATGTTTAATTCAACACCTGAAAATGAACCTAGAAAATTAGGTGCTTATATTACATGGGTAGCAATTGCGGCAACTTGTGTAACAAGTTCTATGTTTTTAACTGCTTTAGCACCAAATTTACTAGCAGTTTCATTAGTCGAAAAAAATGTGGGAATTGTAATTGAGTGGTCAACATGGTTTAATACTTTAGCAATTGTTATGGTGCCATTATTTTTAGCAGTTCCATTTATCGCTTATATTGTTTATCCTCCTGAACAAAAAGATTCTCCTGAAGCTCCTGCTTGGGCTTCAAAAGAGCTAAGTTCTATGGGTAAAATTACAAAAAATGAATTATTAATGTTAGGACTTGGTTTTTTAGCATTGGTTCTTTGGATTTTTGGAAAAGAAATTGGAGTAAATGGAACAACAGCTGCTTTATCAGTTTTATGTCTTTTAGTTCTTACAAAAGTAATTAGCTGGGAAGATGTTATTACAAATAAAGCCGCAATTAATGTATTTATTTGGTTTGCAACTTTAGTAACAATGGCAAGTGGTCTTAAAAAAGTAGGTTTTTTAAAATGGGCTGCTGGTTTAATTTCAACAAACCTTACTGGTTTTGATCCTGTTTCTATGGTTATTATATTAGTTGTTTTATTCTTTTTGTTCCATTATTTATTTGCAAGTGTTACAGCTCATACTGTTGCATTATTACCTTTATTTTTAGGCGTAGGTGCAAATTTATTGCCAGTAGAGTTAATGCAACCTTTTGCGATGTTACTTGTAGGTTCTTTAGGGTTAATGGGTATTATCACACCATATGCAACAGGTCCATCTCCCATTTGGTATGGTGCTGGTTATATTTCACAAGGAACATGGTGGAAATTAGGTGCTATTTTTGGAGCTATTTATTTATCTGCACTTATTATACTTGCTCTAATCATTTTATAAATAAAAATATATACATAAAATTAATTTAAATTACTTTCTTAGTGATTCTTTTGTATAATGCAAAAAAATCACTAAGAGGAAAACCAACGAAAACTTTATTAAAAATCACCTTTCTTTTTTTCATATTTTTAACTAGTTTATACTCAAATACATCAATACTAATTCTAAATTCTTATCATAAAGGTTATGCTTTGAGTGATAATATTTTAAAAGGAATTGAAGAAGTTTTATATAAAGATGCAAACATTGATGTAAATATTTTATATATGGATGCAAAAAGAATTAATTCAAAAGAATATTTTGAGAGTTTAAAAAAACTATATACAGTTCAACTAAAAAACCAAGAATATGATCTTGTTATTACTATTGATGATTTTGCCTACAAATTTATTTTAGATAATTATTATTCTTTTTTTACAAATGAAAAAATATTTGCAGTTGCAATTGATGATTATTTATATAATGAAGTCAGAGAACTAAATTTAGAGAAAAAAACATCAGCTTATATTCAAAGATACGATTTACCCTCAAACATAAAACTTATTAATGAAATTATGCCAGATCTAGAAAATTTATATATTATTGATGATTCAAGTAATGATTTTAAAATTTCTCAGGATATTATAAATGAAATTAAAGACAATTATAAAAATATAAATAATATTACTTATTTAAAAGCTAATAATTTAGAAGAACTAAAAAAGAAATTCTCTTTTTCACAAAAAAACTCAGCACTTTTATTTATAAGGTTTTATAAAAATACTGATGGAAAATTAAATAAAAGTATAAAAATTGCAGAATTTATTAAATCAAGTAAAGTTCCAGTTTTTATAACTGATAGTATTTTTATCTCAAAAGGTGCTTTGGGAGGAAGAATTGTAAACTTAAATAAACTTGGTAAGAATTCTGCAAAAATGGCTTTGGAGTTTATAAATTCTTCACAAGTTATGGTTAAAGTTTCTTCAGATTTAGAATATATATTTGATCATCAAAAACTAAAAGAATTTGATTTGTCTCCTTTAAAACATGTAAGAACATATAAGCTTGTTAATAAAGATAAAACTTTTTTTGCTAATAATAGAGCTTTAATAAATTATGTTTTTTTATTCTCACCTTTTTTGTTAATTCTAATATTTGCATTAATTATAAATATTTATAAAAGATTTGAATTAGAAAAAATACTAAAAGAGCGAATACATTTTGATAATGTAATGTTAAATGCAATTGAAAGTCCTATTTTCTGGCAAGATAAAAAAGGTATTATAATTGATACTAATACAAAGTTTTGTGATTTAATAAATATGTCATCGCATGAGTTAAATAATAAAAAATTAGAAGATTTAACTGATAATAAAAAAGTTAAAGTTATTTTAGATTTTTTATATAAACATAAAGATCAAAATGATAAAAACTTTCGTTTTTCAGATAAAGCATTAAACGAAAAAATTTATTTAATTAAACAAGCTAAGTATTTTGATAAACAAACAGATTCTTCAGGAATTGTTACTATTTTTACTGATATTACAAGTGAGAGAGCAATGGCCCTTGAGCGAAAAAGAAAACAGCAGTATATGCTTCAACAGTCAAAACTTGCAGAACTTGGAGAAATATTTGCTTCAATTGCACATCAGTGGAAATCTCCTTTAGTTGAGATAACTACAATTGCACAAGAAATATTTTATTCATCTTCTACTACCTCAAGTGAAAAAGAATCATATGTTGGTGATATTATGAAACAAGTTAAATATATGACTGATACAATGAATGATTTTCAAGAGTTTATTAAACCCTCACATAATAAAAGTGATTTTTGTGTTAAAGAAGCAATAAATTCTATGTTAGATATTGTAAATCATAATATTAAGTATAATTACATAAATATAAATATTAACATTAAAAAAGATACAAAATTAATAGTTAATGGTTATAGAAATGAATTTATGCAGAGTTTTTTAAATATAATAAACAATGCAAAAGATGAACTTATAAAACATGATTTTAATAATAGAAATATAAATATAAGTATATTTAATGAAAAGAATAATTTAATTATACTTATAAAAGATAATGCTGGTGGAATAAAGAAAAAATATCTTGATAAAATATTTACTCCTTATTTCTCTACAAAATCAGAAGGTCATGGTTTAGGTTTATATATGACCAAGATGATAATAGAAGATAAAATGGATGGTCAAGTATCAGTTGAAAATATTGATAATGGCGCGTGTTTTACAATTAAAATAGGAATAAAAGATGAAAATACTAGTACTTGAAGATAATGAAAGATTAGCTAATTTAATTTCTCAAGCTTTAAAAAAAGAATCATATGAAGTAGATAATTTTTATGATGGAGAAGAAGCACTATCTTCTTTAGAAAATGGATATTCATGTTTTATTTTAGATATAAATGTACCAGGAATTGATGGTATTTCTATTTTAGAATACATTAGAATGAATCATAAAGATACTCCTTGTATGATTATTTCTTCTAACCATGATTTAGAATATATTCAAAAAGCTTATGAAATAGGTTGTGATGATTATATAAAAAAACCATTTTACATTTTTGAGTTAATGCAAAAAGTAAATAAATTATGTGCAAATCAGAAAAAGATGTTAATTTTAGATTCTGAATATAAATATGACTACCAAAATAGAGTTTTATATCATCAAAGTAAAGATATAGAATTAACAAAAAAAGAGATTTTATTTTTAGAACTTTTTGCTAATAATTTACATCATGTAGCTACTTATTCTGAGATTGAAGAATATGTCTGGGAAGGAGAGATTACAAATCTCACTAATATTAGAGCTTTAATAAAAAGATTAAGAAAAAAGATACCTTTTGAATCAATAGTAATTGTTAAGGGTTTAGGTTATTCTTTAAACAAAGCAGTTAGAATAGAATAAATAGCCTAAGGCTATTTATTCTTAAAGTATTTGTCTGTTTCGCTTGTTACTACTTTGGATAAAAGAAGTAAAGCTATTAAGTTAGGAATGGCCATAAGTCCATTAGCTAAGTCAGAAAAATTCCATACAAATTTTAATTCAAGCATAGCTCCAATTAAAACAAATGATATAAAAACAATTCTATATATTTTGATTTTATCATCACCAAATATGTATTCAAATGCTCTCTCACCGTAATAAGACCATCCTAAAATTGTAGAGTATCCAAATAATACAGTAGCAAGTACTACAACATAAGCACCAATTGGGCCTAAAAAGTATTCAAAACTTCTTAATGTTAATTCACCTGCACTAATACCTTCTTGCCAAAATGGCGCAATTAAGATAATTAAAGCAGTCATTGTACAAACTAAAAGTGTATCAATAAATGTTTGAGTCATAGATACTAATGCTTGTTTTGCTGGTTGATTTGTGATTGCTGCTGCTGCTGCAATTGGAGCTGATCCTAAACCTGATTCATTTGAGAAAACTCCTCTTGCAATTCCAAATCTAATAGCTGCTGCTATTGTAGCACCTGCAAATCCACCACCTGCTGCAATTGGGTTAAATGCATGATAAAAGATAAGACCAAAAGCTCCATAAATTTTATCAGAGTTTAAAACTAAAATAACTACGGCTGTTCCTAAATATATAAATATCATAGATGGTATTAAAATAGCAGTTACTTTTCCAATTGATTTAATTCCACCTAGAATTACAAATGATGTGATTGTTAAAAGTATAATTCCTGTAACCCAAGGTTCAATATGAAGTTGCACATTTAAAGCGTGAGATATAGCATTTGCTTGAGTCATATTCCCAATTCCAAATGAAGCTAAAATAGTAAAAACAGCAAAAGCAAAACCAAGTTTTGGCATATTAGCACCTTTACTCAGGTAGTACATTGGACCACCTTTAAAACCATTAGCTCCTTCTTCTCTATATTTGACAGCTAAAATTGCTTCTGAATATTTTGTTGCCATTCCTAAGATTCCAGTAAGCCACATCCAAAATACAGCTCCGGGACCTCCTAATGTAATAGCAGTTGCAACACCTACAATATTTCCTATTCCTACTGTTGCAGCTAAGGCTGTCATTAATGCTTGAAAGTTTGAAATATCACCTTTAGCACCTTCTTCTTTTTTAAAAATTAGTGAGAATGCATGTGGTAAAATCCAAAACTGCATTCCTTTTAATTTTATAGTTAGATATAAACCTGTACCTACTAGTAAAACTAGCATAGGTACTCCCCAAATAATACTTGAAGCTGTTGATATTAACTTGTCTAATGTTTCCATTCTCATCCTTTAGATTTGGAATAATAACTTAAATTTAATTAATACTTATTGATTAAAGCTTTAATTTAGCAAGATTCCTGTTTAATACGATAAATAATATCAAAAGATAAAGATTATCCTTAATTAAAAATTAACCAAGGGTTTAATAAAATTTGAGTATTATAATTTCAATTATTTAAAGATAAAGTAAATTATTTACTCATTTGATATAAATTAAAATAAAAGGAATTTATATGTTAGATTTAGCAATCATAGGCGGAGGACCAGCAGGTCTAACTGCAGGACTTTATGCTACAAGAGGTGGTTTAGAGAATGTTACAATGTTCGAAATGGGAATGCCTGGTGGGCAAATCACAACTTCATCAGAAATTGAAAATTATCCAGGTCAAATAGAAGTAGTAACAGGTATGGCATTAATGGAAGAATGGCCTGAACAATGTAAAAGATTTGGTTTAAAACATGAAATGAATCAAGTTATGTCTGTTACAAAAGAAAATGATATCTTTACACTTACGTTAGCTGATGGAAAAACTCAAGAAGCTAGATCTGTATTATTAGCAACAGGTTCAGTGCCAAGAAGAGCTGGATTTGCTGGAGAAGATAAATTATTTGGACGAGGTGTTTCTACTTGTGCAACTTGTGATGGTTTCTTTTACAAAGGTAAAGAAGTTGCTGTAATTGGTGGTGGTGATACTGCTTTAGAAGAAGCTGTTTATTTATCAAAAATGTGTTCAAAAGTTTACTTAGTTCATAGACGTGATACATATAGAGCTGCTCCTTCTACTATTGCTCATATGAAAGGGGCTGCTAATATAGAAGAAGTTACAAATTGCGATATTGAAGAAGTATATGGTGATAATATGGGTGTAACAGGACTTAAAGTTAAATCTAAAATTACAGGTGAGATTAGAGATTTACCAGTTCCTGGGGTATTTGTATTTGTGGGACGAGATGTATTAAATGATTCATTAAAACAAGAAGATGGATCTTTTTTATGTGCTACTAATAAAGCAGGTGAAATCATTGTTGATTTAGGAATGAGAACAAATGTACCTGGTTTATATGCTGCTGGTGATGTTAGAATCGAAGCTTCAAAACAAGTTGTTTGTGCTGCTGGTGATGGATCTACTGCTGCTATTAATATTATTGAATACTTAGGATAGAACATGATAAAAACTGGAATTCTTGGAAGTACAGGAAGAGTTGGTTCTTTATTAATTGATGATTTAAAAAATGACGATCAGATAAAACTATCTGCTTGTCATGTTGTTAAAAAATTAGAAAAAGATGTACCTGAAGGTACTATCGTAACTAATGATATTCAAGTTTTATTAGATTCATCTGATGTTATTATTGATTTTTCAACTCCAATGGCAACAGAAGAGTTATTAACTTTAATAGTTGAGGGTAAATCAAATAAACCTTTAGTTATCGCAACTACTGGTTTTTCAAAACATCAACAAAACTTACTTATAGAAGCTAGTAAAAAAGTACCTGTTTTATATGCTTCAAACATGAGTTTAGGAGTTGCTGTTTTAAATAAACTTGTAACTTTAGCTTCAAAAGCTTTAAATGACTTTGATATTGAAATTGTTGAACAACATCATAGATATAAAGTTGATTCTCCTTCTGGAACTGCTTTAACTTTAGCAGAATCAGCAGCCAAAGCTAGAAATTTAGACTTAGATAAAGTAAGAGTTTCAGGTCGTGATGGTGATATAGGTGTAAGATCTAAGGATGAAATTGCCGTTATGAGTTTAAGAGGTGGTGATATAGTAGGGCGTCATACTGTTGGATTATATAATGATGGTGAGTTTATTGAACTTCATCATACAGCTACTACTAGAAATACTTTTTCAAAAGGTGCAATTAAAGCAGCCAAATGGTTAGTTAATCAAGAAGCTGGATTGTATTCAATTAATGATTGTTTAGGTTTATAATTAGTACTATACAAGTAATTTAAGAAAAGAATAGAAAGATATTTTGTTTACGATTAAAGGTCGTAAATATGCATGAAGTTCACTTTCTATTTTTTAAATCAAAAAGGTAAAATAAATGTGCGCAATAGTTGGAATTTACGGTAATGAAAATGCAGCGAGACTAGCTTCTTTAGCTTTATTCTCAATGCAACATAGGGGTCAAGAGGCAACAGGTATTTCTGCATGTAATGGTACAATGGTTACTATTAAAAAAAGAGGTCTTGTATCTGATGTTTTTAAAGATGATGTTTTAAAAGCTTTAGTTGGAAATATGGCAATAGGCCATAATAGATATTCAACTGCTGGTGGAGACTCATTATATGATGCTCAACCTGTATATGCTAAGTATAAATTAGGTGAAATGTCAATTGTTCATAATGGTAATCTTATTAATAAAGATGAAGTTAGACAAGAACTAATTGATAATGGAGCTATTTTTCAAACTGGTATGGATACTGAGAATTTAGTACACTTAATTGCTAAATCAAGTAAAGATAAATTAAAAGATAGAATTCAAGAAGCCTTAACTAAGACTATTGGCGCATTTTGTTTTATTGTGCAATCACGCTCAAAACACTTTGTAATTAGAGATAGATATGGAATTAGACCATTATCTTTAGGTAAAATTAAATCGGGTGGATATATAGTTGCATCTGAAACATGTGCGTTTGAACTTGTAGATGCAGAATTTGTAAGAGATATAAATCCAGGTGAAATGTTAATTTTTAAAGAAGGACAAGAAGAGCCTGAATCTATTCAATTATTCGAGCCTGAATTTAGACCATGTGCTTTTGAATATGTATATTTTGCACGTCCCGACTCTGTTATTGATGGTAAAACTGTTTATTCTACAAGAGAAAAAATGGGGAAAACTCTAGCACAAAATGACAAAAACTCAACAATTAAATATGATATGGTTATTCCTATTCCTGATTCAGGAGTACCAGCTGCATTAGGTTATGCAGAAGAAAGTGGTATACCTTTTAAATATGGAATTATTAGAAATCATTATATTGGAAGAACATTTATTGAACCAACTCAAGAAATGCGTTCATTAAAAGTAAAACTTAAACTCTCACCAATGAGGTCTTTAATTGAAGGTAAATCTTTACTTGTTATTGATGATTCAATTGTACGTGGAACTACTTCAAAAAGAATTGTAAAAATGTTAAAAGAAGCAGGGGCAAAAGAAGTTCACTTTAGAGTTGCTAGTCCTGAAATTAAATTTCCTTGTTATTATGGAATTGATACTCCAGATAAAGAAGAGTTAATTTCATCTTCAAGATCTGTAGAAGAAGTACGTGAATACATTGGAGCTGATTCTTTAAAATACTTATCAATACAAGAGCTAAAAGATTCTATAGGTGAGCGAAACTATGGATTAGAGAGTTTTGATGGAGATTATTTCGTTAAAAAATAGTATATATAAATCTTAACAAAAAACCTTAGGGTTTTTTGTTATTTTACTTTTAATAGATATGAAACTACATTATCTATAAATGCATCATTTTTAGAATCTTTTCTATACACAATATATAGTTTTCTTTTCATAATTTGTTTACCAACTCTAGCTTCAAATAAAACTTTTGATTTTACATAATTCTCAATTGCTTCTTTTGAAATAATAGAAACTGTAGGTTCTTGATCTTGAGGAGAGCATAAAATAGTTTGAATAATAGAAGTAGAAGAAGTAATTTTAGTTTGTATTCCAAAATCTTCACAATTAGGATAATTCTCTTTTTCTAAGGCTTCTTTGAATATTTCTCTTGTATGAGACCCATAAGGTCTGCAAATCCAATTGTATTTTAATAAATCTTTATCATTTACTTTTGATGGAAGTTTTTGATTTGAAAATAAAACAATTTCATCATCTCTCCATTCTCTATAAATTAAATCATCACTTGGTATGATTTCTTCAACTAAAGCCATATCAACTTTTTTATCTAATAATTTATTTATAGAATGTTCTGAAGTAGAAACCTCAATTAATACATCATTATGAATATTATCTTTTATATGATTTAAAAACTTTGGAACTATGTAATTACCAATAATAGATGAAGTCGCAAAAATAAATGGAATATCTTTATTTATTATTTTTAATAAATCTTTTTCACTAGAAGCTATGCATCTTTGTATTTTTTGTGCAATAGAGAATAACATTTCTCCTTCTTTTGTAAGTTTTATACCATTCTTTTTTCTGTGTATTATTTGAACATCTAAATAATCTTCAATATATTTCATTTGTTGCGTAACTGCTGGTTGTGAAATTCCTAATTTGGAAGATGCTTTAGAAAATGATTTTTCTTTAACAACTGTTAAAAATGTTTGTAGTTTTGAAAAGTCGTTAAGCATATGAAACCTTTTAAATATTATTTTTTATATAAGAATAGTAACATTATTTTATAAAAGTTAAATTAATTAATTAATTAAAAGTATGATATAATAATTGACTATTGGAGTACAAATGTCTGAAAACTTTCTATCTACACTTAATGAATCACAGCAAAAAGCATCACAACATATAGATGGTCCTTTACTTATTTTAGCTGGTGCTGGTTCAGGTAAAACAAAAACAATTACTACAAGATTGGCTTATCTAATTTCTATTGGAATAGATCCTGCCTCAATTTTAACTTTAACTTTTACAAATAAAGCGGCTGCTGAAATGCGAGAGCGGGCTTTTAAATTAATTAACCCTAATTTAATAAATACTCCACCTTTATTATGTACATTTCACAAATTTGGTTTATTATTTTTAAAAATGCATATGCATGAATTAAATAGAAAAAACAACTTTATTATTATTGATACAGATGATAAAAAAAGAATTATTAAAAATATTGATAAAGATTTAACTACAGCTTTAGTTGTAAATGAAATTTCAAAATTTAAAAATAATATTTTTTCTGTAGAAGATATTAAAGATGCAGCTCAATCAAAACTTGATAAACAAATAGCTGATGTTTATGAAAAATATGAAATATACTTATTAAAGAACAATTTAGTAGATTTTGATGATTTATTATTATTACCTTATTTAATTTTGAAACAAAATGATGAATTATCAAAAGTTATATCACAAAAATATTTATATATTATGGTTGATGAGTACCAAGATACTAATGAATTACAGTATAAATTATTACAAAAACTATGTTGTTCTCATAATAACCTTTGTGTTGTTGGTGATGATGATCAAAGTATTTATGGTTGGAGAGGTGCAACTATAAAAAATATTTTAAACTTCACTGAACACTATGAAAATGTAGTAGTTGTTAAACTAGAAGAAAACTATAGATCAACTGATACTATTTTAGATCATGCAAATCAATTAATTGAACATAATCGAGATAGATTAGGTAAAAGTTTAAGAGGTACAAGATTTAAAGGTGATTCTGTTAAATTATATGAATCACATGATGAAAATGAAGAAACTAGAAAATTAGTAAATGATATTAGAAAACTTCTGATAGCCGGCGAAAGCGCTAGTGATATTGCTATTTTATTCAGAGTAAATGCATTATCAAGATCATTAGAAGAAGGTTTTAATAAAGCTGGAATTCCTTATAAACTAATTGGTGGAATGAAGTTTTACGAAAGAGCAGAGATTAAAGATTTAATTGCTTACTTTAGAATTATTACTAATCCTAATGATAACTTCTCATTTAAAAGAATTGTAAATAAACCAAAAAGAGGAATAGGTAAAACTACTTTAGATAAATTAGAAGCAAAATCTATTGAAACTAAAATACCAATTTTTAATTTAATTGAATCTTATGAAGATGATGAATTAATAACTATTGTTGGTAAAAAAAATACAAAAACATTAAAAACTTTTGTAGAATCTATTTCAAAACTAAGAGATGTTATGGAAGATTCTAAAATTGTATTTTTAGATGCTTTTGAAGATACATTTGATTATAGATCATCTTATGATTCTGTGCCTGATGGTGAAGATAGAAAAGCAAATATAGATGAGTTCTCTGGATATATTAGAGATTATTTTAAACAAAACCCTCATTTAAACTTAGAAGACTTTTTAAATGAAATCTCTTTAGAATCTGAACAAGATAAAATGTTTAATGAATCTATTTCAATGATGAGTATTCACGCATCAAAAGGTTTAGAATATAAACATCTATTTTGCATTGGCCTTGAAGAAGGTTTTTTCCCAATTATTGGTGATGGTTCTAATATTGAAGAAGAAAGACGATTAGGTTATGTAGCTTTTACTAGAGCTATGGATAATTTAACTCTTTCATTTGTTCATTCAAGATTTTATAAAGGTAAAAGAACATCTTTAACAAAATCAAGATTTTTAAGCGAGTCTGGACTTATTAAAGGTTCACTAAAAATTGAAAGAACTTCTGCTTTTAGAAATGGTGATGTCGTTGTACATAAAATCTTTGGTATGGGTAGAGTTGAGAAGTCTAGCAGAGCTGGAAAAGAATACAAACTTACAATAAATTTTGGTGGATCAAAAAGAGATATACTTTCATCATTTGTAGAAAAAAAATAAAATAATATAAAATAAAAGAAGAAAAAATGCAAGTAAGACTTTACGATAAAGAGCCTTTGAATAAATTATTAGTAGTTAAAAAACCAATGTTTATGTCATCAAACTCTTATTTAAATAGAATAAAAAGAAAATATAAAAATAAAAAGGCTGGTTTTTCTGGTACTTTAGATCCATTTGCAAGTGGATGTTTAATTGTAGCTTTTGGGCAATATTCAAAACTATTTAATTATTTAGAAAAAACACCTAAAACATATAGAACTACTATTTGGTTAGGTGCAGAATCTGAATCTTTAGATTTAGAGAATATTCATACAATTAATGAAAAAGATGTTTTAAGTGAAGATAAAATTAAAGAAGAAATTAAAAATTTAATTGGTTCTATTAAATATTTTCCACCTAAATTTTCTGCTAAAAAAATTGATGGAAAAAGAGCTTATGAATTAGCTAGGGCTGGTAAAGAATTTGAAATGAAAGAATCGACAATGAATATAATTGATACTAAATTTATTTCATATTCACATCCTTTTATAACATTTGAATCAAGTGTTTCAGAAGGTTCTTATATTAGATCTTTAGCTCAGATTTTATTAGAGAGATTAAATTCATGTGGTACTTTATCTTATTTAGAAAGATTAAATGAAGGTAAATTCTTTTATGAAAATGAAAAAGATTTAAATCCTTTAGACTTTTTAGATATTAAAAGAAATAATTATTCTGGAACTAAAGAATGGTTAGATTTAGGTAAAAAGATATCACTTGATTTTCTTGAATATAAAGAAGATGGTAAATATCTTATAATATTTGATGAATTTTTTAGTATAATTGAGATTATTAATGAAGAAGTTAAATATGTTCTAAATAAGGTTAGATTATAGTGCAAAAAAAATCATATGCAAAAGTAAATATTTTTCTTAAAATTACAGGTAAAAGAGATAATTACCACCTTCTTGCATCAAGATTTGTAAGAGTACATTCTTTATTTGATTTAATTTCATTTATTAAAGAAGAAAATAAAGACTTTACATTAAAGGGTACTTTTGCTTGTGAAACTAAAAAGAATACTATTTATAAAGCATATATTTTGCTTCAAGATAAGTTTCCACATTTAGAAAAAGAATTTAAGAAAATCACTGTAAAAGTAGAAAAAAATATACCTGAATTTGCAGGATTAGGTGGAGGAAGCTCAAATGCAGCTACTTTTTTACTAATGTGTAATGAGTATTTTAAACTTGATTTATCTAAAGATGATTTATGTGATCTTGCTCAAAAGATTGGTGCTGATGTTCCATTTTTTGTATATGAATATGATTCTGCTAATGTTAGTGGAATAGGTGAAATAGTTGAAAAATTTGATGAAAAAAAATTAGATATTGAGACCTTTACACCAAAAGTAAAGTGTGAAACTCCAGCTATTTTTAAAATATTTTCTGAGAAGTTTTTTCACCTAACTAGCAAAGAAGATAGTGATAGATTATTTAAAATGAAATCACTTGATATTTTAAAAGAGCTTAATATAAAAGAAGCAAATGATTTATATTCACCTGCTGCTTATTTATATAAAGAATTAGAAAATAATAAAAAAGATTTTTGTCACTTCTCCGGTTCGGGAAGTACATTTTTTAAGGTAAACAATGGCTAAGAAAAAAGAAAAAGCAAAACAATTAACATTTAAAAATAAAAAAGCATTTCATGATTATACTATTATAGATATTTATGAAGCTGGTATATCTTTAATGGGTTCAGAAGTTAAAGCAATAAGAGATGGAAGAGTTAATTTAAGAGACTCTCACGTTCGAATTATTAAAAATGAAGTATACATTCTTAATATGCATATTACTCATTTAGGTACTGCTCACGCAACATATAGACCTGATGAAAGACGTGATAGAAAACTTTTATTACATAGAAAAGAAATTAATAAAATTTTCGAAAAAGTTATGAAAGAAGGAATGACATTAGTAGTATTAAAACTATACTTTAATTCTAAGAATATGTTAAAAGCTCAAATTGCAACTGCAGAAGGTAAAAAACTTTATGATAAAAGAGCGGATCTTAAAGAGAAAACTTTAAAAAGAGAAAGCCAACAAGCTTTAAAAAACTATTAATATAAGATAGATTTAACTTGCTAGTTTTTAGCAAGTTAAATAGTTTTGTATTTTAGAAGTGGTAAAATGCTCCAAAATAAACACCATTAATGTTTAGTTCTGCATCATAATCTTTAATATCATCTAATACAATATTTTGCATTTTATAACCTAGAGTAGCTCCAAAACCAATAGAAGTTTCGTATAATAATCCTACTTTAATATCTTGCATTTTTGTTCCGTTAAAAGCAATATAATTTAAATCAGCTTCAGCAGATAATCCTGAAAATGGTAAGTCGAATTTACCTTTTAAATATAACATAGGTACTATTATTTCAATATCTTCATTTACTAATGGACCAACTGATAGGTTTCCATCAATTAATTTGAAGTTAAATCCTGCATCAACATTAACCCAGTTATCTAAAATTTCATAATAAATCTTAAAATCTGTTTGATTTAAAGTTAATTCAGAATCAGCATTAGCTGAGAATGTCTTACCATTAAAAGATTGAGTAACTTTTGCATTTCCATCAACAGTAAAGTTAGTTCTTTCAATTTTCAAATTTGGAATAATTGGAATTGGATGTTCAATAATTGCCCAAAAATAATTCGATGAAGTTTTGTCATCTAAACCTAAAGTATTTTTTAAATCTAAGTCAGATCCACTACCTTTTTGAATTTTTCCATCAATAGAAGAATTCCAATAAGCAGCTCCTGCTTCAAATCCAATAAAATCAGCAAAAGCGCTAGTAGTAAGCACTGCAGCAGCTAAAGTTGACAAAAGAATTTTTCTCATATTATAACCTTTTTGTTTATTATATTCTTTTTAAACAAAATACTAAATTAAGGTAACACTTTAAAGAAAACTTAAAATAATAAAGCAATTTTTAAGTTTAATTTTAACGATTTTTAGTTAAAATTTCGCATAACGAGTGACAATCTGTGACTTGTATTAAAAATAAGGAGGAGATTGATGCAAAACGGTGCACAAATTGAGTATGACTATTCAATAGCAAAAGCCTTTACATTCACAACAATTCTATTTGGTATCATTGGAATGCTTGTTGGTGTTATTTTAGCATTTCAACTAGCTTTCCCTGAGTTAAACAATTTAGCCGGAGAATATGGTACTTTTAGTAGACTAAGACCTTTACACACAAATGGTGTAATATTTGGTTTTACAATGAGTGGTATTTTTGCTACTTGGTACTACATTGGACAAAGAGTTTTAAAGGTTTCTTTAAAAGAATCACCTTTTTTAATGGGTGTAGCAAAATTACATTTTGTTTTATACTTTATAACAATTCTATTAGCCGTAGTTACTTTATTAATGGGTATTACTACTTCAAAAGAATATGCTGAACTAGAATGGCCTTTAGACATTTTAATCACTGTATGGTGGGTATTATGGGGTGTTTCTATATTTGGACTAATTGGAATTAGACGAGAGAGAACTCTTTATATTTCTATTTGGTACTACATAGCCTGTTTTTTAGCTATTGCAATGCTTCATTTATTTAATTCAATGGAAGTTCCAACTGCTTTAGTATCTGGTTATGGTGATTGGTTCCATTCTGTTTCTATGTATTCTGGAACTAATGATGCTTTAGTTCAATGGTGGTATGGTCATAATGCAGTTGCATTTGTATTAACTGTTCCTATTATTGCAATGATTTATTACTTTTTACCAAAAGAATCTGGTCAAAATGTTTATTCATACAAACTTTCAATTTTAGCTTTCTGGGGATTACTATTTGTATACCTATGGGCTGGTGGACATCACATGATTTATTCTACGATTCCAGATTGGGTTCAAACTATGGGTTCTGTAATGTCAATTATTTTAATTTTACCATCATGGGGATCAGCTATTAATATGCTTTTAACAATGAAGGGTGAATGGCAACAATTACAAGACAATACACTTATTAAGTTTATGATTTTAGCATCAACTTTTTATATGTTATCAACAATTGAAGGTCCTATTCAAGCGATTAAATCAGTAAATGCAATTGCGCACTTTACAGATTGGATTCCAGGTCACGTTCATGATGGTACTTTAGGTTGGGTTGTATTTATGATTATGGCTTCGTTATTCCATATGGCACCAAGAATGTATAAAAGAGAAATATATTCTAAATCATTAATGGATACTCAGTTCTGGTTACAAACTACAGGTATTGTTTTATACTTTACTTCTATGTGGATTGCTGGTATTACTCAAGGTATGATGTGGAGAGCTTATGACGAATATGGTTCATTAGTTTATTCATTCATTGATACAGTTACTGTATTACAACCTTATTATACTATTAGAGCTGTTGGTGGACTTATGTATTTAATTGGATTCTTTATGTTTGCATATAATATGTATAAAACTGCAACGTGTGGTAGAATTCTTGATAAAGAACCTGCTAATGCTACTCCTGTAGCACCATAAGAAAGGATTAATTATGTTTCATTGGTTTGAACAAAGACCGTTCTTTTTTGCGGTATTAGTATTTGTTTTTATTTCGTTTGCTGGAATTATTGAAGTTATTCCTGACTTTGCAAAACAATCTCGTCCTACAGTTGGTACAAAACCTTATACTGTATTAGAATTAGCTGGGAGACAAGTTTATATTCAAGATTCATGTAATGCATGTCACTCACAATTAATTAGACCATTTAAATCAGAAACTGATAGATATGGTATGTATTCATTATCTGGTGAATATGCTTATGATAGACCATTTTTATGGGGATCAAAAAGAACAGGTCCTGATTTAATGAGAGTTGGAAATTATAGAACAACTGATTGGCATGAAAATCATATGATGGATCCTGCTGGTGTTGTACCTGGTAGTATTATGCCTAAGTATCCTCATTTATTTACAAATGTTACTGATATTGAAACTGCATATGCTGAAGCATATACTGTTAAAACTGTATTTGCAACACCATATGATGTTGATTTAAATGGTGATGGAAAATTTGATATACCTTTAGGTACATTCGAAGAATCGTCTGCTAGAGTATTAGTAGATGCAAAAGCTATTACTGCTGATATGAAAAATCAAGCTGTAAAAGATGCCGTTGATGCTGGTAAGATTCCTGAAATTGTTGCGTTAATCGCATATTTAAATTCTTTAAAATAAGAGGTAGTTATGACTCATCAAGAATTAGTTGATTTACAAGGTTATGTCAAATTTTTTGTCATACTTGTGGTATTTATTGTGTTTTATTCTTATGCGTATTCAATATACAAAAGAGATAAATCAGGGGAAAGAGATTTCGAAAAATACTCTCATCTAGTTCATGATGATTCTATTAATGACGAACCTTTAGAAAAAAGAAAAGAAAAAAAAGAAGAAGATAAAAAGGAGATATAACATGAAATCTATGTTAATAGGTGGAATTATTCTTATCATCTCTTTAATGGCAGGAACTTACTTTGTTGCAGGTGATGCTTTTATAAGTGATGATTATATTAATACTTTAACAATGGTTGGAGCATTTTCGATTATTGCAATTACGGTTTTTGTAGTAATCAAATATGTTAATCAAATTAAAAATGATACTGCTAGTGGTGAATTAGCAGAAGAGCGATGGGATGGCATTGGTGAGTATAGAAATGACGTTCCAATGGGTTGGGCTTTAGCTTATATTGGTACAATTATTTGGGCTATGTGGTATTTATTTATTGGTTATCCAACAAATACATTTTCACAAATTGGTCAATGGAATGAAGAAACTTTAGAATATAACGCAAAATTTGAAGCTAAATGGAAAAATCCTTCACATGAAACATTAACAGCTATGGGTGAATCATTATTTTTAGTTCAATGTGCACCCTGTCATGGTGTTGATGCTGAAGGTATTGACGGAAAAGCACAAGATTTAACAAAAAGAATTTTAAAAACTTCTGTTATTCATGTAATTAATAACGGTGCTAATAACTTTAAAACTGCTTTCCCTGGTGGAATGCCTCCCATGATGTTAACAGATGCAAAAGAAATTGATGAAGTTGCTACTTATGTAGCTGGTGGATTCAAAGGCGAAGCTCCTGTTGCTTTTGGTGTATGTGCTGGCTGTCATGGAATGGATGGTAAAGGTATGGAGTATGTTGCTCCAAACATTAGAGAGTATGATACTGCTATTATTAAATCTGTATTAACAGATGGTAAAAAATCTAATATTGGAACTATGCCTAGTTTCAAAGGTAGACTTAATGATACTCAAGAAAAAGCACTTGCTGCTTATATTCAAAGTTTAGGAGAGTAAGATGGCTGGAAATACTTCTATGAATGAAAATGAAAGAGGAATATTTAGATTACATGGTATTACAGGTATGCTAATTGCAACTGCATTATTATTATCAATTCTTGGAACTTTAACATATTTTGCTATTCAAGTTCAACAAAGAGAAGCTCAAAACTTCTATAAAATAAACCAAGAATTAGATGGCCTTAAAGCTAATAGTTCTGACAATAACAAGCACTATATACTTGTTGGTAAGAATAAGGATAAATAATGGATAGAATTATTGGAATATTATTATTAGGATCAGCTGCTGTAACAGTGTATTTTAGTTTTTTTGATTCAACAAGAATATTTATTGGTTAAGCAATCCTTTAAAGTTTTAAAAGTAATAAGTTTATTCTTATTACTTTTATTAACTAATTCAAGCGCTAGTGAAAATTTTTTACTAAATTCTGATGCTGTAATCGACCCTAGAACTACAGTTAAAATAAATCAAATAGGGAATGAATTAAAAGATAAAACTGGTATAAATGTTTACCTTTATGCTAAAAAAACTTTTGGTGTTAAAAAGAATACTCCGACAAAAGAAAAATTAGAATATATTAAAAATTATGAAGAAAACTTACTTAAACAATTAAAAAAACCTTATGTTATTTTAACTCTTGCTTTAGATGAAACACATGTTAATATTAGAGCTACAAAAGATTTAAAAAATGTAATTGATAAAAATGAAATTTTAAATGAATATGTTATTCCCTTACTTGCTTCAAAAGATAAAAATGATTTATTTGCAAAAACATCCGCTGCTGTATTAAATGGATATGATGAAATAGTTTCACAAATAGTTGAATCTAAAGGTCTTGAGAGACTAGATAGTGCTATTGGTGAGTCTGGTAAAACTTTTTCTACTATTTGGAAAGTTATAATGTATTCACTTGTAGTATTCGGTATATTATCGTATACAGTTATAATATTAAGATCAAAAAAGAAATAATATGAAAAAAAGAAACTACTGGCCTTTATTTTTTATTGGGATTTTTACGTTTACGCTGGGAATGATATTTTGGACAATTAAGTCTGCTATAAATACTCCTGTAAATGAAGATGAAACATTTTTAGTTTCATATCATCATTTAGATGAAAATTTTAATAATATTATGGCATCAAATGAAAAGTTTAAAAAGAATTATACTTTTATTTTAAATATTAATGGTAAAGATTTAGAACTTACGACTAGTGATATTTATGCATCTCAGAGAATTATTGAAAAAAAATCTAAGCATAAAGATATGTATAAACTAGGAAATAATATTATTAGTATTTCAGTTAAAGATAAAAATAATAAAGCTTTAGATAATTTAGAAATAAATTTTAGTATTACAGTTGCTACAAATAATAAAAGTGATATAAACTTAAGTAATAAAGATTTAGAATATAAAGATAATAAATATGTTATAATAGTAAAAATTCCAAAAGTAGGAAACTGGAACATTACAGGTTCAGTTAAAACACAAGATGGAAACAAAGGTTATTTTTTTATAAAATCAAATGCAATTTAACTTAGAACTAAAAATATTCCCAACAAGTAGAGCAATAAGAGAGTTTTTAAAATCAGAAGATTCTAATAGATTATTGCCTACTTTTCTTACAATCGATGACTTTTTTAAAAAATCTCTAGAAATTAAAAATAGAAAATATATAGATGAAGAACAAAGACTTTTATATCTAAAAGAAGCTATTAATGTTGACAACTTTGAAGACTTAGGTATGAGTAAAGATTTCTCTTCTTTTATTAATCAAAGTGATTATATATTTAGATTTTTTCAAGAAATATCAAGTGAAAAACTAACAATTGATCAAATATCATCTGTTGATACTTATGAATATTACGAATCACATCTTAAATTTTTAAAAAGAATTTATAATAATTATATAAAAATATTAGATGATAATTTATCTGTTGATAAAATTAACTTAGCATCTTTATATACTGTAAATGAATCTTATGTAAAACGTTTTGATAAAATAGATTTATATTTTGAAGGTTATTTTACTAAAGTAGAGTTTGACATTGTTAAAAGTATCTCAAAAATTACAAATATTTTTATTCATTTAAATACTAATGAATATAATCAAAAATCTTTAGAGTGTTTTGAAAACTTTGAATTAGAAGAAGGATATGATTTTATTCTAGACTTTAATAATTCAAAAATCATAGAAAAAACTTTATATGAAAAGAAAAATAAGAATATAAATATTTGTGCTTTTAATACTAGAATTAATCAAATAGCATACGTTAAAAAAATTATAACTACTTCTGTTGATAAATCAAAATTAGTTATTTTATTTTAATAAAATCTAGAAGCATCTAAATCCGAACTATAAAAAA